>NZ_JAZEWV010000021.1:0-112465 GCF_036353415.1 Actinacidiphila polyblastidii
GCATGCGCGGAATTGTGCTCGCAGGTGGCACCGGGTCCCGTCTTTGGCCGATCACGATGGCGGTCTCGAAGCAGTTGATGCCGGTGTTCGACAAGCCGATGATCTATTACCCGTTGACGACGCTGGTCACGGCGGGGGTCCGGGACATCCTGATCATCACCACGCCGGAGGACCGGTCGCAGTTCGAGCGGCTGCTGGGGGACGGGTCCCGTTACGGGCTGCGGTTCTCCTTCGCGGCGCAGGAGCGGCCGGCGGGGATCGCCGAGGCGTTCTTGATCGGTGAGGAGTTCATCGGTGATGAGCCGGTGGCGCTGGTGCTGGGTGACAACATCTTCCATGGTGCGGGGCTGGGGCGGCAGTTGGCCGCGTACGCGCGGCCGCAGGGGGGTGTGGTCTTCGCGCACGCGGTGGCGAATCCCGGTGACTACGGGGTGGTGGAGTTCGACGCGGGGGGCAAGGCGCTGTCGATCGAGGAGAAGCCGGTGCGTCCGCGGTCGCGGTACGCGGTGCCGGGGTTGTACTTCTACGACAGCGAGGTGGTGGCGGTGGCCCGCAAGCTCACGCCCAGTGCGCGGGGTGAGTTGGAGATATCGCATGTCAACCAGGAGTACCTGGAGCGGGGGCGGTTGACGGTCTCGGTGCTGGACCGGGGCACGGTGTGGTTGGACACCGGCACGTTCCAGTCGCTGGTGCAGGCGTCGGAGTACGTGCGGGTGGTGGAGGAGCGGCAGGGCTTCAAGATCGGGTGCATCGAGGAGGCGGCCTGGCTGGCCGGGTTCATCGACGACGCCCGGCTGCGGGAGCTGGCCGAGCCGCTCCTGAAGAGCGGCTACGGCCACTACCTGCTCGAACTCCTCCACCACCGCGGCTCCGACACCGGCTTCGGTCACCGCAGCGGACGCTGGGACTCCGCGTAGAAGGCCCGACACGCGTCGTACGACGGCAGCATCCCCTTGTCCATCGCCTCGGCGAGCGAGGGCGCGGCGGCGTCCCGGTCCGACAGCAGCGGCTCGACGCCGGACGGCCAGGCGATCGCCAGATCCGGGTCGAACGGGTCGATGCCGTGCTCACGGGCCGGCGCGTACCCCTCGGAGCACAGGTACACCACCGTCGCGTCGTGGGTCAGCGCCATGAAGGCGTGCCCCAGGCCCTCCGAGACGAACACCGAGGTGTGGTCCACGTCGTCCAGCCGCACCCCCTCCCAGCTGCCGAAGGTGGGGGAGCCCACCCGGATGTCCACCACCACGTCCAGGACCGCGCCGCGTACGCAGGTGACGTACTTCGCCTGGCCCGGGGGTACGTCCGCGAAGTGGACGCCTCGCAGCGTTCCGCGTACGGACGTCGAGGAGTTCGCCTGCGCCAGCCGCAGCCCGCGACCGGTCGCGCCGCCGAACTCGGCCTCCTTGAACCACTCGTGGAAGTCCCCCCTGCTGTCGCTGTACACCTTGGGCTCATGCACCCAGGTCCCCGAGATCCCCAGCTCACGCAACGCCATCACGCCCTTTTCTCGATCCCCCGCCACCCGGCCCTGGCCGGCGGCGCCCCAATTGTGACCCCCGCGGCGCACCCCGCGCTCGGGTCCGCGGGAACGGCGCCGCGCCGCCCGCCGACGACCTATGCTCACCCGGACAAGCGGGACGTTCTGGGGGGAAGGTCGGCGTGACGGTCAGGATTCAGCCCACCGCGCAGGTGGACGCGACAGCGGAACTCGGCGAGGACACCACGATCTGGGATCTGGCCCAGATCCGCGAGGACGCCAAACTCGGCAGCGGCTGCAGCGTGGGCCGCGGCGCCTACGTCGGCCCCGGCGTGCGCATCGGCGACCGCGTCAAACTGCAGAACTACGCGCTGGTCTACGAGCCGGCCGAACTGGCCGACGGCGTCTTCGTCGGCCCCGCCGCGGTGCTCACCAACGACTACTTCCCGAGGTCCGTGGACCCCGAGGGCCGGCTCAAGCGCGGCGGCGACTGGCAGCCGGTGGCGGTGCGGGTGGCCGAGGGCGCCTCGCTCGGCGCCCGCTCGGTGTGCGTGGCGCCGGTGCGCGTCGGCCGCTGGGCGCTGGTCGCGGCGGGCGCCGTGGTGACCCGCGACGTGCCCGACTTCGCGCTGGTCGCCGGGGTGCCGGCCCGCCGGATCGGCTGGGTCGGCCGGGCCGGCGAGCGGCTCACCGCGCGCGACGGCGAGCCGGGCGGCTGGGAGTGCCCGCGCACCGGCGCGCTGTACGAGGAGAAGGACGGCACGCTGTTCGAGCGGGACTGACTCCGGCCGCAGCGCCGGCCCGCGCCGGCGCGCGGACCCGGTGGGACGGGCCGAGCGGAACCGGGTGTGAACAGACGGCGGCAGGTTTCCGCAAAACGTCAATCGGCGTATATCCGTAGGCATATCGTGTTCCACACGTTGCGTGCCGGATCGGGGGATCGGCTTGCTCCGGCGGGGGTTCGGGGCAGTCGGCGGCGTCATGACCGGAACCGGCCACCGGGTGCGGCGCGCCGCCGGGCAACAAGTGACCAGGGGGGCTGGTGTGCACGATCCAGCAGGTCCTGGCGTGTCGACCGCACGCCGAGGGGCCGACGTTCCATGCCGGGGAGGAGCGCGGCGCGCACGCCGCGCGCACTCCGGCTGAGCGCACCACGGGCACGCCATGCCCATGATCATTGTGAGGGGACGATGACCACGACACGTCTCGCTGCGCTCGGCGGCGAGGATCCGTTGCTGCACGCACTGGCCGATCGCCTGCTGGGGGTGGCGGAGGCCGGACTGCCCGCGATGTACCGGCCGCAGGACGACGCCTTCGTCTTCACCCGCGCCGCCGTCGCCGCACCCGGCGGCGGCCGCACGCTGGAGGACCGCGGCACCAGCACCCGGTACGCCGCGATCACCGTGCTCGGCGCCCGGCTGCTGCCGGTCGAGCGGCAGCGCGCGGTGCTCGGCGGCCACACCGCGCGGGAGTTCACCGGGCTGCTGATCCAGCGGCTGCCCGGGGTGACGAACCTCGGCGACGCCGCACTGGTGGCCTGGGCCGCCGCCGACACCGGCCACCCGGAACTGACCGACGCGCTGGAACGGCTCGCCGCCCTCGACGCGCGCACCGGCCCCCGCTACACGGTCGAGGCCGCCTGGGCGCTCTCCGCGCTCGCCGCGGCCCGCGGCGCCGCCGACGTCGAAGCGCCGCTCGCCGCGGCCCGCGACCGGCTGCTGGCCGCGCGGATCGGCGACAGCCCGCTGTTCCCGCACGCCACAGGACCCGGACTGGTCCCCTGGTACCGGGCGCACGTCAGCTGCTTCGCCGACCAGACCTACCCGTTGCAGGCCCTCGCCCGCGCCCACGCCTCGGGCGACGACCCGCGGGCCCTCGCCGCAGCGGACGCCTGCGCGGCCCGCATCTGCGAGCTGCAGGGCGACGGCGGCCAGTGGTGGTGGCACTACGACGCGCGGACCGGCCGCACCATCGAGGGCTACCCCGTCTACAGCGTCCACCAGCACGCGATGGCGCCGACCGCGCTGTTCGACGTGGCGGACGCCGGCGGCGGCGACTACGGCCGCTGGATCCGCCGCGGCCTGGCCTGGATGGCCGCACCGCCCGAACTCGCCGCCGCGGGACGCGAGGAGCCGATGATCCGGGACGCCGACGGGGTCACCTGGCGCAAGGTGCACCGCGGCGACCGCAAGGCCGTCCGCGCCGCCCGCGGCCTGGCCACCCGGGTCGTCCCCGGCCTCCGGCTCGGCGTCCTCGACCGGCTCTACCGCCCGGCCGCGATCGACCGCGAGTGCCGGCCGTACGAGTTCGGCTGGATGCTGCACGCGTGGCTCGCCCCGGCGGCCCCGGCCAGGGGCACCGCCATCGGCACTGCCACCGCCGCCACCGGCACCGCCGCGCGCCCGGAGGCCCGCGGATGACCGCGCGCGTCACGCTGTTCGGGATCGGCGTCGACCCGCTGACGATGGACCAGACCGTGGACCGCTGCCTCGCCGCGGTCCGCGACGGCGCCCGCCTCGAGGTCGGCGTCGTCAACGCCGCCAAGCTCGTCAACATGCGCCGCGACCCGCGGCTGGGCGACGCCGTGGCCGGCTGCGACCTGGTCGTCGCCGACGGCCAGGCCGTGGTGTGGGCGAGCCGGCTGCTCCGCGCCCGGCTGCCCGAACGCGTCGCCGGGATCGACCTGTTCACCCGGCTGCTGGCCGCCGCGGAGCGCGAGGGGTACTCGGTGTACTTCCTCGGCGCCAAGGACCACGTGCTGGGCGAGATGGCCCGCCGGGTCGCCGCGCGGTACCCCGCGCTGAAGGTCGCCGGCGCCCGCGACGGCTACTTCGGCGACGCCGACCAGGAAGCGGTGGCCGACGCCGTCCGCGACAGCGGCGCGGACCTGCTCTTCCTCGGTATGACCTCGCCGAAGAAGGAGATCTTCACCGCCGCCCACGGCCACCGCACCGGCGTGCACGTCGTGCACGGCGTCGGCGGCTCCTTCGACATCCTGGCCGGCGTCACCCGCCGCGCCCCGCGCGGATGGCAGCGCCTCGGCCTGGAGTGGCTGTACCGCCTGCTCCAGGAACCCCGCCGGCTCGCCCGGCGCTATCTCACCACCAACGCGGCCTTCCTGCTGATGACGGCCCGCGAACTCATCCGCCCCACCCCCGCTGCGGGTTCCGCGAACAGGAGTTGCTGATGCGTGTCGTCGTGGTTGGACAGGGCTACGTAGGACTTCCGCTGGCGATCAGGGCCGCTGAGGTCGGGCACGAGGTGGTCGGGTACGACGTCGACGCCCGGCGGATCAAGTCACTGGCCGCCGGCGTCAGTTACGTGGAGGACGTGTCCGCCGAGCGGATCATCGCCGCGATGGACGCCGGCTCCTACCGGCCCAGCGACGCGGCGCGGGACTGCGGCGGCTTCGACGTCGCCGTCGTGACCGTGCCCACGCCGCTGCACGAGGGCGTGCCCGACCTGCGCTACATCGAGGAGTCGGCCCGCACGCTGGCCCGCTACCTGCGGCCCGGCGCCACCGTGGTGCTGGAGTCCACCACCTACCCGGGCACCACCCAGGACCTCTTCGGCCCGCTGCTGGAGGACGGCTCGGGGCTGACCGCGGGCGCCGACTTCCACCTGGGCTACAGCCCCGAGCGGATCGACCCCGGCAACCCGGTGTGGGGCTTCCAGCAGACGCCCAAGGTCGTCTCGGGCGTCGACGCGGCCTCCCTGAAGGCCGTCCAGGACTTCTACGACGCGCTGGTCGACACCACCGTGCCGGTCGGCTCCCCGAAGGAGGCCGAACTGGCCAAGCTGCTGGAGAACACCTTCCGGCACGTCAACATCGCGCTGGTCAACGAGATCGCGATGTTCGCCCGGCACCTGGACATCGACGTGTGGCAGGCCATCGACGCCGCCTCCAGCAAGCCGTTCGGGTTCATGAAGTTCACCCCGGGACCCGGCGTCGGCGGCCACTGCCTGCCGATCGACCCCTCGTACCTGTCCTGGCGGGTGCAGCGCGAACTCGGCCAGAGCTTCCGCTTCGTGGAGCTGGCCAACGACATCAACGGCCACATGCCCGAGTACGTCACCCGCCGGGTGATCGACGCCCTCAACACGCGCCGCCGCTCGGTCAACGGCTCCCGGGTGCTGCTGCTCGGCCTGGCCTACAAGAAGAACACCGGCGACGCGCGCGAGTCGCCGTCGCTGCGCATCTCCCAGCTGCTGCTCGACATGGGCGCCAAGGTCAGGGCCGCCGACCCGCACGTGGTGGAGACCGCGGCCGTCGACCCCCGGCTGGTGCGGGTCGAGCTGACCCGCAAGGAGATCGCCCACGCCGACGTGGTGGTGCTGCTCACCGACCACGACGCCTTCGACTACGACCTGGTGACGGAGCACGCCTCCTTCGTGCTCGACTGCCGCAGGCGGCTGTCCGGGCCCTCGATCGAGGTGCTCTGACCGATGGCCGACACCCACCCGGCCGGCGGCACCCACCTGGCCGCCGGCTCGGACCCGGCCGCCGCCGGGGCGGGCGGCGGCGGCCCGCGGATCGTGTGCGTGGCCGGCGCCCGCCCCAACTACATGAAGATCAAGCCGGTGATGGACGCGCTGGAGCGCCGCGGCGCCGACGTCCTGCTGGTCCACACCGGGCAGCACTACGACCCGGCGATGAACGACGTGTTCTTCGCCGACCTCGGCATCCGCCCGCCCGACCGCTACCTCGGCGTCGGCTCCGGCACCCACGCGGAGCAGACCGGGCGCGTGATGACCGCCTTCGAACCGCTGCTCGCCGAGACCGCGCCGGACGCGGTGGTCGTCGTCGGCGACATCAACTCCACCGTCGCCTGCGCGCTGGTCACCGCCAAGGCGGGACCGCTGCTCGCCCACGTCGAGGCGGGGCTGCGCAGCCGCGACTGGGGGATGCCGGAGGAGGTCAACCGCGTCGTCACCGACCGGGTCAGCGACTACCTGCTGGCCCCCTCGCCCGACGCGGCGGACAACCTGCGCGCCGAGGGGTACCGCGAGGACCAGATCCACGTGGTCGGCAACGTGATGATCGACTCGCTGCTCGCCAACCTCGACCGGGCCAGGGCGGGCGACGCCCTCGCGCGGCACGGGGTGGCGGCGGGCCGGTACGGCCTGGTCACCCTGCACCGCCCCGCCAACGTCGACGACCCCGCGGTGCTCACCGGCCTGCTCAAGGCGCTCGGCGCGGTCGCCGAGCGGCTGCCGCTGCTGCTGCCGGTGCACCCGCGCGCGGCCGGCCGGCTCGCCGCCGCCGGGGTGCCCGCGGGCGTCCGCCTGGTGCCGCCGGCCGGCTACCTCGACTTCGTCGCGCTCCAGGACGGCGCCGCGCTGGTGCTCACCGACTCCGGGGGGGTGCAGGAGGAGACCACCGCGCTCGGCGTGCCGTGCGTGACGCTGCGGGACAACACCGAACGGCCGGTCACCGTCACCGAAGGCACCAACGTGCTGGCGGGACGCGACCCGGACCGGATCGTCGCCACCGCCCACCGGGTGCTCGACGACCCGCCGCGGCCGCGCCGGCCCGAGCTGTGGGACGGCAGGGCGGGCGACCGCATCGCCGAGGTGCTGCTGACCGGAGGCGCCGCCGCGGCCCGGCTCCGGCCCACCGACCTGCCCGTACCCGAGCGCCCCGCCGCACGGACGGAATGAGCCGTACATCCGGCCGCGGGCCGAATGCCCCTCGTCGGGGCATCGCACACCATATGCTGATCACGCAACTCGGGGCCGTTGAGGGGATGTCCATGGATCTGGCAGAGATCGTCCGGATCATGCGCAGGCGTTGGTACGTCCTGCTGCCCGGACTGCTGCTCACCGTGGCGCTGACGGCCGGCGCGTACGTCAAGGTCCCGGTCACCTACAAGTCGCAGAGCACCGTCGTCCTGCTCAACTCCCAGAAGGCCACGGTCGCCTTCAACGGCAACCCGTTCCTGAGCACGCAGCTCTCGCTGAACGGCATGGCCGACAGCCTGGCCCGCAACCTCAACTCCGACGCCGCGATAGCGCATCTGCGGTCCGAGGGTGTCAGCTGCCCCACCGAGGCCAAGATCGCCGACAACGCGCTCGGCCCGCTGATGTGGCTCACCGCGACCGGCAGCGACAAGGACGCGGTGCTGTCCGCCGACCGGCTGCTCACCTCGTACGCGGCCGTACGCCTCCGGCAGTTCCAGGACGACCAGGCCGTGACGTCCCAGGCGATGATCCGGATGGCCACCATCGTGCCGCCGCAGAACCCGGTCGCGCAGAACAAGACCCGGTACGAGTACCTGGTGCTGGCCGCGCTGATGGGCATCGTGGTCAGCATGGTCGCCACCTTCTACGTGGACGCCCGGCTGCGCGCCCCCGGCGGGCGCGGAACCCGCCGCCGCACCTCCGGCGGGCGGGGCGAGCCGGAGCAGGCCGCCGCGGCGCCGGGCGTGGAGCCGGCCAGCGGCACGGCGGGCGCGGCGGCGCAGGGTGCCGGCGCGCACGCGCAGCGGTCCTCCGCGCCGGCCCGGCACACCCCCAGCTGGTCGAGCTCCGGCGGCCGCACACCGGGCCGGCGCGGCTCCGGCGGCCGCACCCCGGACGGCTCGGCCGCCGACGGCACACCGCTCGACACCGCCGTGTCCGACGTGTGGGCCGCCGACGAGCGCGGCTCCGACGCGCCGCCCTCCGTACCGGGCTCCGGGTCCTCGCCGGACCACGACCCCGCAGCGACCGACACCGAGGCGACGGGCAGCGAAGCGCACCGTTTCGTGTGACCCCGCTTCCCAGGAGCCGCTCGGCAAGGAGCCGTCTCATGAACAGGGCGCGCGCCACTGACAGCACGGCCGGCGGGGCCGCCGACCGGCCCGCCGACGTTCCCCGCCCGGCACGGCGGGTGCCCTCCTGGGCGATCCAGGACCCCGACGACGACACGACCCCCGCCCCCGAGGCCACCGCAGGCGGGACCCCCGCAACCCCCGCAACCCCCGGGACGCCGGTGGCGGCGCCCGCCGCCGGGACGCCCGCCGCTCCGTCGCTGGGCCGCAAGGTCCGCTCCGCCGCCCGCTGGAGCCTGATCAACACCGTCGTCATGCGGCTGGGCAACTTCGTGACCGGCATCCTGCTCGCCCGCTTCGCCCTCGGCCCCGCCGCCTGGGGCGTCTACGGCATCGCCCAGACCGTGCTGCTCGTCCTGCTCGCCGCCAACGAACTCGGCGTCGGGCTGGCCATCATCCGCTGGGACGGCGACGCGCGGCGGTTCTCGCCCACCGTGCTGACCCTCAGCACCGCGTCCAGCACCGCGCTGTACGCCGTGCTCTACGCCGCCGCCCCCGCGGTCGCCCGCACCGTCGGGTCGCCGGAGGCAGCCGGCGTGCTGCGGGTGATGTGCCTGTGCGTGATCCTCGACGGGATAGCGCAGGTGCCCGCCGGGTTCCTCACCCGCGAGTTCGCCCAGGGCCGGCGCATGGTGATCGACGCGGCCAACTTCGTCACCAGCACCACCGTCACGCTGGTGCTGGCCTTCGCCGGCACCGGCGCGATCAGCTTCGCCTGGGGAGCGGTGGCGGGCAACACCGTGGCGCTGACCGGCTTCTGCCTCGCCGCCCCCGGCACGCTGAAGTTCGGCTGGGACGCCCGGCAGGCCAGGGCGCTGCTGCGGTTCGGGGTGCCGCTGGCCGGCGCCAGCCTGCTCGCGCTGTGCGTGGTCAACCTCGACACCCTGGTCGTCGGCTCCACCCTCGGCAAGGTCTCCCTCGGCTTCTACGTCCTCGCGTTCAACGTCTCCGGCTGGCCGGTCCGGATCATCTCGGAGGCCGCCCGGCGGGTGTCCTTCGCCGGCTTCTCCCGGCTCGCCGGCACCCCGCAGGGCCTCGCGCGCGGGTTCAGCCGCGCGCTGGCCGTCCTGGTCACCGGCACCGTCCCGCTGTGCGTGCTGCTCGCGGGACTCGCCGCACCGGTCGTCGAGCTCGTCTACGGCAGCAAGTGGGTGCCCGCGGCCAGGGCGCTGCCGTGGCTGATGGCGCTCGGGCTGATCCGCATCGGCTGCGAATTGGGCTACGACTGCCTGGTCGCGGTCGGCAGGCGCCGCGCCCTGATCGGGGTGCAGGCGCTCTGGCTGGCCGTGCTGTTCCCGGTGCTCGTCGTCGCCGCCCACCGGCACGGCATCGTCGGCGTCGCCCAGGGCCACGTCCTGGTCGCCGGCGGCGTCGTCGTCCCCTTCTTCCTCCTGGCGCTGAGCCGGGCCGGGATCAGCGTGCGCTGGATCGCCAGAGCCTGCTCCTGGCCCTTCCTCGGCGGCGCCGTGATGGCCGCGGTCGTCCTGGGCCTTCGGGCGCAGTTCGGCGACGGCCGCCCCGCGCTCGCCGCCACCGGCCTCACGGCACTCGCCGCCTACGCGCTGTGCGTGCTGCCGAGCCGTCACTTCCTGCGCGGAACCGCGCTCTCCGAACCCTGAACGAGGTAGCACGCCATGCCCGCACCACAGCGCCCCACGCACGGTCCCGAGTCCGATTCCGAGTCCGAGCCCGCCGGCAGACGGCGGGGCCCGCGCAACCGCTGGAAGCCGCTCGCCCTGGTCGCGGCGGGCACCGTTTTAGCCGCCGTGCTCTCGGTGGTGGTCGCCACCCACTCCAGCGAGCGCGAGCCGGCGGCGGCCCGCTGCCCGGTCCAGGCGCTGACCTGCGCCCCGGGAGAGTCCGAGGCGGTGGACTCCGCCCCGCCGTCCGCGGCCCGGTCCGCCGAAGCCGGCGACGGCGTCGCGACCTCCGGTATCGGCCGCCCCACCCCGACGCCCCGTGCCACCGGCCACCGCCCGAAGGCCACCGGCGGCGCCGCGGGCAAGGGCGGCCCCTGCACCACCTTCGAGAGCTGCGGCTTCCCCAGCGCCCACACCACCGGGCCCCGGCTGCCGATGAAGCCGCACGCGACCGGCGCGATGTCGGTGAAGACCGACGGGATGGTCATCAGCCGCTGGGACATCACCGGCTCCCTCGACATCTACGCCAACGACGTCACCGTCATCGACAGCAGGATCACCTCCGACAACTGGTGGGGGATCAACCTGCGCTCCGGCTACAGCGGCCTGCGCATCCTGCACACCACGATCACCGCGGTGGCCGGCAAGGGCCCGGACAACGGGGGCGTGGACTACGCCGTGTCGAACATGGGGACCAGCTCGATCGAGGTCGGCTGGTGCGACGTGTCGGTCTTCGGCGACGCCCTGTCCATGGGCCAGGGCGACCTGCACGACAACTACGTGCACGACGTCACGCCGTTCAAGAACCTCGGCGGCGAGTGGCAGCACACCAACGCGGTGATCAGCGACGGCGGCGGCAAGGGCGGCCTGTCCATCCGGCACAACACGCTGCTCAACCCGACGCCGGTCGAGCAGGGCGCCTCCGGCAGCATCGGCCTGTTCGCCGACACCGGCGCGGTGCTGAACGTCACCGTGCAGGACAACTGGCTGGCCGGCGGCGCGTACGCGCTCTACGCCGGCGGTCCCGGCGCGACCGGCATCAAGGTCACCGGCAACACGTTCTCCACCCAGTACCACCCGGGCTCCGGCGGATACGGCCCCGTCGCCGCCTGGAACGCGGGTGGCTCAGGCAACGTCTGGAGCGACAACCACATGTCCGACGGAAGACCGGTCGCCCCAGGGGCGACCTCGTGACCGCCCGGGACCCGGCCGGCAGAGGCCCCCTGCGCACCGCGGCGCGGCTGCCTTGGACGGTGCTCAAGAGGGCGTTCGGCTGGATCGTGCTCTTCGAGCTGCGCAACAAGGTGCTGCTCGCGCCCTCCGGGGTGCGGCTGCGCCGGCTGGCGAACGCCGAGATCGCCCGCCTCGCGACGACCCTGCCGACCGTCCCCGAAGCCACCGTCGTCACCGCCATCCCCACCTACCGGCGCCCCGAGGCGCTGGTCGTCGCGGTGCGCTCGGCGCTGGCCCAGAGCTACCGCGACCAGGTCGTCATGGTGGTGGACGACGGCGCCGGCGACCTGCCGGAACTCCCCGACGACCCGAGGCTGTTCGCCGTCTCCATGGAGAGGAACTCCGGTGACTGCGGCGTGGTGCGCAACGTCGCGATGCGGCTGACCCGCTCCCGCTACGTCGCCTTCCTCGACGACGACAACGTGTGGCAACCGGACCACCTGGCCACCGCCCTGGAGGTGCTGGAGGCGCCGGACGGCCCCGACGCCGTCTACACCGCGGTGCAGCGCCTGCTGCCCGACGGCACCGAGCACGACGTGCTGTCGGTGCCGTGGGACCGCCGCCGCAACGCCGACGAGTCGTTCGTCGACATCAACGCCTTCGTCGCCCGCCGCACCCCTGCCCTGCGGTTCAGCTGGCTGTACCGGAAGAAGGGGGTGATGCCGCGCGAGGACTGGGAGTTCGTCCGCCGCTACTCGCGCGGCCGCCGTATCCGGCACATCCCGCACATCACCGTCCGCTACCTCGTCAACCCGACGAGCTTCTTCACCCAGTGGTAGCCGCGGCGCGCAGCCCGCGCGCCGCGTCCCACGTCATCCGAGCCCGTCATCCCCGTCCCCGTCATCCCGACCCACGCCCGGACCTCCGGGCGCCCTCACCCCAGGCGGTACACCCGATGCCCGACGCCCGCGCCCTTCGCAACCGCTTCGTCGACGCCCCAGGATCGATCGGCGAACGCCTGCGCATATCCCGCTGGGAGAGGTTCCGGCGGCTGTTCCCCGCCATCGAGGACATGACGGTGGTGGACCTCGGCGGCACCGCCGACATGTGGCTGCGCGCGCCCCTGCGCGCCAAGCACGTCCACCTGATCAACCTCGAACCGCACCCGGCCGACCTGCCCGACTGGATCAGCGCGGAGAACGCCGACGTCACCGACCCCGAGGTCGCCGCCGCGCTCGGCCGCCACGACCTGGTCTTCTCCAACTCCACCATCGAGCACGTCGGCGGCCACAGCCAGCGGCAGCGGTTCGCCGCCGCCGTCCGGCTGCTGGCCCCGCTGCACTGGATCCAGACGCCGTACCGCTACTTCCCGGTCGAGCCGCACTTCGTCGCGCCCGGGTTCCAGTTCCTGCCGCTGGCCGCGCGCGCCCGGCTGGTGCGGCGCTGGCCGCTCACCCACAGCCGCCCCGGCAGCCCGGAGGAGGGCATGGCGGCCGTGGTGGGCATCGAGCTGCTCACCAGGACCGAGATGCGCTACCTCTTCCCCGGCGACCTGCTGCTCGGCGAGCGGGTGCTCGGCGTCACGAAGTCGCTGATCGCGGTGCGGACGGAGCAGGGCCAGGACGCTCCCGCAGCCTCGAAGGACTGACCAGGGCCCGCAGCGCCGCCCGGCTCGGCGCCTTGCCGATGACCGACCGCGAGGTCTCCCGCAGCAGCACCGCCGCCCAGAAGGCGGCGGCCGCCGCGGCGCCGTGCCGCCGCCGGTGCAGCCGGACACGGTTGAGCACCAGCAGCGTCCACAGCCGGGGGGAGACCCGCGACTGGCCGCCCTCGTGCACCGCGGCGGCCGCCGGCGCCAACCGGGTGGCGAATCCCCTGTCCCTGGCCCGCAGGCAGAACTCGGTCTCCTCGGAGTACAGGAAGTAGAACTCGTCCCACGGCCCGCACGCGGCCATGACCTCGGCGGACAGCGCCATGAGCGCGCCGGTCGCCCAGTCCGCGCGGGTCGCGGCGGTGTACGCGGCCGGGTCGGTGACCAGTTCGCCGAGCGCCGGGAACCGGCCCGCCCTGCGGTTGCCGATGACGGCCTCGGCCAGTGCCCGCAGCACGGTCGGCTCGCGCCGCAGCGTGCGCGACACCGTCGCGCCGTCCGCCTCGTACAGCACCGGGACGCTGATGCCGACGCGGGAGCCGTCCGGGAGCTCCTCGCCGAGCGCGTCCAGCAGGGTCCGGCCGCAGCCCGGCCGCATCCGGGTGTCGGGGTTGCAGACCACGGCCGCCCGGACACCGCTCTCCCACCGCGCGGCGGCGGCCAGCGCCGCGTTGATGCCGGCCGCGTACCCGGCGTTGCGGCCGGTCTGCACCACCGTGGCGTCCGGCGCGAGCGCGCGCAGCACCGCCACCGTGTCGTCCGCGGAGTCGTTGTCGGCGACCACCAGCCGGTAGTCCACGCCGGCCATGCCCTGCGGCAGGGCCGCCAGGAAGTCCGGGAGCAGCGCGGCGCTGTTCCAGGTGACGGCGAGCACCACGACCGGCCCTGCGGCCTTCGGGGCAAGGGACATCAGGACTCCACGAGTTGGGGTGAGTCGGTACGGTCGGTGCGGTCGCCCGCGGCGCCGGCCGGGTCCTCGACGGAGGCCGGCGCGAGGTCTCCTGGAGCCGCCGCGGCGCGCCGCGCGAAGCCGACGTAGCTGCCGCCGGCGCCGAGGGTCACGAAGAACATCCCGGCGAACATCGGGAACATCAGCGCGTCGAAGGTGGCGCTGATGACGAGCGCGACCATCGCCGAGGCGAAGAACGCCTGCCCCAGCTCCCGGTCGGACTCGGTGCGGGCCAGCCGGCGGATCGCGCCGCCGTGGTGGATGCCGGCGAAGAACAGGCAGAACATGGCCACCAGGCCGAGCAGCCCCATCTCCGCGAGCGACAGCATGTACTGGTTGTCGGTGAAGAAGTACAGGTCCGGTGTGAAGGTGCCGAACCCCCGCCCGAACAGCGGATGCTCCCGCAGGTACGGCACGATCGCCGAGTACTTCACGGTGCGCGCCTGGGTGCTGCTGTCGGAGTTGGACAGGAACGTGGAGAACAGCGTGGTGATCGTCCCGATCAGCCCGGGGATGATCACCTTGAACGCGCCGACCGACACCAGCAGCACGCCGATCGCCCCCCAGCGCCGCTGCGGCTTCCAGCGCGGCAGCATCACCAGGATCACGATCACCGCGCCGATGATCGACGTCCGCGACACGGTGAGCGGCAGCGCGCCGCCCATCAGCAGCACCGGGGCCCAGCGGCGCACCACGCCGGCGTGCTTGCGCACCGGGTCGAACGCCTGCTGCACCGCGAAGGGCACCAGGATCGCCAGCATCCCGGCGAACTCCAGCGACTGCGCGGTCGTCGAGCGCGGCCGGGTGAACGAGCCCCGGTCCAGGGTGCGCACGCCGGAGACGCTGGACTGCAGCCCGGGGATGTGGAAGGAGTCGGCGATGTTCGTCGCGGTGAAGAAGTCGTAGTAGCCGATCGCCGCCACCACGCTGGCCATCACCACCATCCGCCGCAGCAGCGTGTCCAGGCGCTCACGCTCGTGGATGCCGGCCGAGGTCAGCACCACCAGCGACACCCACACCAGCAGCCCGATCAGGCCGCGGTCCGCGGCCAGCACCTCCTCGTGCGAGCTGCTGCGCGAGGCGTCCGCGACGTAGGCGAGCAGGACCGCCGCCGCCAGCACGCACATCACCAGCCGCGGCCCCCGGGTGCCGGGAGCGGGCCGCACCCGGCCGCTGAGCCAGGACGCCGCGTACCAGAGCAGGCCCAGCAGCGCGAAGACGTTCGCGGGGGTGCCGACGCCGCCGAGCGCCGGCAGGTCGAGGTTGGAGGGGATGAAGAAGGCCAGCGCCAGGTAGCCGGTGAGCAGGGTGGTGGAGTCGAGCGGCCGGTGCAGCAGGCCCTTGCGCGCCCGCCGGCCGCGCCGGGGCGGCGCCGGCTCCCTGCCCCGCGCGCGCCGCCGGGCGACCCCGAGGCTCTCCGCGGCGAAGGACAGGAAGAAACCGCCCGCGGTGCCGGCGATGACGACCGCCGCCACCAGCTGGTAGCGGCTCTTCAGCCGGGAGACCGGCGTCTGCGGCAGCACGATGGGCGTGGCGTTCACGTAGTACTGCGGCGCGATCTTGGCGGCCTGCTGGAGCGCCCGCAGCTGCTCGCCCGCGAAGTTCGTCACGGTGGTGGTCTCGGCGAGCACCTTGGTCCGGTCGGTGCCGGTGACGGCCAGCGACAGCAGCGGTCCCGAGGTGTTCGCGGCGAAGCCCACCGTGTAGGTGTCGGTGACGCCCAGCTGGCGCAGGTCGTGCGCGGCGTCGCTCGACTGCAGCGCCCTGATCAGCACGTCGGCGGTGACGACCAGCGACCCGCCGGCGTTCGCGATCGGGTTGCCGTACGCGGGGGCCGGCTTGGCCGCGGCCGTGGAGTCCAGCAGCGACACCGAACTCTGCGACTCGTAGGCCACCGGCACCGAGGTGTACAGGTACATCCCGCTCAGCAGGCCGATCAGCGTGAGCGGCACCATCACGTACCAGCGGCGGCCCAGCACGCCGAGGATCTCACCGAGCGTCATGCGGCCCTCCCGCGGGCGGACTTCGGGCCACTTGCCGCCGAGGTTCCCGATGCGGTGGCAGCGCGCCCCGCGTACTGCCAGTATCGGTACAAACAGGAGGAGGCCCTGTGGGTCCGGAGGACGTGGTGCGCGCTCTGCTGCGCCGCTGGTACGTGCTGCTGCTCGCCCTGGTGCTGACCGCGGCCGGCGCCTACCACGAGCTGCACCCCCGCCCGGAGTACCAGAGCTCCGCGGTGGTCGTGCTGCGGCCGCCGGTGACCGGCAACCAGCCCAACCAGTACGCGAACCTGCTGCCGCCGGTGGCCTTCGTCTCCTACGGGGTGGTCCAGCAGCTCCAGTCCTCGGCCGGCGCGGCCGAACTGCGGGCGGCGGGCGTGACCGGCGTCCACCGGCTGCTGCCGCGCAACAGCGGCACCAGCGTGACACCGGCCTACGTGATCCCCTCGCTGCAGATCCAGGCGGAGCAGCCCGATCCGACCACCGCCGACGCCATGGTCCACCGGATCATCACCGTCTACACCGAGCATGTGAACCTCCTGCAGGACACCCAGCACGTCGCGCCCGTCTCGCGGATGAGCGTCCAGCTCCTCGTACCGCCCAACGCGGTGCTGATGACCGGGTCCAGGAGCCGCGCGCTGGCCGGGGTCGGGCTGATCGGCCTGCTCGGCGGCACGCTCTGCACGCTGTGGACCGACCGCTCCCTGCTGCGCAGGGCCGCACGCCGGGCCGGTCGCGAGGACGGCCGCACGCCGCGACGCGGCCTGCGGCGCCGGCCGTTCGGCGGCGCGGGCCGCAGCCGCCACCCGGTGCCCGCGCCGCGCTGACCTGCCGCCCCGCTCCGGGGCGTCGCGCACCACCGGCATCACAGGCCCCGGCGCTTCCAGGACTGCCACCAGAGCCACTCCCGGCCCCGCTCGGCCACCGCCGAGAGCACCAGCGGCTGCAGATACGGCATGGCTCTCGCGCCGACCCGGCGGCGCAGCCGCAGCCCCCGGTACTCCGGCAGCGCGGCGAACGTCGGCAGGCAGTCCCGCGCGAAGGCGACCAGCTCGTCCACCGGCACCACGCCGGTACGCCCCCGGTCGTAGGCCCGGCAGGCACGGCGCAACGCCTGCCGGGCCAGCCGGGTGTGCACCACCTGCGACAGTCGCGGCACGTCGGTGAGCTGCCCGGCGCACTTGTCGAGCACCGCCTCGAAGGCGGCCCTGCGCTGCCGCAGGTCGTCGAGCTGCCCGCCGAAGTCCGTGGTCGACATGTTGCCGCCGTGGACGCGGTAGTACGCCTGGTCGGCGCCGCGCACGTAGCCGACGTCGGCGTGCGCGGCCAGCCGCATCCACATCTCGATGTCGCCGGAGTGCGGCAGCGCCGGGTCGTAGCCGCCGACCGCGCGCTGAGTTGAGGTGCGCACCACCACCTCCGGCGAGGTGATGCAGCCGGTGCCCTCGCGGAACCTGCGCTCCAGCCACCACCGGCCGGGGTAGACGGCGCTGCCGGTGCCCGCCGTGCGGGCCGCCGGCAGCGGTCCGCCGTGCTGGAACCGCACCGGCCTGCCGTAGCAGAAACCCGCCTCGGGATGGGCGTCGAGCAGCGCCGCGGCCCGGACCAGCGCCCCGGGCACCAGCCGGTCGTCGGCGGACAGCAGCACCACGTAGTCGCCGTCGGCCCACTCCAGCAGGCCCTCGTTGTACGTGGCGATGTGGCCCTTGTTCTGCTCGTGGACGCGCACCTCGATCCTCGGGTCGGAGGCCGCCAGCTTGCGGGCGGCCTCCGCCGAGTCGTCCGGTGACGCGTCGTCGATGATCAGCACCCTGACGTCGAGGTCCTCCTGTTCGTCCAGCACGCTGCCGACGCAGTCGGCCAGGAAATGGCCGTACTTGTAGCAGGGGATGACGACGCTGACACTGCTCATCGATGGTTTGCCCGTCTGCTGGACTACTGCGTCTCTGTGGTGGTGCCGTCCGCCGGCGGCGGGGGCGGGGTGGTGCTGAAGATCGGCGCCACCCAGTAGTTGGCGGACCCGTAACTGCCGTTCGGGAACACCGTGTCGGAGCCGTACCGGTACAGGCCGTTCTGGTTGCCCGCGGTGTCCGCGGTGGCCGTCAGCGGATAGGACTGGTGAGCCCCGGCGAAGTAGCCGCCGTCCACCGCGTAGTTGCCGTTCGGCGCGTGGTAGGAGACCACGTACGAGGTGCCCGCGGTGATCGCCACCGGCTGCGCGAAGCTGAGCAGTTGCCAGCCCGACGCGGTCTCGCTGGAGAAGGTGCCGGTCGCCAGCTGCGTGCCGTCCGCGGTCCACAGGCTGCCGGTGTGGGTGCCGGTGTTGCCCGTGCCCTTGTAGAAGGTGACGCCGGTGACGTAGCCGCTGACCGCCGACTTGAACCGGGTGCCCAGCTCCACGGAGTTGGGGTCACCGGTCATGTCGGTGGTGGCCGGTGTGGTCGTCGGGCTCCACAGCCTGCACGGGCAGGTCACCGCCGGCGGGTTGGCGCTGGTGGTGAACGACCAGGTCGTCGGCGACGCCATGTGGTTGCCCCACAGGTCGTCCGCCTGCACCGAGGCGGTGTAGGTGGTGTTCAGCGCCAGCTCGGTGGAGGGCGCGAAGGTCAGGCTGTTGGCCGCGCCGAAGGTCTTCGCGCCCGGCACGTTGTCGCCGTTGCTGTCGCGCAGCGAGAAGACCAGCGACTCGGTGTCGATCGGCTCGCTGAAGGTCGCCGTCACCGGGGTGGTGATGGACACGTTCACCGAGTTGTCGGTCGGCGAGGTGGCGCTCACCGCGGGCGGCACGGTGCTCGCCGTCGAGGTGTCCAGGACGGCGTCCACCCAGTAGTTGGTGGCGCCGCCGTCGGAGGTCGGGAAGCCGCCGGCGGAACCGTAGTGGTAGACCCCGGTCGGGCCGTCCGTGCCGCTCTTCAGGGCGGTAAGCGGCGCCAGGCCGGCCGCACCGGCGGTGAAGTAGTTCGCGTCGTAGGAGTAGCCGCCGCCCGGCGCGAAGTACGAGGCGACATAGGTGGTGTTGGCCTTGACCGGCACCGGGCTGGCGAAGTTCATCTGCTGCCAGCCGGACGCCGTCTCGCTGGTGAAGGTGCCCGTCGCCAGCCGCTGCCCGGACGCGGTCCACAGGCTGCCGGTGTGGGTGCCGGTGTTGAACGGCGCCTTGTAGAACCGGATGCCGGTGACCGAGCCGGGGGCGGTGGTGCGGATCTTCACGCCCAGCTCGACGGCGCCGCCGTCACCGCTGTTGACCACGGAGGGCACCGCGGTGGCCGGCCAGACCGTGCAGGGGCACTGCTGCGGGCCGACGGTGATCGGCACGTTCACGGCGGCGCCGATGTTGACGCTGTCGTCGACCGCCCGCACCTTGATCTGCGGGGTGCCGGTGGTGGTCGGCGTCCACGAGTAGCTCCACGACCCCAGACCGGTGGTGGCGTTCCAGGTCGCGCCGCCGTCGGTGGAGACCTCCACCCGGGCGACCACGCCGCCGGCGTCGGTGGCGGTGCCGGTGAGGGTGACCGGCCGCAGCGCCGGCACGGTGGTGCCCACCGCCGGGCTGGTGACGGTGACCACGGGACCCGTGGTGTCGGCGGACGCGCTCGCCGCGACCAGGTCGCTCTGCAGCGTCCTGGGCTGGATGCCCATGTCCGCGATCAGGTTCACGGTGGCCTGCTGCATCCGCTTGTCCGCGGTGACGACGGTGTCCGCCGGGTCGCCGATCGGCACGTTGGTCAGCCCCCACGACCACTGCACGGTCCCGGCGCCGAACACCAGGGCGTGCGACGTGGGGTCGCGGAACTCCACCAGGTTGTGGGTGGCCGTGCCGTTGCCGTACGTGTTGCCGTAGTCGAGCCGGTACTTGCCGTCGGTGATGTCGACGGTGGTCGACGACAGGTCGATCTGCCCGCTGGGCCGGGTGCCGCTGTTGGGGATGTCGCTGTCCCACTCGTAGCCGAGGGTGCCGGTCGGGAACGTCGCCGTCTGCGTCGGCGTCAGGTTCGCCACCGTGGTGTTGCGCCACATCCGCAGCCTGGCGTAGGCGCCCGGCACGGTGATCGCGTCACTGCGGTAGCCGTTCACCGTGAACAGCGAACCGGTGAGGATGTTCTGCGGCTGGAACGGCTCCCCCTTCGCCGCGCTGCCGGGGTCCAGGAACGCCCCGGTCCACACGTTCGCCGCCGGGTCCGGGATGCCGTCCGGCTGGGCGATCTCGAGCTTGGTCTCCTTGTAGCAGACCAGCGTGCGGTTCGCGGTGTTCGTGCCGTCGATGCTCGGCGAGAACCGGGTCTTCCAGGACACCTCGTTGCCGCTGAAGAAGGTCTCGTTCACCCCCGCCTTGCGGGCGTTCAGCGCGTTGGTGAACTGGTCCTGGGTCCAGTACTCGTCGTGGCCGGAGGACATGAACATCTTGTGGTTGAGCAGGTCGGCGGGCCGGGTGGAGGCGTCCAGCCCGGCCAGGTAGCTCACGTCGTAGCCGTTGCGCTCCAGCCAGGACAGCATCTCGAACTCGGAGCCGTAGACGCCGTTGTCGCCGCCGATGTCCAGCGGCCGGTTGTAACTCACCTGGTAGGCGCGCCCGTCGGGAGCCGGACCGTTGCCGTCGTAGAGGTTGCGGCCGCCCCACTTGTTGTACGCCTGCCAGGTCTCGTCGTCGGTCTGCACCACGATGTCGGAGTGGCTGCCGTCGTTGCGGATCACGAACGGGTACGGCATCAGGCCGTTCCCGTCGGTCTGGTCGAAGTTCGCGATGTACAGCCCCGACACGGCGTCGCCCGGCACCGTCCAGGACGTCGTCACCGGCCAGTTCCCGCAGTCGATCAGGCCCGCCGTGTTGGTGTTGCAGTTCAGCGCCTTGCCGTGCGGCTCACCGTCGACGACCGTGTTGTCGGGCGGGCTGCCCGGCGTGCCGTCCCGGGTGAAGTTCGCCGGATAGGTCGCCGCCGCCTGCGCGGCCGTGGACATCAGCCGCGCGCCGTCGCCGCCGTAGTAGCCGAGCCGGTAGATCTCGACGTGGTACGGGATCGGCGACTGCACCTTGAACTGGACGGTGTCGCCCGCCTGGTAGCTCACCTGGTTGGTGAACCCCTCCACGTTCCCGTACGCGTTGGGCGCGTACCAGTCCTCCATCGGGCTGCCCGGCTTGGAGTTCTCGCACACGATCGGGTTGGAGCCCGACCCGCACGGATCGGCTGCCGAGGCGCCGGAGGAGACGGCCAGCGGGAGGACGGCCGCGACGATCGCGGCGACCAGGGCGCACAGGAGGCCCCTGAGGAATCTGCTCTTTCTGTACATCTGTACCTCTGTACTGTTCCGGTGGTGCACAGGGGGCCCGGCTCGGTGCGGCCGGAGGGCCCGGCAGCCGACCTGCGGGGCGCGGCCGGAGCCGCGCCGCGCGGGGTCAGCGCAGGGCGTCGGCGAGCGTCTGCACGACTCGCTGCTGCTGGTCGGAGGTGATCTGCGGGAAGAGCGGAAGCGAGAGGATGCGCCCCGCGGCGTCCTCCGCGTGCGGGAAGCCGCCCCTGCGGTGGCCCAGATGGGCGAAGGCAGGGGTCAGGTGGACCGGCGCCGGATAGTGCACACCCGCGCCGATCCCCTCGGCGTTGAGCTTGCCGACCACGTCGTCGCGGTCGGCGCCGGCGATCCGCACCACGTACAGGTGCCACACGTGCGTGTTGCCCGGCACGGTCACCGGCAGTGTCACCCGGCCGGCCCCGACCAGGTCGGCCAGCAGCGTGTCGTAGCGCGCCGCGGCGGCCCGCCGGGCCCGGTTGCCGTCGGCGAGCCGGGCCAGCTTGGCCCGCAGCACCACCGCCTGCAGCCCGTCGAGACGGCTGTTGAAACCGGCCACGTCGTGCCGGTACTTCGCGGTGCCGCCGTGGTTGGCGAGCGCCCTGACCAGCTGCGCGCGCTCCGCGTCGTCGGTCAGCACCGCGCCGGCGTCGCCGTACGCGCCGAGGTTCTTGCCCGGGTAGAAGCTGGTGGCGGCGATGGTCCCGGAGCCGGGGGAGCGCCCGGCGCGGGTCGCGCCCTGGCTCTGCGCCGCGTCCTCCACGATCGCCACCCCCGGCGGCAGCGCCGCCTCCAGCGCCGCGACGTCCGCGCACTGGCCGTACAGGTGGACCGGCACCACCGCGCGGGTCCGCGGGCCGACCGCGTCCAGCGCCGCCCGCACGTCCATCAGGTACGAGTCCGGCGCGCAGTCCGCCAGCACCGGCGTGGCGCCCGCCCTGGCCACCGCGCCCGCCGTGGCGATGAAGGTGTTCGCCGGCAGCACCACCTCGTCGCCCGGCCCGACGCCGCTCGCGCGCAGCGCCAGCTCCAGCGCGTCCGTGCCGTTGGCCACGCCCACGCAGTGCGCGACCTTGCCGAAGGCGGCGTACTCCCGCTCGAAGGCGCCGACCTCCTCACCGCCGACGAAGGCGGTGGCGGCCAGCACGCGCTCGAAGCCGGCGCGCACCTCCTCCGCGACCTCGGCGTGGGCCGCCTTGAGGTCGACCAGTGGTATCTGGTTCATATGCCTGGAGTCCCCATCCCTGTCGCCGGCCCCGGGCCGGTCCCGCCGCTTCCGCGGCCGGCCGTACGGCCGGCCGCGCCGCTGAACTCCCTGTCCGCGCCCTGCTCCCGCGGCTCCGCCGACTCGGCCAGCTCGGCCGGACCCGCGGCGCGCAGCCTGCGCGCGGGCGTGCCCGCCCACACCTCGCCCGGCGGCACGTCGCCGAGCACCACGCTGCCCATGCCGACCAGCGACCATCCGCCGATCACCGTGTACTCGCGCACCAGCGCGCCGGAACCGACGTACGCGCCGCGCTCGACCCGCACCCCGCCGCCCAGCCGCACGCCGGAGGCGATCGTGGCGAAGTCGCCCACCGCGTCGTCATGGGTGAGCACGGTGTGCGGCATCACCGCGACATGGGCGCCGACCTCGACCGCCGCCGTCAGCACGCAGTGTGCCAGCAGCACCGAGCCCGGTCCGACCGTGCACGAGCGGGCCACCGAGGCCGTCGGATGGACGACGGTGGCGTACCGCTCCCGCGGCAGGCCCAGCCGGCGCACCAGCCGGGCCCTGACCGCGTGGTCGCGCGGGCTCCCGACGCAGACCACGACCTGCGCCGCGGGCAGGTCGTGCACCCGCTCGCAGCCGCCGAGCACCGGCGTGCCGTCCACGTCGACGCCGTGCAGCGCCGCGTCGTCGTCCAAGTGGCCCAGCAGCCGCAGCCGCTCCGGGCGTCCTGCCGCGCGGTCGGCCGCGGCCAGCGCCAGCACCGCCTGCGCGGTCTCCCGGGCGAAGCCTCCGGCGCCGACGATCAGCAGCTCCCGCGGCCCGTCGCCGCCCGCCGCGGGGGCCGCCGAAACGCCCGCGTCCGCCTGCCGGCCGCCGCTCACCGCTTCGCCTGCTCCCGCAGCACCGCGACCACCCGGTCCTGCTGCTCGTCGGTCATGGTGTGGAACAGCGGCAGGATCAGCGAGTCACGGCTGATCCGCTCGGTGACCGGCAGCGGCCCGTGCGGATGGCCCGCGTACGCCGGCTCCAGGTGCGCCGCCATGATGCCGCGCCGCGCGGAGATCCCCGCCTGCGCCAGCGCCGCGAGCAGCGCGTCGCGGTCCACCGGGAAGCCCGGGTCCGGCAGCACCCAGTACGACTGGAAGTTGGACGCGCCGTGCGCCGGGTCGCGCACCGGCACCAGGCCCGGGACGTCGGCGAGCAGCTCGCCGTAGCGCTCGGCCAGCGCCCGCCGCCGCGCGATCATCACGTCCAGCTTGCCGAGCTGCACCAGCCCGACGGCCGCCTGGATGTCCGTCATCCGGTAGTTGAAGCCGACTTCGAGGTAACTCTCCAGCACCGGCGTGCTGCTGGCGTGCCGCTGCGCCGCGGAGGCGTTCATGCCGTGCTCGCGCAGCCTGCGCAGCCGCTGCGCCCACTGCTCGTCGTCGGTGGTGAGCATGCCGCCCTCGCCGGTGGTGACCACCTTGCGCGGATGGAAGGACCACGCCGCGACCAGCGCGCCGCTGCCCACCGGCTGGCCGCCGACGGTCGAGCCGATCGCGCAGGCCGCGTCCTCGACCAGCGCCACACCCCACCGCGCGCACCGTTCCCGCAGCGCGTGCACGTCGGCGGGCACCCCGCCCTGGTGGACGGCGATCACCGCCTTCGTCGCGGGCGTGCGCACGGCGTCCACGCTCTGCGGCGTCACATTGCCGGTGGCCTCCTCGACGTCGGCGAACACCGGCTGCGCGCCCACGTAGCGCACCGCGTTGGCGGTCGCGATGAACGACAGCGACGGCACCACGACCTCGTCGCCGGGGCCCACGCCGAGCGCCACCAGCGCCAGGTGCAGCGCGGTCGTGCAGGAGCTGACCGCGACCGCGTGGGCGGCGCCCACCCGCGCCGCGAAGGCCCGCTCGAACTCCGCGACCCGCGGGCCCTGCGCCACCCATCCGGACAGCACCGCGTCGGCCGCCGCGCGGGCCTCCTCCTCGCCGAGCCACGGCTTCATCACCGGGACCCGCTCGGGCTGCTGCCCGCCGGCCCCGCTCACCGTGCGGCCGGCGATCCGCCGGGCGCGGTGCCGGCCGCGCGCTCGGCGCGCCACCACTCCACCAGGTCCCGCAGTCCGGTCCGCAGGTCGATCCGCGCGGTGAACCCGAGGTCCCTGGCCGCCACGGAGGTGTCGGCGAGCCGCCGGGTCACCCCGTTCACCGACCGCGCGGGGCCGTGCTCCGGCTCCAGGCCGGAGGCCCCCATCGCCTCCAGCAGCCCGTCGGCCAGCTCCCGCAGGCTCGTCTCGACGCCGCTCGCCACGTTGAACACCACGTCGGTCAGGTCGGACTCGGCGGCGAGCAGGTTGGCACGCGCGATGTCCCGCACGTCCACGAAGTCCATCGTCTGGGTGCCGTCCCCGAGGATCAGCGGCGGCTGCCCGGAGGAGATCCGCTCCATCCAGCGGATCAGCACCTCGGTGTACAGCCCGTGGATGTCCATCCGCGGCCCGTACACGTTGAAGTACCGCAGCGCCACGTAGTCCAGGCCCTTCATGGCGTGGAAGCTCCGCAGCATCCCCTCGTTGAACGCCTTCGCCGCGCCGTAGAACGTGTCGTTGTTGTACGGGTGGTGGCGCTCGGTGGTCGGGAACTCCTCGGCCAGGCCGTACACCGAGGCCGACGAGGACGCGACGACCTTGCCGACGCCGGCCGCGGCCGCGGCCTCCAGCACGTTGAAGGTCCCGTCCACCAGCACCTCGTTGGCCAGCCGGGGCTCCTCCGCGCACTGGGTGATGCGGATCGCCGCCAGGTGGAACACCAGGTCGGCGCCCTCGGTGACCTTCGTGACGGTCTGCGCGTCGCGGATGTCCCCCTCGACGACCTCCACCACCCCGGTGGGCATCGCCTCGGCCAGATTGGCCATCCGCCCGCGGACGAAGTTGTCGAGCACCACGACGTGCCGGGCGCCGCCGCGCGCCAACTGGTCGACCAGATGCGAGCCGATGGTGCCCGCACCACCGGTGACCAGGATCTTCTTGCCTCGTACCGAGCTCAACTTCCCCCCACGGAGAAACGTGTCGTGCTGATGGATGCCCCGCCGGGCGGAGCGCCGGATGCGGCCGCCGGAGCCCGCGGAGCCGGACCGGCGCCATGCGCCGTCCGGGACCGGGCCCGGCTGACCGCCGGACCCGGACGAGAACCCGCCCGGCGCTCAGTGCCCGGCGCGCAGACCCACCACCGCGCCGCGGAACTCCAGGCTCCGTGACGCCGCTTCGAGGATGTCGAGCACGCGCAGCCCGGCCCGGCCGTCGGTCAGCGGAGGGCGGCGCTCGGTGATCGCCGCGGCGAACTCGTCGACCATCGCCCGCAGCGCCTCCTTCTCCTTCAGCGCCGGCGCGACCATGTCGCCCGAGCGGTACGACACGAGCATCTCGCGCCGCTCGTTCGGGCCGATCTCCTCCGGGGCGGCCAGGTCGACACCGCGGTCGAACACCGCCAGGCGCTGCGCGGGGTTCATGTCGTCCCACACCAGGGTGCGCTTGGCGCCGCCGACCATGGTGGTGCGGACCTTCGTGGGGGACAGCCAGTTGACGTGCACGTGCGCGATCGCGCCGGTGTTCAGCTGCAGCGTCAGGTACGCCACGCAGGCCCGGCCGGCGCCGATCGGGTCGGCGCCGTGCGCGGCGACCGCGACCGGCTCCACGCTCTCCGGCAGGATGAAGTCCAGGATCGACAGGTCGTGCGGCGCCAGGTCCCACATCACGTCGATGTCCCGCTGGACGAGGCCGAGGTTGATCCGCACCGAGTCCACGAAGTGGATCTCGCCCAGCTCGCCCGAGCGCACCATCTCGCGGATGCTGCCCACGGCGGGCGTGTAGCAGTAGGTGTGATCGCACATCAGCGTCAGCCCGCGGTCCTCGGCCTCGGCGACCAGCCGCGCGCCGTCCGCGTACGTCGCCGCGAGCGGCTTCTCGACCAGCACGTGCTTGCCCGCCCTGACCGCGGCCAGTGCCACCTCGAGATGGGTGCCCGCGGGCGTCGCCACCGCCACCGCGTCCACTTCGGGGTCGGCGAGCACCGCCGCGTAGTCCGCGGTGGCCTGCACGGTGGAGTAGCCGCCGAGCACCCGGCGGGCCCGGTCCACGTCCAGATCACACAGCCAGCGCAGCCGGAAGTGCGGGCTGGACTGGAAGTTGCGCACCAGATTGGGGCCCCAGTACCCCGCACCGACGACGGCGACGCCCAGCGCCGCCGTCCCTGAGTCTGCCGCAGTCCTGTCCGTCACGGTGTCCGTCTCCCCTTCGTCCCCGTCGGCCGGCTCTGGGGCACCCCGGCGGAGGCCGTCACCGCGTGCCGTACCGGACGAGACCCGTACCCGTGCAGCAGCCATGATTCCCCCCACCCCGGTGTTCTCGCGCGCCTCACCGGCACGGCGTCCCCACGCCGGGCACGGATGCGATCGCGCTCGCTTCCCCTTGCGATACCTGCGATGTGCGTCACTGAGCTTGCGATGCCTGCGATTGCGATGTCTGCGATTGCGATGTCTGCGATCGAACGGCGACGGCCAGGACGGACCGCTCACTCCGCCCAAACCGGTTGCGCGTCGCCCAATCTAGAGCACCCGTTCAAGCCCGGGGGAGAAAAGGGCGAAACACACGGCAACATGACCGTTTCCGGCTGCATACTCACCCCGTGACGAGCATCGTGATCCCGGCCCACAACGAGGAACAGGTCATCGGCCGGCTCCTCGACGCCCTCACGGCCGGGGCGAAACCCGCGGACGGGCCGGGGGAGTTCGACATCGTCGTCGTCTGCAACGGCTGCACCGACGCGACCGCGCGCGAGGCCGCGCGTCCGGGCGTCACGGTCGTGGAGATCCCCGTCCCCTCCAAGCACGCGGCCCTGCGCGCGGGCGACGAACACGCCCGCGGCTACCCGCGGTTGTACGTGGACGCCGATGTGGTGATCGACGCGGCAGGGGTACGCGTGCTCGCGGACGCCGTCGACCCGGCCGCGGGCGTGCCGGCCGCTGCCCCCGGCCGTGACCTGCCGCTGGCCGGCTGCGCCTGGCGGGTGCGCGCGTACTACCGCGTGTGGCAGCTGCTTCCCGCCGTGCGCGAGGGCCTGTTCGGCCGCGGGGTGATCGCCCTGTCCGAGGCCGGCCACGCGCGGATCGCGGACCTCCCGCCGCTGATGGCCGACGACCTGGCCGCCTCGCTCGCCTTCGGGCCGCACGAGCGGCGCGTGGTCGAGGAGGCCCGGGTCACCGTCCTCCCGCCGCGCACCTGGGCGGACCTGATCCGCCGCCGGGTCAGGGCGGACACCTCCAGCCACCAGCTGGAGCGCCACCAGGCCGCGACCCCCGCCGAGTCGGGCGCGGCCGCCGAGCCGTCCGCGCCGCCCTCGGCCCGCACCTCCACGGCGGACCTGCGTACGCTGCTGCTCGGACGGCCCTGGCTGCTGCCGCACATGGCCGTCTTCCTGGCCGCGGCGGTCATTGCCCGCCGCAGGTCCCGCCGGGCGGTGGAGTCGGGCGACTTCGGGACCTGGCAGCGCGACGAGAGCAGTCGCACCGGCTGAGCGGCGGTGCGCGGCGTGAACGGCGCCGGCCGCGCCGACGGTCGGGGGACCGGCGGCGGGCGGCGCCGCGGCAGGCGCCGGTGCGGGGACACCGGCGGACGAGCACAGGGCGACGCAGCCCGGATCAGGGCCGGGCAGGGCAGGGGGAGCACCATGTATCTGGCGGATCGCGCCGCACCGGCGCGCGAGGACTCCGCGGAACGGACCGGGCGGGCCGGCCGGACCGGGCGGAAGGCCGGCGCCGCGGTCCGGCGCAGGGCGCCCGCCGTCGCGCCGGTCGTGCTGGCCCTCGGAGCGGTCAGTCTCATCACCGACGTCTCCTCCGAGATGGTCACCGCCGTCCTGCCGCTCTACCTGGTGGTCGGGCTCGGCCTGAGCCCGCTCGGGTTCGGCACCCTGGACGGCGTCTACAACGGCGTCAGCGCGCTCGTCCAGCTGACCGGAGGCCATCTCGCCGACCGGGTGCGCGACCACAAGCTGATCGCCGGGATCGGCTACGGCCTGTCCGCCCTGTGCAAGCCGCTGCTGCTGCTCGTGCACGGCCTCGGGCCGCTCGGCGTGGTCCTCGCCCTGGAACGCACCGGCAAGGGGCTGCGCACCTCGCCGCGCGACGCGCTGATCTCGCTGTCCACTCCCGCCGAGCACCGGGGGCGCGCCTTCGGCGTGCACCGGGCGATGGACACCACCGGCGCCGTCCTCGGTCCGGTCACCGCCTTCCTGATCCTGCGGGCCGCCACCGACGGCTACGACGCGGTCTTCGGGGTCAGCGCCTGCGTGGCGGTGCTCGGCGTCGTCGTGCTCGTGCTCTTCGTCCCCGGCCGCGCCGCGAGCGCGCGCCCCGCCGGTCCCGTACCGGCCCAGGCGGCCGAACCACCGGAACCGGTGACCGCGGCCGCGCCCCCCGCCCCGGCTTCGGCGTCCGCTCCGGCTGCTCCGGACGCCCCGGCGACCCCGGTGGACCTGCGCGAGGCGGTCCGGCTGCTGCGCCTGCCCCGGCTGCGCGCGCTGACGCTGTGCGCGGTGCTGCTCGGCCTGACCACCGTCAGCGACGCCTTCGTCTACCTGCTGCTGCAGCACCGCGCGGGCATCGGCGAGGAGTGGTTCCCGCTGCTGCCGCTCGGCACCGCCTCGGTCTTCCTGCTGCTGGCCGTGCCCGCGGGCGTGCTCGCCGACCGGATCGGCCGGCGCACCGTCTTCCTCGCCGGACACGCCGGCCTGCTCGCCGCCTACGCGCTGCTGCTGTGGGCCCCCGGCGTACCCGCGCTCCCGTATCTCGTGCTCGCCCTGCACGGGTCCTTCTACGCCGCCACCGACGGCGTGCTGCCCGCGGCGGTCGCCGACGTCGTGCCCGAGGCGCTGCGCGGCAGCGGCCTGGCGCTGGTCGGCACCGGGCAGGCCCTCGCCCGGTTCTGCTGCTCGCTGGCGTTCGGCGCGGCCTGGACGGTGTGGGGCGACAGCAGGGCGCTGCTCGGCTCCGCGGTCGCGCTGCTGCTGGGCGCCGCGGTCGCCGGCGTCGTCCTGCGGTCACCCACCGCCGTCCGCACCACCCCCGCGAGGATTTCATGACGCCCAAGCGCCGCCTGCTCGTACTCGTCGTGTCCGTGCTGCTGCTGGCCGGGCTCGGCACCGGTTTCGTCCTGCACGCGGCCTCCCGCGCGGCCGACACGAACCAGGCCAGGGCCGGCGATCCCACCGTCACAGCGGGCGGCGTCGGCCTCGACCAGCGCGCCCGCATCGCCTTCGTCAACTCCGCGCCCGGCCCGCACCGCACCGAGGTCGCCGCGGTGCCGGCCGCCGCGCCCGGCGCGGCCCGCACCGCCGCGCAGCTGAAGTGCGCCCGCTTCTACGCCGCTTCGGGCACCGGAGTCTGCCTGCAGTCGGGGCTCGGCGTCGTCTCCCAGACCAACCGCGCCGTCGTCACCGACGCCGCCCTGCACACCGAGCACACCTTCGCGCTCGCCGGCACCCCGAGCCGGGCCCGGGTCTCGCCGAGCGGCCACCTGGTGGCCTGGACGGTGTTCGTCGGCGGCGAGTCCTACGGGGCCGCCTTCTTCTCCACCCGCACCTCGATCGTCGACACCCGCACCTGGCAACTCCAGTCGAACCTGGAGGACTTCGCCATCACCCTGAACGGCAGCCGCTACCACGCCGTCGACGACAACTTCTGGGGAGTCACCTTCGCCGCGGACGACGACACCTTCTACGCCACGCTCGGTACCGGCGGCCACACGTACCTGATGCGCGGCTCGGTAGCGCACCGTACGGTCGTCTCCGTCGGCGTGCAGAACGTCGAGTGCCCGTCGCTGTCGCCCGACGGCACGCGGATCGCCTTCAAGAAGCGCATCCTCGGGGGCGCTTCGCTGTGGCACGAGTACGTACTGGATCTGCGCACCCTGAAGCAGACACCGCTGGCCGAACACCGCAGCGTCGACGATCAGGCCGCCTGGCTCGACGACCGCACGGTCGCCTACGCGCTGCCGCACGAGGGCGACGTGAAGAGCACCGACCTGTGGAGCGTGCCCGCGGACGGCAGCGGCGCGGCCCGGCTGCTGATCCGCGACGCCTCCTCGCCCGCGGCTCTCTAGACCCTCCGACGTGGACCGTCAACTGACCTCATCCCAGGGTGAGTTGGCGGAAAATCAATCGCTGTCGACCCGTGTCCGCGCGCGCCCCCGGTCGTTGTCGTCACGAACCGCACCGCGGTGGTTGCCGGGCCCGCCAGGCGCCCGCCGCCGCGGGCGATCCGAGGGGGGACACCCACCCATGACCACCCGCGCGCACACGCGCCCGACCCGTCGCAGACGGCCGCGCCTCGCGGCCGCCGCCACGGCCACCGCGCTGGCCCTGGCCGGGCTCACCGCGCTCGCCGCCCCGGCCGCCCACGCCGCACCGGCGGCGGCCACCGCGTACGTCGCCAACGCGGGCGACAACACGGTGTCCGCCGTCGACACCGCGACCGACACCGTGACCGCCACCATCGCGGTCGGCTCCGGCCCGCAGGGCGTCGCGGCCGCCCCCGACGGCGCCCACGTCTACGTGCCCGACATCGGCCCCAACACGGTCTCCGTGATCGACACCGCGACGAACTCCGTCACCGCCACGGTCCCGGTGGGCGCCAGCCCGACCGCCGCGGCCGTCAGCCCCGACAGCTCCCGCGTCTACGTCGCCGACCTCGGCGCGGCCGCGGTCAGCGTCATCGACGCGGCCACCGCCACGGTCGCGGCGACCGTCCCGGTCGCCGCCGGCCCCGACGCCGTCGCCGTCACCCCGGACGGGAGCAAGGTCTACGTCGCCGCCAGCAGCGGCAGCGTGTCCGTCATCGACACCGCCACGGACACGGTCACCGCGACCCTCCCGGCGGGCAGCTTCCCGATAGCCGTCGCCGTCGCTCCTGACGGCGTCCACGCCTATGTGGCGGACCTCTCCGGCAGCACCCTGTCGGTGATCGACACGGCGACGGACACGGTCACCGCGACGCTGCCGACCGCCCACCCCTCCTACGCCGTCGCGATCGGCGCCGACGACCGCACCGCCTACCTCGCGGACGGCTCCGCCGGCTCCGTGTCGGTGCTGGACACCGTGACCGGCACGCAGGGCGCCGACATCCCGGTCGGCGCCAACCCGCAGGCGCTGGCGCTCACCCCCGACGGCAGCCGGCTGTACGTCACCGACCTCGGTTCGGGCTCCGTCTCCGCCGTGGACACCGCCACCGCGGCGGTCACCGCCACCACCGCGGTGGGCCCGAGCCCGCTCGGCGTCGCGATCTCGTCGCCGCCCGCGCCGCCGGCGCCGGTGCCCGCGGTCACCTCGGTCAGCCCGGCCTCGGGGCCGGCGGCGGGCGGCACGCCCGTCACCGTCTCCGGCACCGGCCTGAGCGGCGGCACCGCCGTCACCTTCGGCGGCAGCCCGGCCACCGGCGTCTCCTGCACGGACGACGCCTGCGCCGCCGTGGCGCCCGCCGGCGCCGCGGGCAGCGTCGACGTGCAGGTCACCACGCCCGGCGGCACCAGCGCGGCCACCCCGGCCGACCGTTACGCGTACATCCCGGCCGACCGGCACGCGGACCTCTCCGTCGCCCTCACCGCCGACCCGGCGCCGGCGCTGCTCGGCGCCCGCATCGTCTACACCGTGACGCTGACCGACCACGGCCCGGACACCGCCGACACCGCCACCGTCACGGTGCCGCTGCCCGCGGTCATGCACGCGACCTCCGGCGACTGCGCCACGAGCGCCACCGCGGTCACCTGCTCCGCGTCCGGGCTGCACAGCGGCGCGTCGGTCACCCGCCGCTTCACCGTGCCGGTGGGCCCGCTCACCCTCGGCCTGCCGTACAGCCTGACCGCGTCGCGCACCGCGAGCGGCCCCGCCGACCCGGTGCCGGGCAACGACCGCGCCACCCGTACCTGCACCGTCGTGACCTCGCTGATCATCACCTGCCACTGACGGCGGCGGCCCGCCCGCGGCCCCTGCCGCGAGCGGCCGCGCGACCCCGCCGCCATGCCCGGAATCCCGTACGGGCATGGCGGCTGTCAGAGCGGCTCGCGGGAGATGTCAGGATGGGCCCATGGAAAATGTGTACTTCGACATCACCATCGACGGTGCGCCCGCCGGGCGGATCGTCTTCCGGCTGTTCGACGACGTGGTCCCGGAGACCGCGCGGAACTTCCGCGAGCTGGCCACCGGCCAGAACGGATTCGGCTACGCCGGCTCGGGCTTCCACCGTGTCATCCCGTCCTTCATGCTCCAGGGCGGCGACTTCACCCGGGGCGACGGCACCGGCGGCAAGAGCATCTACGGCAACAAGTTCGCGGACGAGAACTTCCAGCTCCGCCACGACCGCCCGTTCCTGCTGTCCATGGCCAACGCGGGTCCGAACACCAACGGCTCGCAGTTCTTCGTCACCACCGTCGAGACCCCCTGGCTCGACGGCAAGCACGTGGTCTTCGGCGAGGTCGTCGAGGGCTCCGAGCTGGTGAAGACGATCGAGAGCAAGGGCAGCCAGAGCGGCCGCACCTCCTCCAAGATCGTCATCTCCGAGTCCGGCACGGTCGCGTAGCACCGCGTCCCGCACACCACGCTCGACCACTCACCAGTAGGACCGGCACCACCCGCACCACCGGGCCCCCGCGGTACACACCGCGGGGGCCCGCGGCGTCCCCGCGACGCGCCGACCCCGGCGCCCGCGCAGGGGCGCCGGGGTCGGCGGGTCGGGCGCAGCGTCGCCCTGGGGTGCTGGCCGGCGCGAGCCGGATCAGTACGCGGAGTTCACGTTGTCCATCGTGCCGTACTTGTCGGCCGCGTAGTTGCAGGCGGCGGTGATGTTGGCGACCGGGTTGTAGATGTTCCAGCTGGTGCCGGCCACGTGGTACGCCTTGAAGGTCGGGTCGATCACCTGGAGCAGGCCCTTGGACGGGATGCCGTTCTGGGCGTTGACGTCCCAGAGGTTGATCGCCTGCGGGTTGCCGCTGGACTCGCGCAGGACGTTGCGGTGGATGCCCTCGTAGCTGGCCGGTATGCCCTTGGCGTGCAGGATGTCCAGCGACTGGCGGATCCAGCCGTCCAGGTCGTTGGCGTAGGTCTTCGCGGCGGGCTTCGCGGCGGCGGGTGCCTTCGCGGCGTGCAGGTGGAGCTGGACGCGGTGGGCGGAGCGGCCGGCGGCGGCCTTCGCCTCGGCCCGCGCGGCAGCGGCGGCCTTGGCCTTCTTGTGCTCGGCCGCCTTCTTGTGCGCCACGGCCTTCTGGTGCGCCGCGGCCTTCTTCGCGGCGGCGGCGATCGCGTGCTTCTTGGCCGCGGCCCGCGCGGCCTTCTTCTTCGCGGCCGCGGCGGCGTCCGCCTTGTGCTTGGCGGCGTCGTCGACGGCCTTCTTGGGCGCCACGGTCGCCGACGCGTCGACGGCCTTGAGGCTGTGGGTGGTGGGCGCCGGGTTTCCGGTGGCGTCGCCTGCGGCACTCGCCGATCCGGCCCCTGCGGTCGCTTCCAGACCGGTGACCGTCAGAACGACCGCGGCTGCGGCGACAGCGCCCGCGGCAGTGATCTTGTGCTTCTTCGACAGCCGCTGGAACTGGGAGGACGTGGGGAGCTTCTTCGGGAACCGCATTCCGGCCTACCTCTTTCGCTTGGGGACCCGAGAATTGTTAAAGGTTCCGGATTCAAGGGTCAAAGGCCGCATCTACGGACAATTCCGTAGGCGTGCGGCGAGAGGTACCGCGCGGTGTCCGGCACCCGCCTCCCTGAGCGGAAGCGCGGTGGAGGGGGTGTACTAAGCGGCTTCGTATGTGACGTGGGTCCTATAGAGGGCCTCACACGGGGGCGCCCCGGAGGGCGCGGAAGGTCACCGCTCATGCGCTCTGTGCGACCGGTTCCGGGCATGCCGGAGGAGGGCGTCAGCGGGGGTCGGGCCCGGCGGCGCTCCACGCCGGCCGACGGCGCGGGCCGGGCCCGCGGGCCCGGCTCCGCCGAGGCGCTCAGGCCCGGCTCAGCCCGGCCAGAAGGTGGCCCGCACGGTCTCGAAGACGAGGCGGCCCTCGGCGGCGCGCGCCGCCGGCGCGGACAGGGTCAGCTCGTAGGTGCGGCCGTTCTCCGACCAGAGCACCTCCTGGATCAGCCGCGTCCCGGCGTCGCGTCCCGAGCCGTCGTAGGTGAACTCCCACAGCGCCGCCTGCTTGCCGTGCTGCACCGTCGCCGTCACCGATCCGCCCCGGTAGCCGGGGTAGGTCGCGGGTCCGTGCTGCCCGCGGGCCCGCAACGCGGCGTAGGCGCTCTGGGCCGCGGCCGGCCGGTCCTGCTCGGCGAGCCGCAGCCGGCGCGCGGCGGTCGCGTCCGGTGACCGGTACGACCTCGCCGCCGCCGCGTCGGGCACGTACCCCTCGGGCAGCACGAGGGCGAAGTGCGCCGGGTCGCGGAAGAGCCGGTAGCCCTGCGGCAGCGGCGGTGTCCCGGGCGCCCCCGGTGGCGGCCCGTAACCGGGCGGCGCCGAGGCGTCGTACGGCGGCGGTCCGCCGCCCGGCCCGCCCGGCCCGCCCGGCCCCGGCGGCCCTGGCGGAGGACCGCCGCCGTGGTCGGCAGGACCGTTGCTCGCGCCGGCGCCCGCGCGGGCGTTGTTCTGCCCGCGGTGCGCGATCAGCAGGGTCGTGACCGCCCCGGCGGCGATGGCCAGGATCACCACCACCCCGACGGCCGTCGTCTCCGCCCGCGCGCGCCGCCGCCGCCGGGCGCGGTGCGACCTCGGCGTGGTCCTTACGGTCCCGGTTCTGAGCCCCGCCTCGGTGTCCCGGGTGGCGCCGGCGCGTACGGCGGGGTCAGCGGTCCCGGAGAGCTCGAAGACGCCTTCCACGGCCGGCACGTCCGGCGCGGCTCGCGTCGGGGCGGCGTCCGCTCGCGTCGCGGCCGCTTCTTCGTCGTCGGCGTGGTCGGCGTCGGCGGCGGCATCGGAGTGGGAGGGGCCGGCCGGGCGCGTGGGGCCGGCGGGCGTCGGCGCGCTCCGCGCGGGACCGGTGTGCGGTTCGGTGAGGTGCAGGGTCCGCCCGTCCGGCGCCTCCTCGGCCGGCCGGTGCGGTGCCCGGGCGCCCGTGCCGGCGGGATCGGGCGCGGGCTCCCTGCCCCGGCAGTCCCCGGACCGGGCGGCGGGCGGCGCCGCGCCGCGCGCGAGTGCGCTCAGGGCGGCGTGCGCCTGCTCCGCACCGAGGCGGACCTCCGGGTCCCGGTCCAGCAGCCGGGCGATCACCGGTTGCAGGGCGCCCAGCGAGGCGGGCGGCACGATGTCGTCGATGGCCACGGCGTGGACGATCTCGCCGATCGAGTCGCGGCGGAACGGCGACTGGCCGAGCACCGCCGCGCACAGCAGGACGCCCAGCGACCACAGGTCGGAGGCGAGTCCCGCGTCGCGGCCGGACATGCGCTCGGGCGCGGTGTACTCGGGCGAGCCGACGAACGCCCCGGTCTCGCTGATCGTCGAGGTCCCGGAGACCCTGGCGATGCCGAAGTCGGTCAGCACCGCCCGCCCGGTGCCGCGCTCCACCAGCACGTTGGCGGGCTTGACGTCCCGATGGTGGACGCCCTTGTCGTGCGCGGCCTGCAGCGCCGCGGCCATCGCCGCACCGAGGCGCGCCGCCTCCCGTACCTCCAGCGGCCCCTCGCGTTCCAGGATGCCCGCCAGGGAGTCCCCGTCGATCAGCTCCATGACGATCCACGGGTGCGCCTGGTGCTCCACCACGTCGTGGACCACGACCACGTGCGGATGCCGGATCTGGGCGGCGCTGCGCGCCTCGCGCAGCGCGCGCTCCCGCCGCAGCGCGAACTCCCGCGCGGTCAGGCCCTCGTGGTGCAGATGGAGTTCCTTGACGGCGACCTGACGGTGCAGCAACTCGTCGGTGGCGCGCCACACCGTGCCCATGCCGCCCCGGCCGAGCCGCGCGGACACGCGGTACCTGCCGGCGACCGTGCCCGGTAACGGAGACGGGTGGGGTCCGTCCCCTTCCTTGCTTGCCATGGGGGTCATCATGCCCCAGCGTGCCGCCGCGCGTGCTCGCCGTGCGAATTGTCCTCCGGAACCCGAAGTACCGTCCGGTAGCCTCGTGACCAGCGCAAAGCGCGCAGTGCCCCAGCCAACCCGGCGGCACCGGGGGTCACTTGAACGGGCTCGCGCACCAGCGCGCGGACCGGCGGGCCCGTCGTGGGCGGCCGCGCTCCGGTTGCCGGCTCCGCCGTCGGCTCGCCTCCGGCGTCAGCTCGCCTCCGCGTCCGGCGGCCTGCGGCGCGACTCCTCGTCCGCCTCCGGCGGCGGCCGCAGCGGACCGTGGCGGCCGCGCCGGGCGTCCTCCAGGATGTCGCCGATCGACGGCGGGTCCTCGGCGCGCCAGGCCGCGACCGCGTGCGCGAGGCAGTCCCCGCACAGCCTCAGGGGACGGCGCAGCCCGAGGTCCCGGACCCGGACCTCGCTGCGGCCGCACTCCTCGCACGCGGTTTGTCCCACATGTTCGACGGTGCGCCCGATGGGCCGTGCCCACCAGGGCGGAAACCGGCCACACCGGCCGAACCACGACCCCGCGGACCGCGCCTGCCCGGCGACGGCCCGCAGGGCCCCCTCGCGAGAAGGGGTGAGCCGGCCCTCGAAGGGCCGGCCGGCTCACCGGACGCGGGCGTCCTCCTCGTCGTCGCTGTCGTCGCCGGGCACGTGCACGTCACGGATGTTGATGTTGACCTCGACGACCTCGAGGCCGGTCATCCGCTCGATGGCGAAGGCGACGTGCGACCGTATCGCGGCGGCCGCGTCGGTGATCTCCGTGCCGTACAGGACGACGACCTCCAGGTCGATCGCCGCCTGCTTCTCGCCGACCTCGACCTTCACACCGCGGGTGTGGTCGGCCTGGCGGGTCACCGTGCCGCGGACGGCTCCCATGGCGCGGCTCGCGCTGCCGCCCATGGCGTGCACGCCGTCCACCTCGCGGGTGGCGATGCCGGCGATCGTGGCGACGACGGTATCGGCAATGACGGTCTTCCCGGCGACGTCCTTCTGCCGGGAGGAGCGGTTGGTTGACGTGGTGTCCGTCTCTGCCATGGGGAATTCCCCTTCTCTGGAAGGTGGTTCGGATGCACGGTCCGCACGTCGGCGCTGCATCCGTGCAACGGGGGCCGGGCATCGGCCCGCAGCCGCCCTCATCCCACTGTGCGACCGGCGTCCGCACCCCGCATCTCCACCCGCGTCCGCGCCGTCGTCCACCGATGCGGGGGCGGTCGCGGCCGCCCCGCGTGCCTCGCCACCGAGAGTCCGCACACGACTCCTTACGGTCATCGACGCCCGGGGGCTCCGGTCGAACCGGGCCGAGCGGACGAGCCGGGCCGAGCGGACGCCCCGGGCGGCGCGCGCGGTCCACAGCGGCCGCCACGGCAGGGTGGACCGGGGGATGGACGCGTACCCGTACGAGGGGCGCCCGGCGCCCACGGGCTCACGCCGGGGCAGAGCGCCTCGGGCCCGGCTCCCCGGCGCGCGGCGGCGCTCCGGTGCACCCGTGAGCGGACCGCCGTGCGTGCCCTGACCGGCGGGTTCGGCGTGAACTGCCATTCGGGTGAATTCATGCCAATATGTATCACATGGGGCGTCAACTGACGCCCGGTCGGGGGTGAGCGCGTTCGGGAGGTCCCGGAAATGACCACTGCGCAAATGCGGCGCGACGACGCCGACAGCCAGGGAAAAGTGCGCTGGGCGTCGGGCTGGATCACTTTCGCCGCGGTGCTGATGATTTTCAGCGGCGCCATGGCGATCTTCGAGGGAATCTCGGCCATTGCGAAGGACAGCGTTTTCGTCGTCACCCGCAACTACGCGTACAACTTCAGCCTGACCGGCTGGGGCGTACTCCACGTCGTCCTGGGTGCGATGGTTCTGATGGCGGGCATCGCGCTCTTCCAGGGCTCCTTCTGGGCCCGCGTGATAGGAGTCGTGCTGGCCTCCCTCTCGATGCTGGCGAACTTCGTCTGGCTGCCGCACTACCCGCTGTGGGCGATCGTGATCATCGCGATCGACGCCTTCATCATCTGGGCGCTGTGCGTGGGCCCCGGCCGGCATTCCCGAGCGGTCTGACACCGGGGCGCCGTGATGGCGAAGAAGAACGCGGCGGACCCGGACGAGGGCGGGCGGCGCCACCTTTCGGCGCAGGACCGGGCGGCGCTGGGAAAGGCCGCCCGGGCCGCCGTCCCCCGCTCCTCCCACGCGTCGTTCGACCCGCCGAGCGGCCGGCCGGACGTGGTGGAGGTCGTCGAGGCGCAGTCCGCGTCCCGCGTGCCGGAACTGGTCCCCATCCGCTACGGCCGGATGACCGAGTCGCCCTTCCGCTTCTACCGCGGCGCCGCCGGCATCATGGCGATGGACCTGGCGGCCACCCCGGTCACCGGCATCCACGCCCAACTGTGCGGCGACGCCCACCTGCTGAACTTCCGGCTGCTGGCCTCACCCGAGCGCCGGATGATGTTCGACATCAACGACTTCGACGAGACCCACCCGGGCCCCTGGGAGTGGGACGTCAAACGCCTGACGGCCAGTCTGGTCATCGCGGGCCGGGCCAACGGCTTCGGCGCCCGCGAGCGCGCGGCGATCGTCCGCGCCACGGTGCGCTCCTACCGCGAGCAGGTGCGGCACTTCGCCGGCATGGGCCATCTCCCGGTGTGGTACGCGAGCTTCGACGAGGAATGGGTCCGGGAACGGTTCGCGCCGCGGATGGGGGACCGCGCCAAGCGCGGCTGGAAACGGGCCGTCGACAAGGCGCGGACCCGCGACAGCATGCAGGCGTACCGCAAACTGACCGAGGTGGTGGAGGGCCGACTCCGCATCGCCGCCGACCCGCCGCTGGTCACGCCGATGCAGGACCTGCTCCCCGGCGTCGAGCGCGACCTGCTGGAACGCGGCATCCGCGAGCTGATCACCCGCTACGGACGTACCCTGCCCTCGGACCGGCAGTGGCTGCTGGAGCAGTACCGGGTGGTCGACATGGCCCGCAAGGTGGTCGGCGTCGGCAGCGTGGGCACCCGTTGCTGGATCGTGCTGCTGCTGGGCAGGGACGACGAGGACCCGCTGCTGCTCCAGGCCAAGGAGGCGGGCGCGTCCGTGCTCGCGGAGCACCTGGGCGACGAGGGGCGGCGCAGCGAGGGTGAGCGTGTGGTCCGCGGCCAGCGGCTCATGCAGGCCACCACCGACATCTTCCTCGGCTGGGAGCATGTCGAGGGGATCGACGGCGTCGAACGGGACTTCTACGTACGGCAGTTGCACGACTGGAAGGGCATCGCCACGCCCGAGGTGATGGTGCCGGCCGGCATGCAGGCCTTCGGTGAACTGTGCGGCGCCACCCTGGCCCGCGCGCACGCCCGCTCGGGCGACCGGATCGCCATCGCCTCCTACCTCGGCGGCGGCGACATCTTCGACCGCGCGCTCGTGGAGTTCGCCGAGACCTACGCCGACCAGAACGAGAAGGACTACAAGGCACTGGTCAAGGCCGTCGACAGCGGCCGGGTCGAAGCGCGGGCGGGCTGAGCCGCCGAGGTTCCCCCGGTGGCACGGGAGCGTCCGCCGTCCGGTGGACGCTCCCGCCGCCGCGTGCCCGCCCATGGCTAAATCGGGGGTTAATTCTGCTAGGGTGCGCGCATGCCCACGGAGGAAGAGCTGTTCGCGCTGGTCGACGAATTGCTGGCCGGCGAGCCGCAGTTGCCGCCGCCCGCGGAGCGGGCGAGGCTGCGCGAGGCGGCCGGCGTCACCCAGGCGCGCCTGGCAGGCAAGTTGCAGACCACCACCCAGACGATCAAGAACTGGGAGAGCGGGCGCAGCGAGCCGCGCGCACCCCGGCGCGGCCCGTACCTGCGGCTGCTGGAGGCGTGGGCGGAGCGGTACCCGGCCGCACGCGTTCCCGAAGCCGTGCCGGTCGCCCCGGCCGCACCGAACCCCGCAGCCGCACCGAACCCCCCAGCCGCACCGGTGTCCGCAGCCGTGTCACCGCCTGTGACGCCGCCCGCGCCTCCCGCCGCCGCGGCTCCGCAGGCGCCCGACGCGCGTGAGGCGGCGGCGGCCGTCGCCGTGGCGCCCGAGGCGCCCGAGGCCGCGCCGCGGGTGCGGCGTCCGGCGGGCAGGCCCGCGGCGTCGCAGTCCGGCCGCGCGCCCGGTGCGGCGTCCGCCCCGGCGCCGGCCACCGCCGAACCGCGGTTCGCGCACGGTCCGCTCGGCGTGCTGGACGGCGACGGATCGCTGTACTGCGCCGGCGGCCTGGTGCTGGAGTGCCCGGCCGGCACCGTCCCCGAGCTGGTCGAATGGACGCTGGCGCAGGCGCAGTTGGGCGCGCTGCGGCTGCACCGCTCGGGCAGGGACGCCGACCCGCTGGTCGTGCTGACCGCCGGCGCCGCCGAACGGCTCGGCCTGCCGGCGGAGTTGGCCGACCGGCGGGACATGCGCCTGCCGGACGACCACAAGGTCGTCCGGCAGATCGCCCGCGCGAAGTGGCAGCTGACCAAGCGGGGGTTCGGCCCGTGGGCGCGCGTCTACCGGCCCGCGCAGGGGCAGCAGCGCAGGTGCGTCCAGCTTGCCGTGCTGCCCTGGCACGCCCTGGACGCGCGGGCCTGGCGGGAGGCGGGTGAGCTGCCGCCGGCCGAACTCGCCCGGGTGCTCGCCGCCTACGCCGGCCGGGTGCTGACCCCGCGCGGCTCCACCGCGGTCGCCGGCCTGGAACTCATGTCGAGCCTGCGGCCGCCCACCCGCGCGGTGCAGGACGAGGCCACCGGCGCGTGGGTGCCGGGCGCGGTACCCGGTTCGCTGACCACCGCCGTCGATCCGGCGCCGCCGGAGGCGCCGGACGAACACCCCGTCGTCACCGCGCTGTTCCCCCGCGCCCACCAGCGGGCCGAGCACGAGGTCCTCGACGAGGAGGCGTTCGACTGGGTCCGCGACCCGCAGCTGCTCACCGACGAGGAGTGCGCGAAGCCGTACGCGGTCGGCGTGGACGTGAACACCGCCTTCCTCGCCGCGGCGAACCGGCTCGTCGTCGGGCTGTCCGGGCCGGAGCACGTACGGTCGCCGCGCTTCGACCGGCAGCTGCCCGGCTGCTGGCTGGTGGACCTGTCCGGCATCGGGATCGACCCCCGGCTGCCCAGCCCCTTCACCCCGCACGGCGGCCGCCCGACCGGTCCCGCCTGGTACGCGACGCCGACCGTGGCGTACGCCCAGGAGCTCGTCGACACCTTCCGGCTGCCGGTGGTGATCGCGCCCGCGGAGGCGTACGTGCGGCGCGATGCCGGCCCGTACCTCGACCCCTGGTACAAGCGGCTGGCCGAGGCGTACAAGGCGACGATGGCCGATCTGGGGGTGGTGGCCGGCCTGTCACCCGCGGAGTTCCTCACCGTGATGCAGGAACACAAGGACGCCGACCCCGGGATGGCGGCGGTGCTCTCGGCGATCAAGTCCACCGTCAAGGGCGGCATCGGCAAGCTCCGCGAGCGTCCGCAGGGCGCGTCCTACCGGCCGGGGGAGCGGTGGCCCGCGCTGGAGCGCCCCACCTGGCGACCCGACATCCGCGCGGCGGTCATCTCGGCGGCCCGCGTCAACATGCACAGGAAACTGGTGAGGACCGCACTGGCCACCCAGTCCCGGCCCGGCCCGGCCGGGCAGGTGGGCTTCGGCCCCGACGCGCTGACGCCGGTCGCGCTGCTGTCGGACTGCGTGGTCTACCCGTCCCGCGGCCCCTCGCCGCTCGACGTGCTGCCGTACGACGCGGCCGGGAAGCCGGCGCCGGGGGGTTTCCGGCTCGGCGTGTCACCGGGGATGGTCAAGCACGAGGGCACGAGGGAGCTGTACTGGGCCGTGGAGCTGATGGAGCAGCAGCACAACCCGGCCCGCCACATCAAGGGCGACCGCACCGAGGACGACGGGGAGTAGGGCCGGATGGGCATCATCGGCGACAGCCTGGACCGGGCCTCCGCGGCCACCGCGACGCGCCCGGTCCCCAAGTCCGCGCCCGCGCGGATGCGGTTCCTGGTGAAGAGCGAGAAGGGCTCCACCCGCGCGGTCGCCGCGCGGCTCGGCGTCTCCCAGCGCACCGTGGAGCGGTATGTGAAGGGCGCCTTGCGCACTCCCCGCAAGGACCTCGCGGCCCGGCTGGAGCGCGAGGTGCGCAAGGACTGGCAGCCCCGCGTCCGCAGCCGCGCCAGGAAGCGCGCCGCCACCGCCACCGGGATCGTGATCGAGACCCGGGCCCGCTTCGGCTTCACCGCCGCGCCCGGCTCCACCGACGACAGCCGGATGCGCCGGATCACCCAGCACCTGCCGCCCGCCTACGCCGCCCGCCTCTTCGACGCGCAGGCCGCCGGCGTCCCGGAGCAGCAGCTCCAGGCCATCGCCGCGGAGGGACTCCAGGAGGTCTACTTCAAGGACCGCGGCCGCCGCGCCCAGGGCCTCGCGGTGGAGTTCGGCGACATCGACTACCTCGAACTGGACTTCTGAGAAACGCACTTCTGAGAACCGGACTTCCAGAGGGGCCGGAGCGCGGAGAGCTGAGTGGGGGCGCCCAGGGAGCGGCACCGGCGGTGCGAGGGCGTCTTCCGCTCCGACGACGGCAGGACGCTGGACCCGGATGCGGCGATCTCGCAGCCGCTGTCGCCCGGCGACGTGCTCTCCGTGCAGCGCACCGGGGACGGCGGTTACGTCCGGGTGGGCGTCTCGGCGCTGTGCGGCTGGCTGGCCGTCGCGCTGCTGGGCGTGGTGGTGGCGGGCGCGCTCGCGCTCGGTGGCCTCGCCGTGTTCCGCGGTTCCGCGCCCCGGGCCGGCTGGCGGACCCTGGCGGCGCTCGGCGCCGCGGCCCTGCTCTGCGGCCTGGCCGGCGCGGTGGCGGGCGCGGTGACCTAGGGTCCGCCCCCGGGCCGGTGGGGGCAGGGGGCGGACGTCGGTCCTCGGAGGGCGGTCAGGGGTCGGAAGGTGCGGCCGCTGGCCGCCCGCTCAGGTACGGGTGCGGGTGTCACCCGCCAGGATGCACAGCAGGGAGCAGGCGACGGCCGACGAGGGCGCCGAGGTGGTCGGCGGGGTGCCGCCCGGGGCCTGCGCCGGCAGGTAGGTCGCGGACGCGGTGTTCCTCATCGGCAGCGCGATGAGGAACGAACTGCAGTAGACCTGCCGGCTGGCGCCGGGCGGCAGGGCGAAGACGCCCGCGGCGCTGTGGCAGGAGGGGGTGGTCGGGTCGTCGACCGTCACGTCCGCCGCGCCGACCGGCCCGGAGTTGGTGACGGTGATGCGCCAGTACGCGACCCCCAGCAGGTGCAGGAGGCCGACCGGGCTGTTCTTCGCCCACGGCCCGGTGCCGTCGGGACCGCAGCGCTGCGCGGACGACACCGTGCAGATCTCCTTGTTCACCGTCACCACGGGCCGGCACTGCGCCCCCGGCTCCACGGCCACCGCCACCGTCGGCGAGGTGAGGTCGCCGGTCGTGTCCGCGCCCGTCGCGGTGTCGCTGACCTGGGCGGTCGCACAGTCGGCGCCGACGACGGTGCGCAGGCACACCTGCGGGTCGTCGCCCTGGAAGGCCACGCTCAGCGCCGGATGGTTGGTGTCGGTGAAGTCACCGGTGCCGGTGAGCACCAGCTGCACGGTCACGGTGATCGAGGGGTGGCCGGCGGCGGAGATGCCGGACAGGTCGACGGTCCCGTCGGGCGCGAGCGCCGGTGCGGCGACGACCGAGCCGTCCGGGTCGGTCACCGAGACGGTGGAGGCGGACAGGTCGGCGTGCGACACGTCGAAGTCCTCCAGCCGGGCCGCGGTGTACGCCTGGACGTGCCCCGACTCCCCGTCGCAGTAGAAGTCGGCGGGGTGCAGGGTGACGGAGGCGCCGCTGTGCACGCAGGGGGAGGCGCCGGTCGAGGGGTCCATGGAGAACAGCACGCCGGCGTCGCCGAGTCCGATCAGGCAGCGGGTGGTGGCGTCGTAGGTGTAGCCGTAGTCGCGGGTGGCCCCGCCGTTCACCGTGGGGTGGCCGGCCACCGCGGGGAAGCCGGCGCAGGGCTGGGCGTGCGTCCAGCTCCAGCACACGGTGTCGCCGGGCAGCGGCCCGCCCCACACCGCGAAGTAGCTTCGGGTGTCGCCTCCCGCGGTGACCACCTCGGGGTTGAACACGAGCACGCCCGAGGCCAGGCTGTCGAGCCCGGTCGCGGCCGGAGCCGTCGCGGCGCCGTCGAGCGTGTAGCAGAAGGTGACGGGAACGCCGCTGCTGTCGGTGGTGCACACGCCGTCGGCGGCGCCGCTCGTGTCGTACCTGGCGTACGCGCTGTAGGTGTACTGCGCGCTGCTCGTCCCGGCCGGGTGCGGGGTGGCCCAGCCGGCGCACACGGCGCCGGTCGCCGGGTCGAAGCAGCCGAGCGCGGGCGGCCCGGCGGCGGTGGACCCGTTCTGCGGTGCGGACGACGCGAAGACCTTCCCGGCGGCGACCACCGTGGCGCCCTGGTAGAGGGCGTAGGAGCTGCCGGGCAGGTCGTGGTTCGGCGGCACGACGGCCGCGAAGGGCTGCCCGGCGCACGGGGTCCGGCTGGCGATGACCATGCACAGCACCTGGCCGGTGCTGGCCACGCCGTACACGTCGCCGCCGGTTGTCACCAGCCCGGCCAGGCCGTTGGCGCTGGACGGGCTGCCGCCCGAGGCGAGCAGCTGCACGTAACCGCAGTCGGCCCGCGCGCCCATGTCGAGACAGCCCACCCCGACGGAGGTGGCGGTGACGGCCGGGTAGTACACGACGCCCGGCCGTCCGGGGTCGGTGACGTACTGCGGCGTCAGCGGGCTGTAGACGTTTCCGGTGTTGCCGCTGCCCAGCGGACCTGCGGTGGTGTTGAGCGGCCGCGGCCAGGGGCCGCCGTCGCACTGCTGCCCGGTGGACAGGTCGTTGCACACGACGACCGGAGCGGCGGGGCCGGTGTGGTGGTAGATGTTCCACGCCTCCACGTCGCCGGACGGCGCGCGGTAGAGGACGGGGGTGAAGCCGTCGCCGCCGGTGGAGCGGGCAGCGGCCTGCACCGGAGGCAGCAGGCCACCGCGTACGGCGGTGCCTGCGCCGCTCACCTCGGGATTCGACGCGCGTACCGCGACGGTCGCGGCGCCCTGGTCGGTCGAGGTGAAGTCGGCGCCGTCGGTGGACCAGGACGGGGTCCAGCCGGGGGGCGTGTGCAGCGAGCCCGGTACGTACGTCTGGGCGGTGCCCGCGCCCTGCACCGGGTCGGTGACGGTGGCCGGGGAGGGGGCGCCGGAACCGGCGCCGTGGTAGCCGATGGTCCAGCCCACGGTGTCGCCGTGCGCCGCCGTGGTGCTGCCGGGCCGGGTGACGTCGCGGACGGACTTGGTCAGGGTCGAGGCGCTCGCGTCCTGCGCCGCCGCGCGGGCGGCGACGGGTTGCACGGAACCGGCGGCGACGGCCATCAGGACGGCGCCCACGGCGACGGCCGCCCGGAGCAGCGGCGGCCGGCGTCGGGTGTCGGACAAGAGGGATCTGAACAAGGAGGTCCCCACCTTCGTCTCGGACGTGCGGACGTCTCGGCGAGTCCGCCGGAACACCGTAGGGACGCGCGGTGGGCAGATCATCCTATTGCGCCGAATCAGTGAGCCGATGAGGCGAACTGGTCCGATGTGACGGTTTCCTGCCGCCTTCGCGGCCGGCGCCGATCGCCCGTCGTCCGGTTCTGCTCCCGCGCTCCGCCGCGCACGCGGGGCGCACCCTTCCCCACGCCGCACCGGCGGCCGTTCACCACCCGCGTGTCCCGCCCGTCCGCGTGGCCGACTCGTGCCACGCGAGCGCGCCCGCGCACCGGAACGGACATGGTGACCCACTGGCAGCATGACCGGCCAAAACGCTTACGCACCAGGCGACTTGGCGCTACTCTCGGGCCCTCGCAGGTATGTCGCGCAGTGTCAAGAGGGGGACGATCCACCATGTCGCACGAAGTGCCGCCGCCACCACCCGGTGCGCCGACTCCGGTGCCCGACCCGCGCGGTGCGTCCCGGAGTTCATTCGACCCGGCGACGGTCAACCCGCTGGACTGGGTGCTCCTCGGCATCGGGTTCGTCGTGTTCGTCTTCTCGTTCTTCGACTACTACTCCTGGGACCTGGGCAAGGTGCTGGGCATGGATCTGGGCACCGTGACCCGGAGCGCCTGGCACTTCGACCACGGCCTGTTCATCGCGTGGTTCGCGATGGTCCTCACCGTGCTGGGAGCGGTCGCACTGGCCGTCGGCCTCTTCGCGCCGACGGTCAACCTGCCCGCCCCCGCCCGGGTGCTGGCGTTCCTGGCCTTCGCGGCCGGGTTCGTGCTCTACCTGATCGCGATCTTCGCGCACTCCGACTTCGGACCGGCCGGCAGCCACGGCTTCAGTTTCTGGCTCAGCCTGGTCCTCGCCGGAGCGGGCGCGGTCGTCGCGCTCATGCGGGCCCAGCAGACGGGCACCGCGCTGCCCGGCCGGCTCAACGACCTGCCGCGCGTGGGCAAGTAGCGCGTCGGCGCGGCGCCACGGAAGCCGCGGGCCGCGGCCGCCACCACGACGGTGGCGGCCGCGGCCCGTTTCCGCCGGACGACGCCCGAGGCCGGGCGCCCGGCGGGGACGGTCGGCCGGCGGTCAGCGGGCGGGCCAGGCCGCACGCTCGGCGACCAGGGCGCGCAGTGCGCGCAGCGGACCCGGCAGGCCCATCCCCGCTGCCGCGCAGACCCGGCCGCCGCGGCCGAACAGCGCGGTGAACCGGTGCTCGGCCGGGTCGCCGTCGACCACCCGGAACCGGTCGGCGCCGCGCGGCCGGCCGTAGACCTGGAGCCGCAGCCCGTACTGGTCGGACCACAGGTACGGCACCGAGCGGAACGGCGTGACCGGGCCGTCGCCGGCCAGCAGCGCCCTGGCCACCGCGAGTCCCTGCTCGGAGGCGTTGGTGCGGTGCTCGACGCGCCGCGGTGCGCCGCCGTACGGATCGGGCCAGGCCGCCACGTCGCCGCAGGCCCAGACGCCGGGCGCGGCGCGCAGCGCCTCGTCGCAGACCACGCCGTCGCCGGTGGGCACCGAACTGCCCGCCAGCCACTCGGCGTTCGGAGTGCCGCCGACGCCCAGCAGCACGGTGTCCGCGGGCAGCCTGCGGCCGTCGCCCAGCCGCACACCGGTGACCCGGCCGGATCTCACGATCAGCGCGCCGGCCCGCGCGCCGGTCACCACGCGCACCCCGTGCTCCCGGTGCACCGCGGTGAGCAGCGCGCCGATCCGCGGGCCGACGGCGTCGGCGAGCAGCGCCTCCGCGGGCGTCACGACGGTCGTCTCGCACCCCGACGAGCGCGCGGCGGCCGCCACCTCCGCGCCGATGAACCCGCCGCCCGCCACCACGAGGCGTCCGCCGCCGGACAGCGCCGCGCGCAGCGCGACCGCGTCGGCGAGGGTGCGCAGCACATGGACGCCGTGCACCCCCTGGGCGCCGGGCAGCCACCGGGGCCGCAGCCCGGTGGCGACCACCACCGCGTCGCAGCCGATCCTGCGGCCGCCGTCGAGCACCACCTCCCGCCGGCGCGTGTCGAGGGCCACGGCCCGCCGGCCCAGCATCAGTTCGAGACCGAGGGCGTCCAGTGCGGCGGCGTCGCGCAGCAGCAGCCGGTCGGCCGGCCAGGCGCCCGACAGCAGCTGCTTGGACAGCGGCGGGCGGTCGTACGGCGGCTCGCGCTCCTCGCCGACGAGCGTCACCCTGCCGTCGAAGCCCTGGCGGCGCAGGCCCTCCGCGCAGGCCAGACCCGCCGCCGAGGCACCGACGACCGCCACCCGGGCCGGATACGCGGTCCGGCCGGTCACCAGGCGACCGGCAGCGCGTGCACGCCGTAGACCAGCATCTCGTCGCGGAAGGCGATCTCGGCGAACTCCTGGTCCAGCCGCAGACCGGGGAAGCGCCGGAGCAACGCCGGGTAGGCGAGGCGCAGTTCGAGCCGGGCCAGGTTCTGCCCCAGGCACTGGTGCGGGCCCGACCCGAAGGCCAGGTGGCGGCGTGCGGGCCGTCCGACGTCGAGCCGGTCGGGGTCGGGGAACACCTCGGGGTCGCGGTTGGCGAGGTCGTTCGCGCAGATCACCCCGTCGCCGGCGCGGATGGTCACCCCGCCCACCTCGATGTCGGCGAGCGCGGTGCGCCGCCGGCCCAGGTGCACGATGGTCAGGTAGCGGAGCAACTCCTCGACGGAGCCCGCCACCTGCTGCTCGTCGCCGTCCCGTACGGCGGCGAGCTGCTCGGGGTGGCGCAGCAGCGCGCAGGTGCCCAGCGCGATCATGTTGGCGGTCGTCTCGTGCCCCGCGATGAGCAGCAGCCTGGCCTGCTTGGCGCACTCGTCGCGGGTGGCGATCCCGGTGGCGACGTACTCGGTCGCCAGCCGGCTCAGCAGGTCGTCCGCGGGGTTCCGCTGCTTGGCGGCGAGGAGGCCGGTGAGGTAGTCGACCAGCTCCTGCGAGGCGTCGAGCGCCTGTTCCGGGGTGCTGCGCATGTCGATCAGCACCCGGCTGCAGCGCTGGAAGAAGCCGTGGTCGGCGTAGGGGACGCCCAGCAGCTCGCAGATGACGAGCGAGGGCAGCGGCAGCGCGAACGCCTGCACGAGGTCCGCGGGCGGCCCGGCGGCCGCCATGGCGTCGAGCAGGCCGTCGACGAGCGCGGTCACCCGCGGACGCAAGCCCTCGATGCGGCGCACGGTGAAGGCGCCGGTGAAGCGGAGCCGCTCCTCGTTGTGCTCCGGCTCGTCCATGGTGATGAAGGTGCGGTTGTGCGCCCGGGTGGCCAGGCTCGCCTCGCTCACCGAGGGGTACCCGGGGCGCCGGCTGTCGGCGCTGATCCGCTCGTCGCGCAACAGCGCGACCTGGTCGTTGTGCCGGGCCACCAGCCAGGCGGTGCTGTCGTCCCAGAGCCTGACGCGGGTGGGCGGCGCGGCCGGGCGGTCGCCGTCCGGCAGCAGCGCGCGATGGGCGGGCGGTGGGTCGAAGGGGCAGCCGGGCGCGCGCCGGGCGGTGAACGGCGTGGCGTCCTCGGTCTCGTGCGTGGCGGGCGCGGTCATGAGTGCGCCTCCTGGAGTGCCAGGGTGATCGCGCCGGCCGGGCAGACCTGCGCGGCCTCCTCGGCCGCCGCTCGCAGGTGCTGCGGCGGATGTTCGGTGAGCAGGACGACGATGCCGTCGTCCTCGCGCTGGTCGAAGATCTCCGGTGCGGCCAGGACGCACTGGCCGGCTCCGCAGCACTTGTCGGTGTCCACGGTTATCCGCATGGGTTCCTCCCTGGGGGCGGGATGGACGGGCGGATACTTGCCTGAGGTAAGTAACCGTGAGCAACGCTAACGCTGCGGTGCGCGAGGGCGCGTGGTTGATGGATGTAAAGGCCACCTTTCCGGCCACGCCGAGGAACCGCCGCCCGCAGCTCGCGGACGCGCCCGGCGGAGCCTTCCCGCACCCCCTGATCAGGGCGGAACCGAGGGTGCGCCGGCGCACGGCGCGGCCGGTCGGCCCGGCGGGCGGGGCCGCGGGGTCGCCGCGGCGCGCGACAGGTCGGCCGAATCCCGGCGGGCTCCCGCCGGAAGTCGGCGCGCGACCCTGGCTCAGCCCAGCGCGCGGTCGAGGTTGAAGGCGGCGCTGATCAGCGACAGATGGGTGAACGCCTGCGGGAAGTTGCCGAGTTGCTCCCCGGTGCGGCCGATCTCCTCGGCGTAGAGGCCGACATGGTTGGCGTACGTCAGCATCTTCTCGAAGGCCAGCCGGGCCTGCTCGGTGCGGCCGGCCCGGGTGAGCGCCTCGACGTACCAGAAGGAGCAGATGGAGAAGGTGCCCTCGGTGCCGCGCAGACCGTCCGGGCTGACGCCCGGGTCGTACCGGTACACCAGCGAGTCGGAGACCAGGTCCGAGCTGAGCGCGTCCAGCGTGGCCAGCCACTTGGGGTCGTTGGGCGAGACGAACTTGGCCAGCGGCATCATCAGCACCGAGGCGTCCAGGACGTCGCCGTCGAGCTGCTGCACGAACGCGCCGCGCTCCGCGGACCAGCCGCGCCGCATGATCTGCCGGTAGATCTCGTCGCGGTTGCGCTGCCAGCGGGTCAGATCCGCGGGCAGGCCGCGGCGGTTGGCCAACCGGATCGCGCGCTCGATCGCCACCCAGCACATCAGCCGCGCGTACACGAAGTCCCGGCGGCCGCTGCGGGACTCCCAGATGCCCTCGTCCGGCTGGTCCCAGTGGTCGCACAGCCAGTCCACCATGCTCGCGACCTGGTCCCAGTGGGCGCTGCTGATCGGGCTGCCCCACTTGTCGTAGAGATAGACCGAGTCGATCAGCGCGCCGTAGATGTCGAGTTGCAGCTGGCCGGTGGCGGCGTTGCCGATCCGTACCGGCGCCGAGCCCATGTACCCCTCCAGGTGCGGCAGTTCCGTCTCGGGCAGCTCGCTGCGGCCGTCGATGCCGTACATGATCTGCAGCGGACCCTCCGCCGGGTGGGGAGCGCCCTTGCCGCGCTCGGCGAGGAAGGTCATGAACGCCGCGGCCTCGTCGGTGAAGCCGAGCCGCAGCATCGCGTAGACGCAGAAGGCGGCGTCACGCACCCACACGTACCGGTAGTCCCAGTTGCGCTCGCCGCCGATCCCCTCGGGCAGGCTGGTCGTCGGCGCGGCGACGAAGGCGCCGGTGGGCGCGTAGGTGAGCAGCTTCAGCAGCAGCGCCGAACGGTGCACCATCTCCCGCCACCGGCCGTGGTACTTCGACTGGTGCAGCCAGGTCCGCCAGAACCGCACGGTCGACTCGAACTCGTCCTCCGCCTCGGACTGCGGGCAGTCCCGCGGGACGCAGTCCTCGTCGCCGGCCCCGGAGTGGTCGAGCGCGAACACCGCGGACTCGCCTTCGAGGAGCTTGAACCGGGAGGTGACGTCCTGTCCGTCGCACTCCATCGGCACCGTCGAGGTGAGCGCCAGCGTGAGCGACGGCGAGCGGAACACCGCGGCGTGGTCCCGCAGTTCCGCCGTGTGCCGGTCGGCTCCGTAGCCGAACCGCGGCGCCACCCGCGCCCGGAACGGCAGGGTGCCGCGTACGCAGATGACCCGCCGGATCAGCCGGTGCCTGCCACCCTGCCGCGCCTCGTCCACGACCGGCATGAAGTCCTGGATCTCGGCGACGCCGTCGGCCGCGAAGAACCGGGTGATCAGCACGTTCGTGTCGGGGAAGTAGAACTGCCGGGTCCTGGCCGGCGTGTCCGCGGCGAGTTCGAACCGGCCGCCGCGGTCCGCGTCGAGGATGGCGCCGAAGACGCTGGGCGAGTCGAAGCGGGGGCAGCAGTACCAGTCGACGGTGCCGTCGGTGCCGACCAGCGCGGCCGTCCTCAGGTCACCGATCAGGCCGTGCTCGGCGACCGGGAGATAGCGGCTGGACGGCTCGCCTCCCGCTCCGCCGGGTCCGATGGGCTCGAAGGCCATGGCGTCGCCCGGGTCAGCCCCGCCTCCTGCCTCTCGCCGCCGCACCCGCGCGCACCCCGGCGGACCGGCTGTCCGTGCCCTCGTCGTCCCCGTACCGGGGCGCGGTCCGCGCCACCTCACCGTCGAACAGCCGCATGGCCCGCTCCCTCCCCGCAGCGCACCCTCGCGCGCGGTCGTGGATCGCCTCTGCTTCGAGCGTACGCCCGTACGGTGCGGCTGACGCGCCGAGCCGCGGCGAGCGGAACCGGGCGGCGGCCCCCTGGCCTGCGGAGCCGCCGGTATGGCCGGGCGGTGCACCCGCTGCTGCCGATGACGTATCTCGTCGACGGCCCGCGGGTGGCGATCTCCGGCGACTCGTCCGGCCGGCTGCTCACCCACGTGGGCGTGCCGGCGGGCGTCGCGCCGCTCTTCCTCGGCTGCACCGCGCTCGCGGTGCGCCGGATGCGGGTGTGACGGCCGCCCGGCTGCACTCCGACGTGGCACTGTGACCGCAGGCGGCGCGCCGCGCGGTGCCGCACGCCGCCCCGCGCGGCGCACCGCATCGGGCAGCGTCGATCAGTCTGCGTCGGCGTCGCGGGCGGGGGTAGACGGCACGCGACGCCGTGCTGTCGGCCGCAGGGCCCCGGGCTCCGCATCGTGGACCGGCTCGGACGCACACCATCGTGAAGGGGAGGGCCATGTCCGACACGCCGGCCAACGCGGTGCCGAGGTCGTCGTCGGCGAGATCCGGACCGTCCTCGCAGGACGGACCGTTCCTGCCGGCGGCTGAGACGGCCGAGCGGTCGGGGCCTGTCGCGCCGACGGAGCGGTCGGAGCCGGCGGGTCCGCCGGCACCCGCCGAACCGCGCGAGCCCGCTGCGCCGGCCGGGCGAAACCGGCAGTCGGCGCCGTCCGTGCAGGTCGGGCCCTCCGGGCCGGACGCCGACCGCGCCGCGCGCGCGCCACGGGTGCCCGCTGTCGTCAGGGCGGCCGCAGGCCAGCGGTCCTGGTTCCAGATCGGTTTCGGGCTCGCCCTCGGCGGGACCCTGGCGTGGCTCCTGGTGCAGACCGTGCTCAAGCTCAGCGCGCTGCTGACCCTCCTGATGCTCGCCGTGTTCATCGCGGTCAGTCTGGAACCGGTCGTCGCCTGGCTGGGCCGCCGGGGGCTGCGCCGCGGCTGGTCGGTGCTGGTGGTGGTGGCCGGGTTCGCCGGGCTGCTCGCCGGGTTCCTTGCCCTGATGGTCCCGCCGGTGACCGACGCGGTGAACGCGCTCAGCGACGCCGTGCCCCGCTGGCGACAGCAGCTGCACGACCACCACTCCACGCTGGGCCGGCTGGAGGACCGTTACCACGTCATCGAGAAGGCGCAGTCGAAGCTCAGCTCCGGAGGCGCCTCGCAGCTGGCCGGCGGCGTGCTGGGCGCCGGCCAGCTGGTGGTCAGCCTCATCACCTCCGCCGTGATCGTGATCACCGTCACGCTGTACGTGATGGCCGCGCTGCCCACGATCAAGCAGTTCTTCTACCGCTTCGTCCCCGGCACCAAGCGGCCCCGGGTGGAGACCGTCACCGAGGCCATCCTCAGCCGCGTCGGCCGGTACATGCTCGGCAACATCGCGACCTCGGTGATCGCCGGTGTCGCCACCTTCGTGTGGTGCGAGGTCATCGGCGTGCCCTACGCGGCGGCGCTCGGCTTCTTCGTGGCGGTGATGGACATGGTGCCGGTGGTCGGTTCGACCGTCGGCGGCATCGTGGTCAGCCTGGTGGCGCTGACCGCCTCCCTGCCGGTGGCCGTCGCCACCGCCGCCTTCTACATCGGCTTCCGGGTGGCCGAGGACTACCTGATCATGCCGCGGGCCATGCGGTTCGCCGTGGACGTGCACCCGGTCGTGACGGTGGTGGCGGTGCTCGCCGGCGGTTCGCTGCTCGGCATCATCGGCGGCCTGGTGGCCATCCCCGCGGCCGTCGCCCTCGGCATCCTGCTCGACGAGTACGTCTTCCCGCGCACCGACGCCTCCTGACGCCGCCGCGTCACGGCCGAGGCTCCTGACGCCCACGGTGGGGCGCAACCCTCCCCGGCGACGTCCCGCCGCCCGGCCCCGGGCGGCGGGACGCCGGCGCTCACTTGGTGATCGTGACCGCCACGGTGGCCGAGGCCGCGCCGTGCGTGGCGTCGCCCGCGTAGTCGATCCGGTACACCGCGGTCCCCCTGACCAGCGGTATGTCGGCTGCCTTCCAGGCGCCGGCGGCGTTCACCGGAACCGTGGTGACGACCGTGCCCCCGGGGTTCGCGGAGTCGGTCCGGGTGAGCGTCACCCTGCTGCCCGCCGATACCGGGAGCTGCGAGGTGAGCCTGCCCTTGAGGGTCAGGGCGTGGCCCTTCCTGGCGGTGGCCGGGGCGGTGATCGTCACCGTGCTCGGCGAGTCGGGCGCGCCGATCACCTGGAGCGAGATCGGCCCGCCGTAGCCGTCCGCGGTGAGGGCGAACAGGGCGGTGCCGCTCGGGTCCCAGGCGAGGCCGGCCGGCAGCAGCAACTGCCCCAGTTCGTAGCCGTGCTCCGGGGTGCCCTGGCCCTGGGCGAAGGTGTAGACGTCGTCGTCGTACGACGCGTCCACGCCCGCCGCCACGGTGCCGTCCGGGGCGATGGCCACCGCGTCGGGATAGGGGCCGGTCGGATAGGTGCCGTCCGCCGACAGGTCCGCGAGCTTGAAGACCTGCAGGAAGTACGGCGCGCCGCTGGCGGTGACCAGCTCCTTGCCGTCAGGGGTGATGGCCATGTCGGAGATGTCGCCGGTCCCGCTCGGGGAGGAACCGGGATCGTGCACCGACACCTTCGTGACCGCCGTGCCCGAGGAGACGTCGTAGACGGTGACGGTCGGCGGGCTGCTGTCGGCGTCCGCGGCGACCAGGACGCCCGGCGCGGACGGCGAGGACGCCAGCACCGGCGCCGCGTAGAACTGGTAGCCCGTGGACGGGTCGAGCGTGACGTGCGGCTCGGCCGCGGACAGGTCGAGCGAGCCGATCCGGCCGGCGCCGCCGTCGCCGTAGCCGAACCACAGGGTGCTTCCCACCATGGCCAGGTGGGCCGGATCGGTGCCCGCGCCGGTGGCGTAGCGCGCGGACTCGGTGAGTGTCGCCGTGTCGATCGCGGCGATCGCGTCACCGCTGTGCAGCGCGGCGAAGAGCGTGCCGGAGTCCGGCGACAGCGCGAGGCCCTGCGCGCCTGGCTCGCCGGTGACCTGACCGACGACCGTGCCCGAGTAGTCCGTCACCACGATCTTGCTGCTCTGCGGGTCGCTGATGAGCAAGTGGCGGTGCACGCCGTCGACGACGACGTTCCCGTACGAGCTCAGCGGCAATGCCGCCGTCCCGTCGGCAGCCGCCGGCGCCGCCCCCGCCGCCAGCAGCGATCCCGTCGCCACGACGACCGCGAACGAGGCCCCCAGTAATGTCCGTTGCATGGACATAGGTGTCCTGTACCCCCTCGAACGAATGCCGCGGAGGGCGGTCCCCCCGCGTGATCAGAAGACTACGGGGGAGCACTGACAACGCTGCCGGGCCGGCCGGCCGGGTGTGCATTGTCCGGACGGGCGGGTCGTGGTTGGCTCTCCTGGTGAACCTACTGCTGACTTCCACCGGGCTGAGCAACGAGACCCTGCTGGGCGCCGCCCGGGACATGCTGGGCAGACCCTTCGGGGCGGCGAGGATCGTGTACGTCACCACGGCGTCCGTCGCCGAGCCCGGGGACCACAGCTGGCTCGTCGAGGGCATGGGCCGCCTGCACGGCCTGGGCTGGCAGGAGTTCGACGTGCTGGAGCTCAACGGCCTGCCGCCGCAGCTGGTGCTGGAGCGGCTGCGGCACGCCGACGTGATCTACGTCGAGGGCGGCAGCCACTACCACCTCGCGCGCAGCATCACCCGGAACGGCCTGCGGGACGGCTTCCTCGACGCGCTGGAGAGCCGTGTCTACGTCGGGGTCAGCGCGGGGGCGATGATCTTCAGCCGGAACCTCACGGAGCGCTCCGCCGAGGTCATCGGGGACACCGAGGATCTGCACCGGCTGGGCGCGACCACCGTGGAACCGCCGCTCGGGCTCTTCGACTGGTACCTCAAACCCCACCTGTACTCGCCGCACTTCGCGGAACGCGACGACGCCTGGGCCGACCGCATCGTCGAACGGGCCGACTTCCCGATCTACTTCCTCGACGACGAGACGGCCATCCGGATCAGCGGCGACACCCAGGAGGTCCTCTCCGAAGGCAGGTGGCGGTTCCACCCGTGAGGCGGGACCAGGCCGTCTGCCCGCCGCCCTGCGCGTGGCGCCCGGCGGCCGCGCCACCGCCAACCTCACCTTCGCCGCCGCCGCGGACCGCCCCTCCCCGGGGCGACCGCACCCCCGGCAGCCGGCTGCGCCAGCTGCCGGTCAGCGACGACAGCCAGGGCGCCACCCAGACCACCCGGTACGCGCTGACCGCGAGGCTGCCGCGGCGCTGAACGCCGGCGGCGCGTCCGGGGTGCGTCCCGGGGCGGAACGCACCCCTGCTGGGGGATGATGACGAGATCACGGAACGTCACAGAGAGGTGAGCGGCCCATGACTCAGGAAGTACGCGGCGTCGTCGCGCCGGGCAGGAACGAGCGCGTGAGGATCGAGACCGTCGTCATTCCCGACCCGGGGCCGGGGGAGGCGGTGGTGCGGGTCCAGGCGTGCGGGGTGTGCCACACCGACCTGCACTACAAGCAGGGCGGCATCAGCGACGCGTTCCCGTTCCTCCTCGGCCACGAGGCCGCCGGCGTCGTCGAGGAGGTCGGCCCCGGCGTCGAGGAGGTCGCGCCGGGCGACTTCGTCGTCCTCAACTGGCGTGCGGTGTGCGGCCGCTGCCGGGCCTGCCGGCGCGGCCGGCCCTGGTACTGCTTCGACACCCACAACGCCACGCAGAAGATGACCCTCGCCGACGGCACCCCGCTCTCCCCGGCGCTGGGGATCGGCGCCTTCGCGGAGAAGACGCTGGTGGCCGCCGGGCAGTGCACCAAGGTCGACGCGGCCGCCCCGCCGCAGGTCGCCGGGCTGCTCGGATGCGGCGTGATGGCGGGCATCGGCGCCGCCCTGAACACCGGCAACGTCAGCCGCGGCGACTCCGTCGCGGTGATCGGCTGCGGCGGCGTCGGCGACGCGGCGATCGCCGGGGCGCGGCTGGCCGGCGCCGGCCGGATCATCGCCGTCGACATCGACGCCCGCAAGCTCGAGACGGCGGTGCGCGTCGGCGCCACCCACACCGTGAACTCCGGCGAGAGCGACCCGGTCGAGGCCGTCAGGGAGCTGACCGGCGGGTTCGGCGCCGACGTGGTGATCGAGGCGGTCGGCCGCCCGGAGACGTACCGGCAGGCGTTCTACGCCCGCGACCTGGCCGGCACCGTCGTGCTCGTCGGAGTCCCCACCCCGGAGATGACCCTCGAACTGCCGCTGCTGGACGTCTTCGGCCGCGGCGGCGCGCTGAAGTCCTCCTGGTACGGCGACTGCCTGCCCAGCCGCGACTTCCCGATGCTGATCGACCTGTACCTGCAGGGGCGGCTCGACCTGGAGTCCTTCGTCACCGAGACGATCGAACTGGACGACATCGAGAAGGCGTTCCAGCGGATGCACGACGGGGACGTGCTGCGGTCGGTGGTGCTGCTGTGAGCGCCCGCGTCGAACACCTCGTCACCACCGGCACGTTCTCGCTCGACGGCGGGACCTGGGACGTCGAGAACAACGTGTGGATCGTCGGCGACGACCGCGAGGTGCTGGTCGTCGACGCGGCGCACGACGCCGACGCCGTCGCGGCCGCCGTCGGCGGCCGCACCGTGCGGGCCGTGGTGTGCACGCACGCCCACGACGACCACATCGGCGCCGCGCCCGCCCTCGCCGCCCGCACCGGGGCGCCGATCCTGCTGCACCCGGAGGACCTGCCGCTGTGGAGGCTCACGCACCCGCAGCGGTCGCCCGACGGCGAACTGGCGGACGGCCAGGTCCTCGAGGTCGCGGGCACCGAGCTGACGGTGCTGCACACTCCGGGCCACGCGCCGGGCGCCGTCTGCCTGTACGCCCCCGGCCTCGGCACGGTCTTCACCGGCGACACCCTCTTCCAGGGCGGCCCCGGAGCCACCGGGCGGTCCTTCTCGGACTTCCCGACGATCGTCGAGTCCATCCGCGCGCGCCTGCTGACCCTGCCCCCGCAGACCGTCGTCCGCACCGGTCACGGCGAGTCCACCACCGTCGCGGACGAACTGCCGCACCTTCAGGAGTGGATCGACCGCGGTCACTGACCCCGTACCGCCGGACGGGTCAGCGGGTGTACGCCGATCGGGTGCGCCGGCGGGATGGCGGCCCGTCCGGCGGAGCCGAGGTGCGCAGACTCGTCGGGCGGGACAACCGCGTTCCGCGACCCACCGGTTGACCGGTGGGCTCGACCAGGAAGGCAGCCATGCAGCGACCCGCCACGTCGAAGTTCCTCACCACCGTCGCCCTGACCGCGGGGGCAGCCGCGCTGAGCGTGCTCGGCGGTTCACCCGCGGGCGCCAGCCCCGTGGACCCCTCACCGGTCTCCGCCGGGCAGGCCGCACACTCGTCCGCCCAGCAGCCGTCCGCCGCGCAGCCCGCCGCGCCCCAGCCCGCCGCCGCGCACGTCGACGGCCGCGTGGTCTCCAACCTGCCGCTGACCATCCGCAGCCTGGCCACCACGAACTCAACCGCCCTGGGCAGCTACGCGCCGGGCACCATCGTCCACATCGCGTGCAAGAAGAACGGCCAGACCGTCGACGGCAACCCGCGCTGGTACAAGCTGTCCGACCGCACCGGGTGGCTCGCCGCCCGCTACGTGGTCAACCTGGGCACCGTGCCGTGGTGCTGACCTGCGGCTGAGGCCGCTACCGGGCGGTCGGGGAGACGGCGGGCGCGCGGCCTGCCGTCCTCCCCGACCGCCGGCCCCTGCCCTCCGGCCGGTCCCGCCGTCGGGTCAGCCGGTCTGCTCGCTGTCCTTGAGCGAGCCCCACCCGTGCCAGCGGTCGATCTCGATCCAGGCGTTGTAGCGGCGGCGGTCGCGCTGCGGGTAGTCCTTGCCGAGGTACTGGCGGGCCAGGCGGTCGATGCCCGTCAGGCCGGTGTCCTCCCGCAGGTCGACGGCACGGCCGATGATCGTCAGGTGGGTGTACCAGCCGCTGTCGTCGAGCACCGTGAGCGAGACCCGCGGGTCGTTGCGCAGGTGCTGGAGGCGGACCCGGCCCTCGTCCATGTTGACCAGCACCCGGCCGTCGTCCCACAGGTACCAGGTGGCCGTAGAGACCGGCTGGCCGTCGCGGCGCAGCGTGGTGATGACGGCGGGGTTGGGCTTCTCCAGCATGCTGACGGCGTCTGCGGGCAGCGGCGGCTTCGACACGGGACATCCTCCACGACGGACGGCGGAACGGTTCTCGATCGCCTCCATGATCGCCTGGGGTGCCCCCGCCCGCACGCAGCGGCGCGGTCGGGCGGGGGTGGTTCTCTCAGCTCCAGACCTGGAACTCCGAGAGCTGACCGGCCGGCCAGCCGGTGTTGGCGGTGACGGTCAGCCGGAAGTAGCGCTGCGTCGTGGCGGGGAAGGTGAGGGTGACGGTGTTGCCGGTCGCCGGGTCGAAGGCGGCGGCGGCCGCGGCCTTCACGGTGGTGAAGGCGGAGCCGTCGGCGCCGGCCTGCACGGACAGCGTCTCGGTGCGGGCGCCCCAGCCGGCGGGGAGCTGCAGTACCACGCGGGAGGCGCTCCGCGCGGAGCCGAGGTCCACCTGGACCCACTGCGGGAAGGCGTTGTTGGCGCTCTCCCAGTAGCTGGACCGGTCGCCGTCGGTGACGTTCGACGAGCCGTACGCCTGGGTGTGGCTGGATTCCGCGGTGGGCCTGCCCGCGGCCAGGTCGGTGCCGCCCGCCGCGGTGAAGCTGAGCTGATTGAGGTTCCAGCCGCCGCTGTCCTGGTCGAGGGTGAGGACCTGCCGCCCCGCGGGAAGGGTGAGGCGGGCGGTCGCCGTGCCCCAGGTCTGCCAGCCGCCGGTGGCGGGGACGGCCACCGGCCCGGTGAGGTCGGCCCCCGAGGCGTCGGACAGGTGCAGCGCCGCGCTGACCGCGGCCGGGGCCGCCAACCGCAGGCTGACGGTGTAGGAGCCGGCGGTCGCGACGTTCACGGTGTAGCGCTGCCACTGCCCGCCGCTGGTCCAGCCGAGGTTGTAGCCGCCGCCGGTGTCGGAGGTGGCCTCCAGGTCGACCCCGTCGGCGCGGTAGGCGGTGCCGTTGCCGTTGACCGAGGTGACGTTGTACGCGACGCCCTGGCCGCCGGTGTCGTAGTTCTCCGCCTGCACGGTCCCGGGCACCGCGGCGGGCGTGCCGCCGTAGGGCGCCTCGACCGGGGTGCCGCCGCCCTGCCAGCTGTTGCCGCTCTGGGTCGCGGTGAAGCCGCTGGAGTTGTTCGCGAACGCCGACGCGCCGCTCTTCAGCCCGGTCACGCTGTTGCCGGTGATGGTCGCCGAGCCGGTGGGCGCCGGGTAGAAGGCCGGGGAGATCACCACGCCGTTGCGCCCGGGACCGGTGACCGTGTTGTTCTGCAGCAGGGTGTTGGTGGAGGTGGAGAAGCCGATCGCGTCGTAGAGGGAGTCGGCGACGGTGTTGCCGGTCGCGGTGACGTGGTCGACGATCCCGGTGTTCTGGCCGTCGCCGCCGTTCCCGATGTGCAGGGCGGGCTGGCCCTGGCTGTAGGCGTTGCCGCCGGAGCGGACCACGACGTTGCCGGTGATCGTCGCCGACAGGAGGTCGCTGCCGTTGACGCCGAAGCGGCCGGCGCCCAGGCCGATGTAGCGCGCGGTGTCGCTGACGTAGTTGTTCCGCACCTGGTGGCCGCTGCCGCCGTAGATCGCGACGCCCTTGCCGCCCCACGGGGCGATCGAGGTGTTGCCGGTGACGGTGATGCCGGTCATCGGGCTGTAGTACGTCCTGGAGCCGTCGCCGTTGGTGTTGTAGTTCTCCGAGTTGACGGCGATCGCGTCGTCGCCGGTGCCGCGGACGAAGTTGTTGGTGACCGTCAGGTTGTTGCCGGTGCTCGCGCCCAGCGACACGTTGTTGACGTTGATGCCGTCCGCCCAGATCGCCGTCAGCCGGCTGTTCCGCACGGTGCCGCCGGTTCCCGACGCCCAGAAGCCGGACATGGTGTGCTGGGTCCAGATGCCGTCCGCCGACCAGTTGGCGCCGGTGGTGTCCATGGCCCCGCCGTCGCCGCCGACGGTGCTGCGGCTGACCGCGTCGGCGTCGATGTGGAAGTTCTGCACGGTGCACGAGGTCAGGCCGAACAGGGCGGGCAGCGGTGTGCTGTTGGGGACGGGCACGTCACGGTAGACGGTGCTGTACCACATGCCCGCGCCGGCGATGGTGATGCCCTGCGCGTTCAGCGCCGCGGTGCCCTTCACGTAGAAGGTTCCCTGCGGGATCCAGAGCGTCCTGCCCTGCGACTGGGCCTGGTCGATGCAGCTCTGGATGGCGGACCTGCTGTCCACGGAGTGGCTGTCGGCGGCGCCGTTGGTCGGGTTGTCGTCCGCCACCGCGCCGCAGCTCGTGATCGAGATCGAGTTCGCGGGCTGGGTGAGGGGCGCGGGCGGGTTCTCCACGTCGACGGAGTCCACGTCGTAGAAGGAGGCGCTGTTCGCGGTGTCCTTCTGCAGGGTGAGGGTGCTGCCGGCGGCGATGGGGGCGCCGGTGACGAAGGTGTGCGACTCGTCGAAGAAGACGCGGGGGGAGCCGTCCGCGGGGTTCTGGTCGTCGCTGTTGTTGTAGTCGGTCCCCTCGTACACCCAGGTCTGCTTGGAGTTGAGGTCGAGCGCCTGCCGGAAGACGCCGTCGACGTACAGGTCCAGGGTGGCGGTGATGCCGCCGCCCGACGCGGAGTCGGGGATGCTGGCCCGGACGTTGAGGAAGCTGATCGGTCCGCCGGTGGAGTTCGTCCACCGCACCGACTGGCCGGTCGCGCCGAGATGGGCGTAGGCGTGTCCCGACGCCTCCAGTGCGGCGCTGGAGTACTGGGTGGTCGGCGCCGAGGTCAGGGCGACGGTGCTCGCGCCGCCGCCGAGCGTTCCCGCCTCGCCCTCGTAGGTGGTGAACGCCGTGCTGGCGCCCACTCCGGCAGCGGCGGCGGCCGCCGCCGTGGTCGGTACCCGCGCCGGGGCGGGCGCCCCGGCCTGGGCTCGGGCGGCGGGAGGGGACACGGCGCCGGCCGGCGCGGCGCCGGTCCACGCCAGACCGAGCACGGCGGCCAGCGGCACGGCCAGGCCGGGGATGAGCGCTCTGCGCCTCAAGGGCGCTGCACTGCCACGCATGGATGCTCCTCGGGGTGGGGGGTGAGCGCCCCGACCGTACAGAGCGGTCCTGAAGGGCGCAAGGTTCCGATCCGAGAAAGCAAATACCGTGCATCGCACTGGAATAGCGTGCGTCTCGCGGCTGCGGCGCGCGGTCCGCCGAGCCGGCTGCCGCGCGCCGGTCAGCGGAAGCGGGCGCGTTCCTGCCGGGTGCGCAGCGTCCGGGGGTGGTTCCCGCCCGGATGCCGGACGCGGTCCTCCAGCACCTGCCGGCGCAGCCGTGCGGCGCGGGGGACGGTCGCCGGTGGCGCCGACGAAGCGGGCGTGGGCGTTGCGGCTGCCGAGGGTGGCGGGGGGTTCGGCGGCCCCGGCGGCGCGGCCGCAGGCGCCCAGCGTGCGGGCGCGGCCGGTGCGGGCGGCCAGCATGTGGGGGTGGCCGGCGCTCGGCGCCCGGCCGCAGTCGTCGACGAGGCGCGCGTCGTGGTCGAGGGACCCTCGCGCGGCAGGCCGGCGGCTCGGCGGGGTGGCCGGCCATGCCGGCGTTGCGGGCGTAGGCGTTGCGGTTCTCCAGCGTCCCGCGGGCGTCGGGACCGGCCTCGCCGGTCGACTCCGCGACCCCACCCCCGCTCCGTGCCCTGTTCCCTCCCCGGCGGGCGCAGCCCTGACACACCCTCAGCGCCGCCGTGCCGTCCGCCCGAACGCCGTGCTGGCAGGATGGCGGCATGGAACGCGTACTCGGAATCGGCGGCTACTTCCTGCGGGCCCGCGACCCTGCCGCGCTGAACGCGTGGTACCGCGACTGCCTGGGCCTGGACGCCGACGCGAACGGCCTGTGGCACCAGGGAGCGGGCCCGACGGTGTTCGCGACGTTCGAGTCCGGGACCGACTACTTCGGTTCCCCCACCCAGCAGGTGATGCTCAACTTCCGGGTCCGCGACCTGGACGCCATGCTCGCGCAACTGCGCGCCGGGGGAGCGGACGTCGCCGCGCCGACGCAGGAGATGGAGGGGGTCGGCCGTTTCGGCTGGGTCACCGACCCGGAGGGGAACCGGGTCGAGCTCTGGCAGCCCGCCTGACCCCGTCCGCTGCCGCCCCCGCAGCGGCGCGGCCAGGACCCGGGTGCGGCCGGGCCGGCGGTCGGCACCGGGCCCCGCGGTCGGCAGGGGTCACCCTCCCGCCGGGCCGGCGGCGTCCGGGGGGCCCGGCCGCAGCGCGTCGATCACGAGGTCGAGGAGCCGGCCGATCTGCTCCGGGGTCCCGCCGGCCGTGGTGGACAGGAAGACCCCGAGCAGCAGCGCGGTGACGTCCTGCGGTGCGACGTCCGCGCGGAGCGAACCGGTGCGCGCCCCTTCCGCCAGGATCGTCGCGATCGCGGCGGTGACCCGCTCGCGGGTGCTCGGCGTCGCGATGCTGCCCGAGGCCCAGCCGGCGCGCAGGGTGTCGATCATGCCGCGTTTGGCCGCGACGAAGGCGCCGTAGCGGTCCATCCACGCCCGCAGCGCGGCATCCGGAGCGAGCTCCGCGAGCAGCGCCGGGGCGTTGCCGGTGACGTCGTCGAGCTCCGCGGCGTAGACGGCCTCGACGAGCGCCTCGCGGGTGGGGAAGTGGCGGTAGAGCGTGCCGATGCCCACCCCGGCGTCGCGGGCGACGGCTTCGAGCGCGACCGTGCCGTCCGTGGCGGTGAAGGCGGCCCGCGCGGTCGCGATCAGCTTCTCCCGGTTGCGGCGCGCGTCGGAGCGCGCGGGCCGGCCGGCCCCCGCGCCGGGCGGCGGCTTCGAGGGCGGCGTCGGTGGTGAGGCCGGTGGCGGAGTCGGTGGCGGGATCAAAACGGAGGCACCTCCGGTAGTGCTACGGTGGAGAAGCGGACGCACCTCCGCTTCCCCTATCGTCGCACGAGGACGGGACCCCCATGTCTTCCACCGGCACTTCCTCCCACGACAGCACCCCCGCCGGCGCCCCGCGCCCCGGCGGCCCCGGCCCGCTCTGCGGCCGTACCGTCTCCCGCGTCGGCTACGGCGCCATGCAGCTGCGCTCGGCCGACGGCCGCGCGTCCGACATCGCCCTGCTGCGGCGCGCCGTCGACCTCGGCGTCGACCACGTCGACACCGCCCAGTTCTACGGCGACGGCTACGTCAACGGGCTGATCCGCGAGGCGATCCGCCCCGAGGACGGCGTCCTGGTCGCCACCAAGGTCGGCGCCACCCCCGCCACGGGCGGACCGCATCCGCTCCGCCTCGCGCAGCGGCCCGAGGAGCTGCGGGCGAGCGTCGAGGACAACCTCACCTCCCTCGGCCTCGACTGCCTGCCGCTGGTGAACCTGCGCCGCACCGACGCCGGACCCGGCCTGAAGGCCGAGGGCGACCAGGTGGTCGACCTCGACGACCAGCTCGCCGTCATGACGGCCCTGCGCGACGAGGGCAAGATCGCCGCGATCGGCCTCAGCAGCGTCAGCGCGGACGTCCTGCGGCGGGCGATCCCGGTCGGCATCGCCTGTGTGCAGAACGCCTACAGCCTGCTGGCCCGCGACGACGAGGACATGCTCGCCCGCTGCGCCGCCGAGGACATCGCCTGGGTGCCGTACTTCCCGCTCGGCAGCGCCTTCCCCGGTATGCCGAAGGTGACCGACGAGCCCGCCGTGGTGTCCGCCGCGCGGTCGCTGGGCGCCACCCCGGCCCAGATCGGCCTGTCCTGGCTGCTCCACCACGCCCCGAACGTCCTGCTCATCCCGGGCACGGCCGACGCCGCCCACCTGGAGGCGAACGTGGCCGCGGGTGCGATCGCGCTCGACGGCGCGACGCTCGCCGCGCTGGACGCCGTGCGGCCCCGATCGGGCGAGATCCTCGCGGGGTGACGCGTCCGCGGCCCGCCGTCCTCAGGCGTAGACGCCGAACTCGTACAGCGAGTACCCGTAGCCGGTGCCCCGCTGGGCGCCGAGAAGGCGCACGTAGCGACCGGTGCCGCTGACGTCGAGGTCGTCGATGTTGCCGTTGCCGTCGGTCACCGAGGTCACCGTCGTCCAGTTCTGCCCGTCGTCGGAGGTCTGGATGGTGTACGCCTTCGCGTACGCCGCCTCCCAGGCGAGCTGGACGTGGTGGAAGGAGGTGCGCTGCCCCAGGTCGACCTGGAGCCACTGCGGGTCGCTCCAGTCGCTCGACCAGCGGGTGTCGGACCGGCCGTCGACCGCGTTCGCCGGCGTGCACGGGCAGCCGCCGGTCGGGTCGGTCTGGAAGGACGAGGCGGTCGCCGGCCTGCCCAGCGCCACGTCGGTGCCCGCCGGCCTGGGGGCCACCACCTTCAGCGACTTCGAGCCGTAGCTCACGTTGCCGTGGCCGTCGGTGGCCTTCACGTACACCTTGTAGACGCCGACCTTGTCGGGGGCCTTCACCGTGAGGGTGCCGCCGTCACCGGTGGCGGCGGCCGGTACCAGCGAGCCGTTGCCGTCGATGTACAGGCTGCTGAAGAGCACCTGGTAGGACACCGGGTCACCCTCGGGGTCGGTCGCCCTGGCGCTGATCGTGACGTCGCCGCCCGTGGGCACGCCGTCGGCGCCGCCGCTCACCGTCATGTCCGAGACCAGCGGCGGCCGGTCGTCGCCCGAGGTGTCGCCGCCGTACGCCTGCTTCACCGCGTAGTAGGACGGCCGCTTCAGACCGTCCGGCACCAGGTTGAACCAGATGCCGCCGAAGTCGTCCTCGTTCCCGTAGTGGAAGAGGGTGGCGCCCAGCGCGACGCCCTGGTGCCCGGTGACGCAGTTCCAGGCCGCCGTGTAGCCGTCGGCCTTCTGCTGGTCGGTCGGCTCGTCCGGAACGCCGTTCGCGTCGTCCGGTGCCTCCCACGACCCCGCCGGGCCGCCCTCGGTCACGATGTACGGCTTGTCGTACCCTCCGGACTCCCAGGCGGACCGGACGTTGCACACGTCCTTGTACGAGTTCACCGCGTACAGGTCCAGGTCCGGGGCGTTCCTCTTGTAGTACGGCCAGGCGCCGGTCCAGGCGTCGGTCGAGGTCACCGGGTGGTTCGGGTCGACGGCGTGGATCTTCTTCACGATCTCGTCGACGAAGGAGGTGTACGCGTTGCGCTCCTGTTCCAGCTGGTCGCCGCTGTAGCAGTTCTGCAGACCGAGCACGGACTCGTTGCCGACGTCCCACATCAGCACACCGGGGTTGTCCTTGTAGGTGTCCACCCACTTCGGGAACTCCGCGAGCATGTCGTTCTTGTACGTGTCGTCCGTCAGGTAGTCCACGCAGCCGCCCGAGCCGGGACCGCCGCCCGGCTGCAGCCAGAATCCGGCGATGACCTTGATGCCGTTGGCCGCCGCCGCGTCGAACAGCGGCGCGCTGGTCGCGTCGGTGCCCCAGGTGCGGATCGTGTTCACTCCCATCCGGGCGACGTCCGGCAGGTCCGCGGCCGCGTCGGCCGGAGACGGCCCCCAGGTCAGGCCCTTGACCTGGTACGGGGAGCCGTCGACCGTCAACTGCCAGTCCCCCTGCGATCCGGTCACCTTCACCACGCTGCCGGCGGCCGTGGCGGACGGCGCCTGGGCCAGCGACAGCCCTCCGACGAGCAGCGCGGTCGCTGCCAGCGGCGCGGCCGCCCGGCGGGCCTTTCCTGCGATGAGATCTCGTTCCATGTCTCCTCCTTGCGGGTCGTGCGCGTGCGTGTGCGGGCGCCGGTGCGACCGCCGCGGCGGCACGGTCGCCGCCGCCGATCGGTCGGTGTCCTGCGACCGCGCACCCGGCCGGGAGAGCGCTCTCCCGCATAGGCTGAAAGAACTCGCCCGGCCGGGTGCCGGACGAGTCAGTGGATCAGCCGGTAATTGCTGTCGAGCACCGCGCCCTTGCCGGGCTGGCTCTCGTCGTAGCCGTGGGCGTCGCACTGCAGGCCGCCGACCACGCAGTGGGTGACCATGGCCGCCTGCGTCGCGTTGTCCCAGTCGGCGAAGAAGTCGTAGTGGAAGGAGTAGCCGGCCCCGCTGGCCAGCCGCACCTGCGACATGTCGCCGTTGACCGGCCACGCCATCTTGAACTCGATCATCGGCAGCGCCACCGGGTGGTCGGCCGGGCAGACGTTCTGGTTGTTGCCCGACGCGACCGGATACGCCATGTGGCTCTTGTGGTCCGGCGTGTCCAGGTGGATGCCGTCCCAGCAACTCGGCGCCTGGAGGCGGATGTTGAGCTGGGTGTCAGGCGTGTTGGGGCAGGTCGCCGGGAAGTCGTAGTTCTTGTAGCTCGTCCCGCACTCCCATCCCTCGACCGTGCCCTTGAGGTTCTTGAACTCGTCCTTGCTCTGCATCGGGCTGCCGACCACGAAGCGCAGGCCCTTGGGGAAGGGGCGCACGCTGGTGTAGTCGTTGATGCCCGACTTGTAGTAGATCGTCTGCGGGCCGACCGGCAGGATCTTCTGGTCGCCCTTGAACAGACTCGGCATCCAGTACGCCGACTTGTCGCCGGGGGCCAGACACGCGGTGCCGCTCGCCGCATCCAGTGAGGCGGTGGTGGAGCCGGCGTTGGTGCTCACGTTGCCCATGAAGGTGTGGTCATGGGACTTGCCCGGCTGCCCGGGATAGACGATCGGGTCGTCCGGTGCGGTGTGGTCGGGCGCGCACTTGGCCTGGAACTCGTGGAAGTACGCGTGCGGGGGGTCGTACGTCGACGGCGTGACGCCGGTGACCGGCGGGTTGGCCATGATGTAGCCGTCCCCGTCGGGGTCGTCGCCGGACGTCTGGGTGGACGCCGGCATCGACATGGACATCGCCAGCGACATCGCCTGATGGTGCGACGAGGTCGCGGCGGCCGGCCGGGCGCCGGCGGTGCTCGCGGACGCGTTCGCCGTGAGCGCGGCTCCGCCGCCGACCGCGACGAGCGCGAGGGCGATCAGGAGTCTGGGGGCGGTGCGGGGTTTCAGACCCATGGGGACCTCCGGGTGCATGGGGGGTGCGGCCGTCCGGCCGCAGGGAGGATGAGGGTGCCTGATGTGTGGGAGAGCGCTCTCCCACTAGGAATGCTTCACTCCTGCAACGGGAGTGTCAACGGTTGGTGAAGTGCCGGTTGGGAGCGGAGGCGTTCACCGGACCCGCGGAACAGCCTCTGGCCTGCGCGGTGTTCGAGGTCTTGAGGATTCTGTGAAGACCGGCCCCGGCCGCCGCCGTGGACGGGTGGCGGGTGAAGCGGAGCGGGACGCACCCGGCACGCGCCCACCGGTCCGTTCCGGCCTCGGCCGGGGCGACCGCCTGTTTCCGGCGGCCCCGGCAGTCCCTGCGGACGCCGTACGGCGGGGGAGCGGATGAGGCAAGGTGAAAGAACCTCCGGCCGAGTCCGATCACGGAGGCTGAGTCGACCCACATCCTGTACCGCTTCCACACCCGGAAGGACCCGACACGTGCCTCACATCCAGATCGACAACGATCTCCCGGGCATCGGCGGACTGCTCAGGCAGCGCCCGGACACCGGGGGTCTGATCAACACCATGGCGGACGCCCTGCTCCGCGGCCCGATGTCGCTCACCCCGGGGGAGCGCGAGCTGATCGCCGCGTACACCTCGGAGCGCAACGAGACGCCGTTCTGCGCCGGTTCGCACAGCGCCTTCGCCGCCGCGCAGCTCGAAGGCGGCAAGGAGCTGGTCCAGGCGGTGCTGATCGATCCCGAGAGCGCGCCGCTCACACCGCGGATCAGGGCGCTGATCCGCATCGCGGCCGAGGTGCAGGAGCCGGTGCACGTGCTCGCGGACGAGACCATCGCCGCCGCGCGCGAGGCCGGCGCCGACGACGCGCAGATCCACGACACGGTGCTGGTCGCCTCGGCGTTCTGCATGATCAACCGGTACGTCACCTGCCTCGGCACCGACCTGCCCGAGTCCCCGGCCTACTACGAGGAGGCCGCCAGGCGCATCATCGGCGAGGGTTACGCCGCCACCCTCACCTGAACCCGCCGTGACCCGGCGGCGGTCGCGTCACGCGACCCAGGCGGCCACCGTCGGAAACCAGACCGCGCACACCTCGCGCGCACGCTCGCCGCGCTCGTTCGCCATGCCAGCAGACATCAGTGCCACCTCCGGTCGATGGAACGCCGCCACACCCGTTTGACGCGCGCAGCCGAAGGCGGCCCCATGAGGTGCGGTGAGTCGGCTGACACCCGGTGGCGGGCGCATACCCCGTCGCTGCGACCGCATGCCACATTCCCCTCCTCCGGTTCGGACGGACGTCCCGTTGTCGCTCCGGCGACGACGGGACGGGCGGCCCGGGCGGTACCGGTGGCACAGGAGGCATGTGCGGTACGGGCGTTCAGCGGTTTCGGCGGTGCCGGCTGCCGTGCGGGGGCATGAGACGGGGCCCGGTTCCCTGTGTTCAGGGAGTCCGGGCCCCGGGGCCGCTCGCCGGAAGGGGTGCGGGCGGCTCGTCGGCGGTCCGCCGTCAGACATGGGCGTTTCTGGACCTGCTGCGGGCGAGGCGGCGCTTCGCCGCCCGGCGTTCGTCCTCGCTGAGGCCGCCCCACACCCCGGAGTCCTGGTTCGACTCCAGAGCCCACTGGCGGCACTGGTCCATGACGGGGCAGCGGCGGCAGACCGTCTTGGCCTGCTCGATCTGCAGGAGGGCAGGGCCGCTGCTGCCGACCGGGAAGAAGAGGTCGGGGTCTTCGTTGCGGCAGACCGCGCGGTGACGCCAGTCCATGATTCTCCTCTGCTGTCGGTGAGTTGCCTGCTGGTGTGGGTGTCGTCGGCGGTGGCGGCGCCGTTCGGAGCGCCGCCTCCGCACCGGGGGCGGAACGCGCTCCGCCGTGCCCGTGGACGCCTGACGGTGACGCCCTCTCGTCGCCGCCTGCCCACTCGGCGTCGATGTGTGCACGTCCGAACGGAATTTGCTCGATTGCCGTGGCCGAGCACGCTCGACGCCGTCGCGGGCGGCCCGGTCGCAGGTGTTCCGGCGGTCCCGGCGTGCGCTACCGGCGCGGGTCCGCAGCGCCCGGGTCCGCAGCGCCCGGGACCGGCGCCCCGCGCAGGTCGCGGCGGAACCAGGTGCCCGGCTTGCCGCCCAGCTCGGCCGGGTCGGCCGGGCCCTCCGGCACGAACCCCGCCTTGGCCAGCACCCTGCGCGACCCGGCGTTCGTCCGTGAGGCGGCGGCCCGCAGCGTGTGCAGCCCGTGCCGCGCCGGCGCCAGCGCGCACAGCTCCAGGACGGCCGCCGTCGCGACGCCGCGGCCGGCCACGTCCTGCGCGACCCGGTAGCCGAGGTCGGCCGTCCCGTCCCGGATGTCGTACAGGTTGAACCGGCCCACCACCGAGCCGTCCTCGGCGACGAGCAGGTAGAAGGCGCAGACCCCGGCCGACTGTTCGGCCAGCAGCGCGCCGAATCGTTCGGCGAACTCCTCGTAGAACGCGTCGCCGCGGTCGGAGATCGAGGCCGCGAAGTAGGCGCGGTTGGCCCGTTCGAAGGCCAGCACCGCGGGCGCGTGGCCGGCCTGGAGCCGTCGCAGTTCGTGCACGTCGTGATCCTCCTCGACTACGTCCGCGCGGCCGTCCCGCGCGCCGCGCGCACAACTCACCCCGCACGCCCGGCCCGAGAGCCGCACCCCGCATTCGAGCACGTCCGCCGGCGCCGGGCCCAGTGGATATCCGTCCGTGGACGTCGAGTCGGTCCCCGCCGCCTGCTCACCCGCCGGCCGGTCACCCTGCGGCCGGGCGGCGGACGCGCCGGCGGGACAATCGAGCCATGGGGACTGTGACCGCGCTCTACCGGTATCCGGTGAAGTCGATGCTGGGGGAGGGCGTGATCGCCGCGGCGGTCACCGAGGCGGGGCTCTGCGGCGACCGGGCGTACGCCGTGCTCGACGCCGACGGCGCCGTCGGCAGCGCCAAACACCCGCGCAAGTGGGGGGCGTTGCTGCGCTGCCGCAGTCGCCAGGAGGCGTCCGGTGCGGTCCGCGTGGCGCTGCCGGACGGCACCGCCTGGGCGGTCGAGGACCCTGAACTCGACGTGCGGCTCTCCACGTTGCTGGGCCGCGAGGTGTTCGTGTCGGCGCCCGTGCCCGGCCACGGCGGCCGCCTGGAACGGGCCGTGCCCGAGTACGAGGGCGGGCTCCCGGAGGCGGCGCGCGCGTCGGCGGGCGTGGACGACACCGGGGTGCGCATCACCACGGGCAGCGTCGCCGAGGGGACCTTCCTCGACTTCGGCCGGGTCCATCTCGTCACCGCGGCCGCACTGGCCCGGATGCGGGCCGTGCATCCCGCGGGCGACTTCGACGCGCGCCGTTTCCGGCCGAACCTGGTCGTGGACACCCACGAGGGTCCGGGCTTCCCCGAGGACGCCTGGACCGGCTCGCTGCTTCGGGTGGGGGAGGCGCTGTTCCGCGTCGCGGTGGCCACCCCCCGCTGCGTGGTACCCACCCTCGGGCACGGCGAACTGCCGCCCGACCCCGCCCTGATGCGGGCGGTCGCCCGCGAGCACCGCGTCCCGGTGTTCGACCTGGGCCGGCTCTCCTGCCTCGGCGTGTACCTGGACGTGCTCGAGGCGGGGACGGTCCGGGTGGGCGACCCGATCGGTCTGGTGAGCCCCGGTCAGGCCGGCAGCGGCGCGGCGCCGTGGGCGCGGGCGAGCAGCGCCGGTGCGTCGGGCTCGGCCTGAAGGGCCCTCAGCAGCACCTCCCACAGCTCCCGCAGCCGTTCCTCGATGCGGGCGCGGCCGTCCAGCGCGTCGGACACCGTGTGCAGACCGAAGAACGCGTAGACGACGGTGAGGGCCGCGGTGTCCGGCGCCACGCCGGCGGCCAGCTCGCCCCTGGCGTCGGCCTCGCGCAGCAGCGCGGTCACCGTCTCGATCCACGCCGCGAACGGCCCCGGCACGGGCGCCGCGATCGCCTTGCGCTCCATCCACAGCCGCGACCCGGCCCGGACCACCACGTCGTCCCGGAACGCCCGCGCCACCGCGAAGCTCAACCCCACCAGCTTCTCCAGGGCGGGCGCGGAGGACGCCTTCACCTGCGCGATCAGTCCCGGCCAGGTGGCGAACGTCGCCTCGACGACCGCCAGCGCGAGCTTCTCCTTGTTGGTGAAGTGGAAGTAGATCGCCCCACTGGTGCGGCCCGACCGCGCGCTGATGTCGCTGATGCTGGTGCCCGCGTACCCGCGTTCCTCGAAGAGCTGCGCCGCGGCCTCCACCAGGTACCTGCGCGTCGCCTCGGCCCGTTCCTGCACGTCCACTCCGCAATTCCGCTCGTCGCCAGAAGGCAGCCGTCATCCGTCGGCCGGCCCCCGGGGCCGGCCTCGATCGACAGCAATCTAGTGCCCAGGCGACTCCGGTCCGTAACATCCGCGAAGCAATGCGGGTGCGTATTTCCCGAACGAGAGTTTCTCTTGTCGTATGAGGAATTCGGCCGGCGTTCCGCTCGCCCCGGACCCCGCGGGGGACCTGAGCTGGTCGCGTACGGTCCCCCGCGAGCTGGTGCACCGCAGCTCGGTCGCCGAGGTGCTGCTGACCGACGTCCGGCCGGGCCGGGCCGGAACCTTCCGCGCGGCGGCCTGCTGGCCCCGCTCGCACGCCACCTTCCCCGCCGACGGCAGCGACCGGCACAGCCCGCTGCTCGTCGTGGAGACGCTGCGCCAGCTCGGCATCTACCTGCCCCTGCGCTGGTACGGCGTCCCGCCGACGTCCCGGATGCTCATCGACGACCTGTACTTCGCGGTGCACCCCGGCAGGGAGCCGCAGGCCGGCCACGGCGGCACCGAGATCACCTGCGCCGTCGAGGTGAGCGACCCGCGGCAGCGCTCCGACGGCACGCTCGCCGGGCTGCGGCTGTCCGTCGCCTACCGGGCGGACGGCCACCTGTTCGCCCGCGCGGGCGGTGGCGCGCGGTTCCTGCCCGACGAGCGGTACACGGTCGTGCGGGGCGACCGGCTGGGCGCCCGGCAGCCACCGCCCGCCCCCGGCGGCCGGCCCGATCCGGCGCTGCTCGGCGTGGCGCGTCCCGCCGACGTGGTCGTCGCGCGCCGCGCCGGGGCGCTGGCCGTCGAGGCCGCCGACCCGCACCATCCCTTCTACTTCGACCACGCGAGCGACCACGTGCCGGGCATGGTGCTGCTGGAGGCGGCGCGCCAGGGAGCGGCCGAGGCCAGCGGCGGGGCGCTGCTGCGACCGGTCAGCGGCCGGCTGGCCGCCGCCCGCTTCACCGAGTACGACCCGCCCGCCCGCCTCGACGCCATCGCGCACCACCGCACCTGCGTCTTCCGGGTCCAGCAGCAGGGCGCGGCGACGACGTACGGCGTCCTCGGCTTCGACCGACACGGCACGTGACACACGGGAGTTCCTTGACTACCCGGGGTCATCGTCCATAACGTAACGATCGTTATGTTCCCGGCGCCGCCGGGGAAGCCGCGCGATCCGCCGCGCGGTCCACGGCGCGCGGTCCACGGCGCCCGACAGCGGCCGCCGGGAGCCCGCAGCCGCGTGCATCGGCGGCAGGTCGCCGCATCGCGACGGGGCGCGGGCCCTCCCGCCGCCGGAGTACACGGGCCGCTCCCCATCCGTGTGCTCCGGCACTCCCGAACGGAACTGCCTCCAGTGACCCACTCCTCCCGCTCCGTCTCCTCACCGGCCCCGGCGCCGTCCCCCTCCCTCCCCGCGTCCGCGCGTCGAGGCGTGCCACTGCTGTCCTGGACGCCGGCCGCGATCGTCTTCGACTGCGACGGCACCCTCATGGACACCGAGCGGCACTGGCAGGACGCCCGCGACCTGACCCTGCGCGAGTACGGTCTGCGCGCGGCGCAGGGGTTCGCCGAGCGCGCCAAGGGGCTGCACTACACCGAGTGCGGCCGGCTGATGGCCGACGAGGCGGGCCGGTCCGACCTGGGCGAGGCGCTGACCGGCGCGCTGCTCGCGCACTTCCGCACGCTGGTCGCCGCCCGCCCCGCCACGATGCCGGGCGCACCCGAACTGGTCGCCAGGGCGGCGACGTTCGCCCCCCTCGCGGTCGCCAGCAACTGCCCGGCCGACGTGGTCGAGACCTGCCTGGCCACCGCGGGACTGCTGGCGTACTTCGACCACCTGGTGGTGCCGGACGCCGCGGTGCGTCCCAAGCCTGCCCCGGACGTCTACCTCGTCGCCGCCCGGCTGTGCGGCGCGGAGCCGGCCGAGAGCCTGGCCGTGGAGGACTCGGCGTGCGGCGTACGGGCGGCGGTGGCCGCGGGCCTGCGGGTCCTCGGCGTGGGCCCGTGGCCGGGCGAGCAGCTCGCGGCGAGCGTCGACCTGTGGGTCGACCGGCTCGACGCCCCGGACATCGCCGACTGGGCCGGCAGCCGCGTCGCCAGGACCGAGGGGACCGCCGCGCCGAAGGAGTCCGTGCGGTCCAAGGGGCCCGTGCAGTCCAAGGGGCCCGTGCAGTCCAAGGGGCCGGCGCACTCCGAGGAATCGGTCCAGGCGAAGGGGCCGGTGCAGCCGCGCGCGCTGGCGCGCTGACCGGGCCGGCGGCACGGCAGCGCCGGGGGTGCGCGGCAGCGTGCGGCGGCCGAAGGGCGGGTACCCGGATCGGCAGCGGGGTCCCGCGGCCCACGGCGCCCGCCGGGGCCGCGGGCCGGAGGGCGGGTGGCGTATGTGGGACGTACGTGAGGCGTGGCGCCGTTCGGTGGCCGGCCGGATCCGGCGGCAGAGCGCCGAACTGGAGCTGATGCACCGGGCGATGGGCTTCGCTGCCCTCGGCATGGTGACGCTGATGCCGCTGCTCATCGTGGTGGCGGCCGCCGCGCCCTACCGGCGGGCCGGCTTCGAGCAGTGGATCGTGGACGGCATGGGCCTGTCGGCGACCCCGGCCGCCGCCGTGCGGGACCTGTTCGCCACGCCCGGCCGGGTGATCAGCACCACCAGCGCGGTGAGCCTCGCCTCGCTGGCCTTCTTCGGCCTGTCCTTCGCCGCCAGCGTGGAGACGGTCTACCTGCGCGTCTGGGACCTGCCGCCGGCGCCGTGGCACGGTGCGTGGCGCCGCGCGGTGTGGCTCGCGGCGCTGACCGGCTACCTGTTCGCCGAGGCGCAGAGCGGGGACGTGCTGCGCAGCGGGTGGGCCGCCTCGGCGGTGCGGGTGCCGCTGACGCTCGCGGCCGGTACCGCGTTCTTCTGGTGGGGCCAGAGCTTCCTGCTCGGCCACCGGGTACCGGCCCGCCCCATGCTGACCGGTGCGCTCTGCACGATGGCCGGCCTGGTGGGGCTGCGGGTCTTCTCCGTCCTCGTGCTGTCCCGGATGACCGTCAGCAACGCCCTGACCTACGGTCCGGTCGGCACCATTGTGATGGTGCAGTGCTGGCTGATCGGCGTCGGCTTCGTGGTGTTCGGCGGCGCGCTGGTGGGACGTCAGCTCCACCACCGCACGGTCGCGCGGGACGCGCCGAGCCCGGCCGGCACGCCGTCGCCTCCCCGGCTGCCGGCCCAGCAGGCGGGGAGCGGCGACCGGCACCCGCCGCCCGGCCGCGTCCCCGGGCGCGAGGGGGAGGAGCCGGGTTCCGAACGGCGCTGACGGGGAGCGGCGACCGGGCCGACGCCGCTCAGCCCAGGACGAACGCCCTGGCCGCCTCGAACTCGCGGAGATTGGCCTTCTCGGCGGCCTCCACGAACGCGAAGGCGTCCTCGCCGATCGGGACCCGCAGGGGCGTCGGCCCGGCGGCCACCAGCCGCAGCACCTGCTCGGCGAACACCTCGGGCCGGGTCAGCGACGGGTTGTCCTGCATGTCCCGCATCGACTCCCACATCGGCCCGGTCACCTCGGCGTACGCGTCGACGCGCGCCGCCGCCGGAATCAGGGAGGCGCCGTACCGGGTGGCGAACGCCCCGGGTTCGACCGCCGTGACCCGGATGCCGAACGACGCGACCTCGGCCGCCAGCGCCTGGCTCATCCCCTCCAGCGCGTACTTGCCCGCCACGTACGCGGACAGGCCGGGGAAGCCCATCCGGCCGGCGAGCGAGGAGACGTTGACGACGTGTCCGGCGCCCTGGCGCCGCATCGCCGGCAGGACCAGCCGGGTCAGCCGCCACGCGGAGACCACCAGCGTGTCCAGCTGCGCCCGCAGTTCCTCGTCCGAGACCTCCTCGACCGCGCCGAACAGCCCGGACCCGGCGTTGTTCACCAGGACGTCCACCCCGCCGAACCGGTCGGCCGCGTGCGCCACCGCCGCCTCGCACTGCGCCGCGTCGCACACGTCCAGCGCCAGCGTCGAGATCCGCCCCGGATGCGCCCGCGCCAGGTCCTCGACGTCCTCGGGCCTGCGCGCCGTGGCCACCACCAGGTCCCCGGCGTGGGCGGCCGCGGTGGCCAGCGCCCTCCCCAGCCCCGACGAACAACCGGTCACCAGCCATCTGCGCGCCATGCGTCCCCCCAGCGTCACGTGGCCGCCGCGGCGGCCGGATTCCGGCCGATCGTGACAGAGCCCGCGCCCGCCCGCAGCGGCGCGTGCGGCGCACCGGCGGGGCGCACGCCATCACCGCGGCAGCGCACCGCCGGGGCGCGCGGGCGCCGCGCTCGCCCGGGTGCCCCCGCCGCGAGGGCGACCCGCCGCGCTGCGACGCACCGCACCCGGCGCCGCGGGCCACCGGCGGACCTTCGCGGTCACAGCACCGGGCGGGTGACTCCCCGCGGGCCGAGTCGTTGATCATGGCATGACGACGGGTGACCACATCGCGCACAGCCCACCGGGACACCCGGCGCAAACCCACCCCGAGCGCGGCGGGGACCGCCGCGAGGCGCGCGTGGCGCTGCTCGCCGAACTCGACGCGTGCCTGACGCACGGCTCCGGGGAGCTGGCCGCCCTGCACCGGCACGCCGTGCTGCCGGCCGGCAAGCTGCTGCGGCCGCTGCTGGTGGTGGACGCCGCCCTCGCCACCGGCGGTCCCGTGCACCCGGTGCTGCCGGCCGCGGTGGCGATGGAGCTGCTGCACGTCGGCAGCCTCATCCACGACGACATCATCGACGGGGACATCGAGCGCCGCGGCCGGGACTCCGTCCACCACCGGTTCGGCACGCACCGGGCGATCCTCGGCGGGGACGCGCTGTTCTTCAGGCCGTTCGCCCTGGTCACGCAGTGCAGGGAGCGGGGCGTGCCCGACGAGCGGGTGGTGCGCGCCGGGCGGGCGCTGGCCGAGGCCGGCGAGGAGCTGTGCCGGGGCGCGATGCTGGAACTGGACCAGGCGGGCGTCCCGGAGCTGTCCCTGGAGGCGTATCTGCGGATGGCCGGGCTGAAGACGTCCCCGCTGTTCAGCGGCGCCTGCCGGATCGGAGCCATCCTCTCCGGCGCCGACCGGGGCGAGGTGGCGGCCCTCGACCGCTACGGCCACGCGCTGGGCATCGCCTTCCAGGCCAGGGACGACCTGCTGCCCTACGACACCGAGCCGCCCGCGTCGGGCAAGCCCGCGGACAGCGACCTGGGCAACCGGCGGCCCACCCTCCCGGTGATCCTCGCGCACCAGCGGGCCGCCCCCGACGACCGCACGCTGATCGAGAAGCTGCTCGCCGACGGCGCGCGCGGCGCCGACGCCCAGGCCCGGATGGCCGAGGTGGTGCGCCGCACCGGCGCGCCGGAGGCGGCACGCGAGGTGCTCGACGAGCACGTGCGGCGCTGCCACCGCGCGCTCACCGTCTTCGACCCCGGCCCCGGCGTCGCCGAGATGGCGGCGATGGCGAACCGGCTCCGGCGGCAGGCGTCGCGTCCGGCCGGGAGCGTTCTCCGATGACGTCCGCCGGGGCGACCGCCGGGGCGACAGCCGGCGCCGTCCGCCCCTCCAGGACGGCGGCGCACCTGGCGACGCTGCGCCCCTACGACCTGGTCGCGGTGCTGATGGTCGCCGCCGCGGGCGCCGCGCTCGCGGCGCCGCACCCCGACCCGGCGCTGGTGGCGCTGGCGGTCGTCACGGCGCTGACCGCGGGCGCGGGCGCCCTGTACGGGGCGGACTACCTCACCCGCCACGACGACTTCACCACCAAACCGGACCGCCCCATCCCGTCGGGCCGGCTGCCCGCCGCGACCGCCCGCTCCTGCGCCGTCGGCGGCGCGCTGACCGCCGTCCTGGTGACCGCCGCGGTCAACTGGCACGGCCTGCTCTTCGTCACCGCCGCCGCGGCCGGACAGATCGGCTACGCCCGGTGGCTCAAGGACCGCGGCTGGTGGGGCGACCTGGCGGTCGGCCTGTCGGGCTGGACCTGCTCCCTGCTGAGCGCCGCGGCCTTCACCGCCGCCTGGCCGCCCGCCGCCCTGTGGCCGCCCGCCCTCGCCCTCGGGCTGCAGGGCGCCTTCGGCAACACCCTGCTGGCGCTGGGGGACCACGACGCCGACCGCGCGGTGGGCCGCAGGACCGTGCCGGTACGGTTCGGGCCGGACGGCGCCCGCGCCGCCATGGCCGGCAGCGCGCTGGCCTGCTACGCGCTCGCCGTCACCGTCCCCGACGTCCTGCACCGCCCGCCGACGGCCGCCTTCACCACCCTGACGGCGGCCGCGGCGCTCCTCGCCGCGGCGGCCTGCCTGCTGTCCGACGCGGCCGGGAGCCGTCCGGCCCGGCTGTTCGGTGTCAGCGTCCGCGCCACCGAACTGCACTTCCACGAGCGGGTGCTGCTGCCGGCCGGCCTCCTCGCCCTCACCGCGGGCGCCCTGCCCGTGCTGTGCGCGGCGCTGGCCGGGAGCTGCGTCCTCGCCCTCACCCCCCGGTCGATGCTCGGCGCACCGCACCGGCCGGCCCCTGATCAGCGCTCCCGGCCACCCTCGTCCGTCGGCCCGCCGCCCGTCAGTTCGTCATCGGCCGTCAGCTCGTCGCCAGCCGGGCGATGACCGTCTTCCCGTGCGCGGTCAGCTCCACGTGCACGCTCCGGCAGAGCGCGAGGACGATCTCCATGCCGTGCTGGCCGACGCGCGTCGGGTCGGGCGGCCGGGAGACCGGCTGGCCGGCCGAGCCGTCGGTCACGGCGATCACCAGCTGGTCGGCGCTGAGTTCGAGGCGCAGCCGGAACGGGCCCGGCGCGTGCCGCACCGTGTTCGTCACCAGTTCGCTCGTCACCAGCGCCGCCGCGCCGCGCTGGCGGTCAGAGACCGTGAGGGCGGGCGCGCCGCGCTTGATGAAGTCCTCGACGAAGTCCCGCGCCGCGCCGATCACCGAGGGCTCCGCGTCGTAGTCGGCACTGTCCTCGAACACCACCGCGGCGGCCGGCCGGCCGGCGGGTGCGAAGGAGCGCCCCGACGGGTCGCCGTCCGGGGCGGCCGAGGTGACGTGGATGCCGACGATGCAGGTGTCGTCGTCGGTGTCGGCGCTGCTGTGGGTGAGCAGGTGGTCCAGGCGCAGCGCCAGCGTGTCGGCGGGATGCTCGGCGGTGCGCAGGAGCTGGGTGAGCGAGTCCGGCAGCGAACGGTCCTTGCGTTCGATGAGACCGTCCGTGTACAGCAGCAGGATGTCGTCCTGCGCCAACTGCAGTTCCGCCTCCTCGTAGGTGGCCTCGTCCACCGCGCCGAGCAGCAGGCCGCGGATCAGCGGCACGTTCGCCGCCGCGCCGTCACGGATGAGGACCGGTGGCAGATGGCCGGCCCGCGCCCACTTGAGCACGCGGGTCGCCGGGTCGAACAGCGCGCAGATCGCGGTGGCCGTCACCTGCTGCGTGAAATGGTTCGCGACCAGGTTGAGCCAGGTGAGGATCTGCCCCGGGCCGGCGCCGGTGGTGGCCAGGCCGCGCAGGGCGTTGCGCAGGGCGACCATGTCGGTGGCCGCGCCGATGCCGTGGCCCGCGACGTCGCCGACGGAGAGCAGCACCTGCCCGGACGGCAGCACGACGGCGTCGTACCAGTCCCCGCCGACCAGATGCTCGTTCTCGGCCGGCCGGTAGCGGACCGCGATCTCCAGGTCGGGAGCGTTGATCGGGCCGTACGCCGGCGGCATGAGCGCGTGCTGCAGCTGTTTGGCGAGCCGGTTGCCCTCGGCGGTGCGCTGCTCGCTGTCGGCCAGCTGGTCGCGGGCGGCCGCGAGCGCCACCTCGGTCCAGTGCTGGGAGGAGATGTCCTGGTAGGCGCCGCGGACCGCGGTCAGCCGCTGGTCGGCGCCCAGTACCGGCTCGGCGACGATCCGCACGTGCCGCACGATGCCGTCGGGCCGTACCAGGCGGAAGGTCGCGGCGGAGGGCAGCCGGTGGTGCAGGACGGTGCGGATGAACCGTCCCACGGTCTGCGCGTCGTCGTCGTGGCAGTGCGCCGCGAGCCTCTCCAGCGGCACCGGCGCGCTGCCGGGCGGGAGCCCGTAGAGCGAGTGGAGCTGGGCGTTCCAGAGGATCTCGTCCGCCTCCAGGTCCTCCTCGAAGCCGCCGATCCGGCCGAGCCGCTGGGCGTGTTCGAGCAGGTTGACGAGCCGGGACGTCTCGTCCTTGGCCCGCCAGATCAGCAGGACGCATCCGCTGTGCCGGCTGATGCTGACGTCCGCGGTGGTCGGCAGCCGCACCTGGCCCACCACGGCGGTGTACGTCATGTCGTGCGCGCGGAACGGTTCACCGGTGGCGTACACGCGCTCGATCTGCTCGAACAGGCCGCCGCTGTCCGCCGCGACCGGATAGCTCTCCAGCACCAGGCTCCCGGTGATGAAGCGCCGCGAGCGGCCGCCGGGGTCGGCGAACCGCGCGTTCGCGTGATGGACCCGGAAGTCGGCCAGCCGGCCCGCCGCGTCGAACTCCGGGAGCAGCAGCAGGGCCGGGTCGTGCAGGCCGTCGGTGAGTTCGACCAGCTCGCCCAACTCGGGGAACGCCCCACCGGGCAGCTCGCCTTCGGCCGCGCCCCGCGGCGGGGACCCGGCGGCGGGTCTGGTCTCCAGCGTGTGCGCGACCAGCACCGCCAGCGCCTCGACCTGCCGGTGGATCTGCGGCGGCTGCGGCGGCAGGGCCTTGGGCCAGCAGATCTCCAGGATGCCGTAGACGCGGCCGCTGGTCTCGGCGAGGACGGCTGCCCGCCCGCCGTCCGGCAGCCGGCGGTGGCCGATGGACGGCAGCCCCGACTGCGCCAGCGACGGAAGCCATACGGGAGCGCGGGTGCTCAGCGCGCGGCGCGCGGGGGTGGCCACCCCCGGGGGCACGTAGTGCCAGTGCTCGGCCTCCTCGGCGGTGAAGCCGGCGTGACCGGTCAGCACGAGGGAGGACCCCGGGCCGGTCGTCCAGATCGCCACCGCCGCGGCCCCCAGCGGCGCCAGGGCGTGGTCCAGGACGGACCGCGCCACCGCCTGCGCGTCGGCGGCCGCGAGCACCCCGCTCTCCGCGGTGCGAAGGCGCACCGCGACCGACCGCGCGGCGGCGGAGCCGTCGGGCCCCGCCGGCCCGGCCCCGGGCTCCGATCCGGGCACGCCGGCCGCGCCGACCCGGGCGAGGAAGTCCTTGGCGATCTCGCTGAGCCGGTCCCGCGCCGCCTGGTTGACGATGTCGACGGCCAGTTCGAGCCGCGGGATGCCGGCGGTCCTTGCCAGGTCGGCGACCTGCCGGTCGGCCTCCGCCGGGCTGCACCTGAGGCGTTCGATGAGGACGCCCTTGGCCATCTCCACCAGGGCGCGCCCGTCGGCGTTCGCCTGCGCCTGCCGGACCTGCTCCTGCAGCCGGGTAACCGTGGCGGCGAGCCTGCCGACCTCACCGGGCTGCTCAGCCCCGGCGCTGTGCGACTCGTCCAGCCGATCGGTTCCGGCCACTGTGCTGCTCCTGGAGGTGAGAGACGACAGCCGACCCGTGCGCGTGGTCGGCGTTGGCGAGATCCGCCCCCTCCCCGGGGCGGTCCGCGCCTGTGGTGCTGCGGTCCGTGCCGGAGCCGGCACGGTGGGGGCGGAGCGGCATCACACGTCCAGCCAGTGGCGCACCCGTGCGATGAGGTGGTCGGCGTCGACGGGCTTGGTGATGTAGTCGCTCGCCCCCGAGGCCATGCTCTTCTCCTGGTCGCCGGGCATCGCCTTGGCCGTCACGGCGATGATGGGCAGGCCGCTGTAGCGGGGCATGTCGCGGATGGCGGCGGTGGCGGTGTAGCCGTCCATCTCGGGCATCATCACGTCCATCAGGACGATGTCGATGCCCGTGTGGCCGGTGAGCGTCTCGATCCCGGCGCGGCCGTTCTCGGCGTGCAGCACGTTCATGCCGTGCAGCTCCAGGATGCCGGTGAGCGCGTACAGGTTGCGGGGGTCGTCGTCCACCACCAGCGCCGTACGGCCGCTGAGCAGCGGGTCGCCGACCGGCACCACCGCGGGCGCGGGCTGGTCCGCGTGGTCCGCCGCGAGCAGTGACGGCACGTCGCCGGGGCGTTCCGCGGACAGGTGCAGGGCGATCCGCTCCCGCAGCTCGTCCAGGCCCGACAGCAGCTCCAGCGGGCGGGTGGCGCTCCGCGACTGCAGCGCCTGCTCCTGCGCGCTGTCCAGGCGGCGGCTGTTGTGCGCCAGCACCGGCACCGAGCGCAGCGCCGGGTCGGCGTCCATGGCCTCGATGAACCGCAGCGCGGCCCCGTCGGACATGCCCAGGTCCAGCACGACGCAGTGGCACGCCTCGGCGGCCAGCGCGGTGGCCGCGTCGGTGGCGCCGACCGCGTTCACGATCTCGACGGACGCGGGAGCGGCCGCGGTGTCGTGGGCCTCCACCAGGTCGGTGCGGGCGCTCTCGGCGACCATGGACAGCAGCCCGCGCGGCTGCTCCTCGATCACCAGCAGACGGCGCGGCTGGGCCTGCGGCGCGGCCGCCGCGGAGGACTGGCCGGGGATGGCGGCGGTGGCGCCCTGCGCCGCGTCCCCGCCGCCCGCGGCGTCGGCGAGCTCCTGGAAGTCCTGGCGCGCCACCGGCAGGTAGAAGGTGAAGGTGCTGCCCCGGCCCGGTGCGCTGTCGACGCTGATCGAGCCGCCGAGGAGATAGGCGATCTCCCGGCTGATCGACAGCCCCAGGCCGGTGCCGCCGTACTTGCGGCTGGTGGTCCCGTCGGCCTGCTGGAACGCGCCGAAGATCACCTCCAGTTGCTGGGGCGCGATCCCGATGCCGGTGTCGGTGACCCGGAACGCGATGGCCGATCCGTGGCCACGGACCGCGGGCGGCAGGTCCTCGCCCGCCGCCGGCTCGATCCGCAGCTCGACGCTGCCGCTCTCGGTGAACTTCACCGCGTTCGACAGGAGGTTGCGCAGCACCTGCCGCAGGCGCGAGTCGTCGGTGACCAGGTTCGACGGCACGTCCGGCGCCGTGACGATCTCGAACCGCAGCCCCTTCTGGCTGGTCACCGGCCGGAACGTGGCCTCCACGTAGTCCAGCAGCCGGCGCAGCGGCACCCGTTCGGGAGCGATGTCCATCTTCCCGGCCTCGACCTTGGACAGGTCGAGGATGTCGTTGATCAGCTGCATCAGGTCCGAGCCCGCCGAGTAGATGATCTCCGCGTACTCCACCTGCTTGACCGTCAGGTTCCGGCCCGGGTTCTGGGTGAGCAACTGCGCGAGGATGAGCAGGCTGTTGAGCGGGGTGCGCAGCTCATGGCTCATGTTGGCCAGGAACTCGGACTTGTACTTCGAGGCGAGGGACAGCTCCTGGGCGCGGGTCTCCAGCTCCTGCCGGGCCTGCTCGATCTCCAGGTTCTTCGTCTCGATGTCGCGGTTCTGGGTGGCCAGCAGCGCCGCCTTCTCCTCCAGCTCCGCGTTGGAGGACTGGAGTTCCTCCTGCCGGACCTGCAACTCCTGCGAGCGCGCCTGCAGTTCGGCGGTCAGCCGCTGCGACTCGTCGAGCAGCTCGTCGGTGCGGGCGTTGGCGATGATGGTGTTGACGTTGACGCCGATGGTCTCCCGCAACTGCTCGAGGAAGTCCCGCTGCACGGTGCTGAACCGGTGCACCGAGGCGAGTTCGATGGCGCCCAGGACCTGGTCCTCGACCACGATGGGGAGCACGATCAGGCTGGCCGGGTCGGACTGGCCGAAGCCCGAGGAGATGGTCGCGTAGCCGGCCGGCACGTCCTCGATGGCGATGGTCTGGCGGCTGGAGGCGGCCTGCCCGACGAGGGACTGGCCGAAGGCGAACCGCCGGGCGCCCTCGGTCGGGTCGTCCGGCGAGCCGTAGCCGCCGATCTGCACCAGTCCGGGCCTGCTGGTCTCCTCGGTGGCGAGGTAGAAGGCGCCGAACTGCGCACCGACCAGCGGCGTCAGCTCCTGCATGACGAGCCTGGCCACCAGCGGGAGGTCGCGGTGGCCCTGCATCATGCCGGAGATGCGGGCGAGGTTCGACTTGAGCCAGTCCTGCTCCTGGTTGGCCCGGGTGGACTCGCGCAGCGACCCCACCATGGCGTTGATGTTGTCCTTGAGGTCGGCGACCTCGCCGGACGCCTCCACGGTGATCGACCGGGTCAGGTCGCCCTCCGCGACCGCGCTGGTCACCTCGGCGATGGCGCGGACCTGGCGGGTCAGGTTGCCGGCGAGCTCGTTGACGTTCTCGGTCAGGCGCTTCCAGGTCCCGGAGACCCCCTCGACCTCGGCCTGCCCGCCGAGCCGCCCCTCGCTGCCCACCTCGCGCGCCACCCGGGTGACCTCGGCCGCGAACGAGGACAGCTGGTCGACCATCGTGTTGATGGTGGTCTTCAGCTCCAGGATCTCGCCGCGGGCGTCGACGTCGATCTTCTTCGTCAGATCGCCGTTGGCGACGGCTGTGGTGACCTGCGCGATGTTGCGGACCTGGCCGGTCAGGTTGTTCGCCATCGAGTTGACGTTGTCGGTCAGGTCCTTCCAGGTGCCCGCGACGTTCGGCACCCGGGCCTGCCCGCCGAGCATGCCCTCGGTGCCGACCTCGCGGGCGACGCGGGTGACCTCGTCGGCGAAGGCCGACAGGGTGTCCACCATGGTGTTGATCACGTCGGCGAGGGCGGCCACCTCGCCCTTCGCCTCGACGGTGATCTTCCCCGACAGGTCGCCGCGGGCGACGGCCGTGGCGACCTGGGCGATGGACCGCACCTGGCCGGTCAGGTTCGACGCCATCACGTTGACGTTGTCGGTGAGGTCCTTCCAGGTGCCCGAGACGCCGCGCACGGTCGCCTGGCCGCCGAGGTTCCCCTCGGTGCCGACCTCGCGGGCGACGCGGGTGACCTCGTCGGCGAAGGAGGAGAGCTGGTCGACCATCGTGTTGATGGTCTCCTTCAGCTCCAGGATCTCCCCGCGCGCGTCGACGCGGATCATCTGCGAGAGGTCGCCCTTGGCGACGGCCGTGGTGACCTCGGCGATCGACCGGACCTGCGCGGTGAGGTTGTCGGCCATGACGTTCACCGACTCGGTCAGGTTCTTCCAGGTGCCCGAGATGCCCTTGACGTCGGCCTGCCCGCCGAGCCGTCCCTCGGTGCCCACCTCGCGGGCGACGCGGGTGACCTCGTCGGCGAAGGAGGAGAGCTGGTCGACCATGGTGTTGATGGTGGACTTGAGTTCCAGGATCTCGCCGCGGGCGTCCACGGTGATCTTCTGCGAGAGGTCGCCCTTGGCGACGGCCGTGGCGACCTGTGCGATGGACCGCACCTGCGCGGTCAGGTTGCCCGCCATGAAGTTGACCGAGTCGGTCAGGTCGCGCCAGGTCCCCGACACTCCCTTGACGTCGGCCTGCCCGCCGAGCCGTCCCTCGGTGCCCACCTCGCGCGCCATCCGCGTCACCTCGTCGGCGAAGGAGGAGAGCTGGTCGACCATGGTGTTGATGGTGGACTTGAGTTCCAGGATCTCGCCGCGGGCGTCCACGGTGATCTTCTGCGAGAGGTCGCCCTTGGCGACCGCGGTGGTGACCTGCGCGATGTTCCGCACCTGGTCGGTGAGGTTGCCCGCCATGAAGTTGACCGAGTCGGTCAGGTCGCGCCAGACCCCGGCGACGCTCGGCACCTGGGCCTGCCCGCCGAGCCGCCCCTCGCTGCCGACCTCGCGGGCGACGCGGGTGACCTCGTCGGCGAAGGAGGAGAGCTGGTCGACCATCGTGTTGACGGTGTTCTTCAGCTCCAGGATCTCGCCCTGGGCGTCGACGTCGATCTTCTGCGAGAGGTCGCCCTTGGCGACGGCCGTGGCGACCTGCGCGATGTCGCGGACCTGTGTCGTCAGGTTGCCGGCCATCGCGTTGACCGAGTCGGTGAGGTCCTTCCACGTCCCGGAGACGCCCGGCACCTCGGCCTGCCCGCCGAGCCGCCCCTCGGTGCCCACCTCCCGGGCCACCCGGGTCACCTCGGAGGTGAACAGCGACAGCTGGTCGGCCATGCCGTTGAAGACGCCGTTGATCTCACCGAGGAGACCCTCGCCGTCGTCCGGGAGCCGGGTGCCGAAGTCACCGTCCCGTACCGCCGTCAGTCCCGCCAGCAGCTGGCGCAGCTCGGGCTCGCCGACCGTACCGGCCTCGCCCGCCCCGCCGCGCTCCTCCTGCGGCGCACCCCTCTCGGCCGTCACTGTCCCTCAGCCCCCACTCGTCACGAAGCAACACGACCGCCCCGGAGCACACGCCGGGCCGACGGCTGAACGCTCGTCCCGGCGCTGCCGCGGGACACGGCTCAGGCCACTTGCAGATTACCGTGAACCGGGGACGTCTCCCCCCCGCCCAGGTCGCGTTCCGCCGGCCCCGGAACCGGCGGCCGGCGCGGACGATCCGCACGCCGCGCCGCGCCGTGCTGTACGAGCGGGCGCGGCTCCGCGCGCCGCGGCAGGGTGGTCCGGCACGCCGGGGCGCGGCCGGATACGCTCGCCGCGGCCGCGTGGCGCCGGGGGCATGTCGGGCCCGGCTCCACGGCGCCGGTGCCCGACCATGGGATGCGGCGGACAGCGGTCGGCCGCGTGCGGGCGGGGCTTCGTGCCGCCGCCCCTGTCCACGGATGAGGGCGATGAGCGTGTGATCCGGATCGGAAGCGTCCGGGGGGTGGCGCTGCGGGCGCACTGGAGCGTCCCGCTGCTGATGCTGCTGTTCGCCTACCTCCTGGGCGGCCGGCTGCTGCCCGACTACGCGCCGGGCCGGTCGGCGGCCGGGTACGCGGTCGCCGGGGTGGCCGGCGCACTGCTGCTGCTCGGCAGCCTGGTGGTCCACGAGGCGGCGCACGCGCTGGCCGCGCGCAGAGCGGGCGTCCAGGTCCGGGACATCACGCTGTGGGCGCTCGGCGGAGCGACACGCATGGAGCAGCCGGCCACCGCGAAGGCCGCGTTCGCGGTGGCCGGCGTGGGACCGCTGGCCAGCCTGGTGGCAGGAGGGGTGCTGCTGGGCGGCGCCACCGGTCTGGAGGCCGCCCTGGACTGGCGGCTGCTCGTCGCGCTGATGGGGTGGCTGGGCGGCTTGAACCTGCTGCTCGGCGTCTTCAACCTGCTGCCGGCCCCACCGCTGGACGGCGGGCGGGTACTGCACGCCGCGCTGTGGTGGCGCACCGGCGACCGTGACGCCGCCCGCCGCACGGCGGGGCGCACCGGCCAGTACGTCGGCACGATCATGGTCGCCGCCGGATGGCTGGTGCTGCTGCACGGGGTGCCGGGCGGCCTGTGGCTGGGCTTCGCCGGCGTGTTCGTGGCGATCACCTCCACCCGCGAGCGGCGGCGCGCCGAACTCAGCGCGGCGCTGCGCGGCGTGCGGGTCGCCGAGGCGATGGCCGCGCCGGTCGCCACCGGACCGGACTGGCTGACGGTCGGTCGCTTCGTCGCCGAGGTCGCGGGGCGCGAGGGCCATTCGGTGCTGCCGCTGGTGGACTTCGAGGGCAGGCCCAGCGGCGTCGTACGGCTGCGGCGGCTGGCCGGGGTCCCGGCGGGGCGTCAGGAGGACCTGCGGGTACGGGACGTCGCGACGCCGCTGTCCAAGTGCACGCTGGCCGGCGGCGACGAACTCCTTGACCGCGTGCTGGACCGCCTGGCGGCCGGCACCGGACTGCCCATCCTGGTCATGGACGGCGGGCGGCTGGACGGGATCGTCACCGCCGAGGACATCGGCCGGATCGTGCAGCGGCGCGCCCTGCGCCGGCCGGGCCGGTGAGCGTCCCGCGGTGAGCGTCCCGCGGTGAGCGGGCGGCGGTGAACGGCCGGCGGTGAGGGGCCAGGCGGTGAACGGCCGTGCCCGGCGCGTCCGTCGGGGTGCCCGGGTCGCGTCCGGTCCGCGGGTGCTGGAATGAACCGGGACCGTCGGTCATTGTGACGTGGGGGCACGACAAGCAGGAGGAGTTGTATGAAGTTCGGGATTTCCACGTTCGTCACCGACGACGGGATCGGTCCGGCGGATCTGGCGCGTGCGATCGAGGAACGCGGATTCGACTCGCTGCTCATCGCCGAGCACACGCACATCCCGGCCAGCCGGGAGACGGAGTACCCCGGCGGCGGCGAGCTGCCGGACCCCTACTACCGGACCCTCGACCCGTTCGTGACGCTCGCCGTCGCCGCGGCGGTGACCGAGCGGATCCAGCTCTTCACCGGGATCGCCCTGCTGGTCCAGCGCGACCCGATCATCACCGCGAAGGAGACCGCCAGCCTCGACCTCGTCTCCGGCGGCCGGTTCGCCTTCGGCGTCGGCGCCGGCTGGAACCTCGACGAGATGCGCAACCACGGCACCGACCCCGCGACGCGCGGCGCGCTGCTGGACGAGCGCATCGAGGCGATCAGGGCGCTGTGGACGAACGACCCGGCCGAGTACCACGGCAAGTTCGTCGACTTCGACCCCGCCTACCTGCGCCCGAAGCCGGTCCGGCAGCCGCACCCGCCGATCTACATCGGCGGCGACTCCAACGCCGCGGTGCGGCGCGTGATCAGGCACGACGCGGGCTGGATCGCCAACCCGCTGCCCGCCGACCGGCTCGCCGGACGGATCGCCGAGATGAGCGAGGGCGCGGGGCACGACGTGCCGGTCGCGATGTTCGGCGCGCCGAAGGACCCCGACCGGTGGCGCGAGTACCGGGACCTCGGGATCGGCCAGGTGGGCCTGATGCTTCCGACCAGGCCGCGCGACGAGACGCTGACGCTCCTCGACGAGTACGCCGAGGCGGTCCGCCGCTTCGAGGCGTCCTAGAGTCCGCGCCCGCCCCGGTGCGGTGACCGCGAGGATCCGCGGCGGCGTGCGGTGCGGTGCGTCGCACCGCGGCTACGTCGCCCTCGTACGGGGCAGGCTCGGGCGGCTGCGGCAGCGCAGCGGGTTGCCGTGCCCGGCGTCAGGAGCTGGTGCGCCTGGCGGTCACCGCACCGGCGGGCCGGTGGCTGAGGCGCACACGCGCGGCGCGGCCAGCGGAGGCTGCGTGCTCGGGCGGCTGCGGCAGCGCAGCGGGTTGCCGTGCCGGGGGCGTCGCGAGCCGGTGCGGCTCGCGGTCAGCGCACCGGCGGGCCGTTGACTGCGCCGGGCCGCGGCACGCGCGAGCTGGTGGGCCTTCGCGGTCACCGCACCGGCGGGCCGGTGGCTGAGGCGCACACGCGCGGCGCGGCCAGCGGAGGCTGCGTGCTCGGGCGGCTGCGGCTGCGGCAGCGCGGCGGGGTGCCGTGCCGGGGGCGTCGCGAGCCGGTGCGCCTGGTGGTCACCGCCCGGCAGTCCGGCGGCTGCGCCGGGCCGCGCGGCGCGAGGCGTCGGCCCCTGCGCCCGCCCCCCGGAAACCCGGCTGCGCGGAGCGCATCCACATGCGTACCCTTCCGGACGCGGGGCCGGGACGGCCCCTGCCGGCAGCCGCCGGCCGGCGGATCGGAGAGGCCCAGCGCCATGACCTGTCACCTGTTCGCGGTCTGCTTCGACGCGCAGGAGCCCGTGCGCGTCGCCCGGTTCTGGTCCGGGGTGCTGGGCTGGGAGACCGCGGACGAGCCGGCCGGCGGCGGCGACGGCGTCGCGCTGCTGCCGGGTGACGACACCGGCTTCCGGCTCCGCTTCCTTCCCGCCGAGGGGCCGAAGACCGGGCAGAACCGGATGCACTTCGACTTGACGAGCGCCGTGCCCGAGGACCAGGGCAGGACGGTCGCCAGGTCGCTCGGACTCGGCGCCCGGCACATCGACGTCGGCCAGCGCCCGGAAGAGGGCCACGTGGTGCTCGCCGACCCCGAGGGCAACGAGTTCTGCGTCATCGAGGCGGGCAACGGCTTCCTTGCCGAGTGTGGCTTCGTGGGGGCGCTGGCCTGCGACGGCTCGCAGGAGGTGGGGTACTTCTGGAGCGCGGCGCTGGACTGGCCGCTGGTCTGGGACCAGGACCAGGAGACCGCGATCCGGTCCCCGCACGGCGGCCCCAAGATCACCTGGGGCGGCCCGCCGGTGGCGCCCAGGACCGGCAGGAACCGGGTGCACTTCGACCTCGCGCCACCTGCGGGCGGTGACCAGCGGGCGGAGGTCGACCGGCTGGTCTCCCTCGGTGCGACGCGCCTCGACGACGGGCCGGGCGCGGCCGGCCGGGTGCTGATGGCCGACCCGGACGGCAACGAGTTCTGCGTCCTGCCACCCCGTTAGCGGGGCCGCGGGGGCCCAGCCACCCCGAGCCGGTCCCAGGGACGGCCCCCTGACCCCCTGACGCGCTGGGCACCCTCGTCGGCCGGGTTCCGCCGCCCCCGCCCAGGGCGGGCGCCGCCGAGCCGGGGCCGACGGCACCGCCGGCCTGCGTCGACCCCCGCGCCGGCCGCCGCCGGCCCGCGTTTCCCTCACCCGGGTGGGGGTAGTCGTCGGACACGGTTCTCGGGGCCGGCCCAGAAACTCGGCTGGAGGCGACGATGGGCCTTTCGGTGCGCGAACGCAGAGTGCTGACCGACATCGAGCAGTCACTGGCACACGACGATCCGGGTCTGGCCCGGCAGCTCTCGCACATGGCGCTCACCCCGCCGGCCGAGGAGCCACCCCCGGAGCGGTACGGGGGAGAGGAGACCGGCCGCGGCATACGCCGCTTCGCCGGTTGGTGCGCGGTGCTCACGCTCGTCCTGTTCGTGGTGGCCGGCGTGACCGCCTCCACCGAGGTGCTCTACTGCACCGGCGTGGTGGCCCTGGTCGCCGCCGGAAGCTGGGTGGCGTCGCGCGCGCCCGTGCACCGCGAGTGAGCGCCCGCGCCGTACCGGTCACCTGACGGCGGCCACCGCCGGGCCGCGGGCCCGCCGGTGACCGCACGCGCCCCGCTCACCCCAGGCGGCTGCGCTCCTCGTCGCTCCACGCCCGGGTGTCGCGGGGTTCGACGTAGGGCTCCTTGTCCGGCGGGTAGCCGCCGGCGATGGCCCGCTGGCGGGCCAGTTCCGCGTCGAACTCCAGGCCCAGCAGGATCGCCAGGTTGGTGATCCACAGCCACACCAGGAAGACGATGACACCGGCGAGCGTGCCGTAGGTCTTGTTGTACGAGGCGAAGTGCGCGACGTAGAGCGCGAAGCCGGCCGACGCCGCCATCCAGATCACCAGCGCGAGGAAGCTGCCCGGCGTCACCCACCGGAAGCCGCGGCCCTTGGCGTTGGGCGACGCCCAGTACAGGACCGCGATCATCATGGTGACCAGCAGGACGAGCACCGGCCACTTGGCGATCGACCACGCCGTCAGCGCGCTGTCGCCGACGCCCAGGCCGGTGCCCGCCTGGCGGGCCAGCCCGCCGGTGAACACGACGATCAGGGAGCTGGCGACGGCCATGACCATCAGCGCCACGGTCACGGCGAGGCGCACCGGAAGCACCTTCCAGACCGGACGGCCCTCGGGAATGTCGTAGACGACGTTCGAGGCCCGTATGAACGCCGCCACATAGCCCGAGGCCGACCACACGGCGACCAGCACGCCCACCACCGCGAGCACCGAGCCGAGCCCGCCGTTGCCCTGGAGCTGGCGCACCGCGTCGGTGATGACGTCCCGCACCGAGCCGGGCGCCAGCTTCCTGACGTTCTCCAGCACCTTGTCCGTGGTGGACTGCCCGGCGATCCCCAGTACCGAGACGAGCACCAGCAGCGCCGGGAAGAGGGAGAGCACGCTGTAGTAGGTCAGCGCGGCGGCGCGGTCGCTCAGCTCGTCGGCCTGGAACTCCTTGAGGGTGCCCCGCAGGGCCGCCCGCCACAAGTGCGACGGGAGCTGCGCGGGCTCGTCCGGCTCCCGCCGACGGACCTGTTCGCCGGGGCCGGGCGTGGGGAGGTCCGCGGGTGCCGGCTTTTCTGACGCGCGTTCGTGGCTGGCCATGCCTGTCGGATTGCCGGTGGCAGGCCCGTCATGCGCCGCGCCGGGCGCGTTTCACCCGTGCGGCGTCCGGTCGCCCGTACGGCGTCCGGCCGGAACCGGCCGCGGTCGGCCGCCGCGATCCGCGTTCGGCCGCCGCCGGCCGCAGGAGCCGGGGGAGAAGTCCGGCGAAGCCATTGACCCGCGGCGGTCCGGTCAATACCGTCAGCGCCGGTACAGCCGAATGAAACGATTCAATCGCCCACGCGAACGACTCCATCCCTCCTCCCCCCACGGAGCCGGCCATGACCACCCAACGGCGTGCCCGCGGCCGCCGCCTCACCACCGCGGCCCTGAGCTGCGCGCTCGCGTTCCTCGCCTGGGCGCCGTCCCCCGCGGCCTCCGCCGCGTCCGCCCCCGCCCGCCTCTCCGCCCTCGCGGCGGCGGCCACCCCCTGGCCCGCGGCCCCCGACTGGCAGAGCCAGGTCGAGGCGCCGTCCGCTGCGACGGTCTGCCCGGCGGCCGTGACGAGCACGGCGGGCGCGGTCACCGGGGCGCAGAACCTGCTGTGCGGCGCCTCGGGCGCCACCACGCTGACCATGGCTGCGGGCGGCCCGACCGCCTCCGTCGTGCTCGACTACGGCAGGATCGTCGGCGGACTGCCCTACTTCGACGTCCAGGCCGAGTCCGGGTCGCCCACCCTGCAGGCCGGCTACAGCCAGTCGCTGCCGTACCTGACCCCGACGGGCGACGCCGCCGCCCCCTGGGCCGAGGGCGACCCGGTCCGCCACGACGCGTACACCGTCTCCGCGCCCGGGACCGTCGCCGCCCGCCACGAGCAGGGCGGCGAGCGGTTCGAGCAGATCACCCTCACCTCCCCTGGCACCCTCACCCTGAGCGCCGCGGGCCTGCACTACATCGCCGACCGGACGGGCGCCGACGGCTACCAGGGGTACTTCGCCTCCAGCTCCGACCAGCTGAACCGGCTCTGGTACGCGGGCGCCTACACCGACCAGCTCGACTCCGTCCCCAGCGGCTCGCTGCCCGGCGACTGGGCGATCACCGGGGGCGTGCTCGACGCCTCAGGCGGCAGTGCCGGCCTGCTCCGACAGGGCACGGCCTGGAGCGACTACACCACCACCTTCGACACCAGGATCGTGTCGGACCAGGCCGGCTGGGTGGTGCGCGGCCAGGACGCGAGCAACGGCTACGTGTTCATCCTCGACGCCACGGGCGACACCGCGGGAACACCCGACACCCTCCAGGAACTCGACCTGCACGACGGGCAGTACACCAGCGTCGGGAGCGCGCCGCTGCCCACCGGACTGGCGCCCGGCAGCTGGCACACCGTCACCACGACCGCGTCCGGCGGCACGTTGACGGTCTCCGTGGACAGCCGCAAGGTCGCCACCCTCGACACCTCGGCGCTCCCCTCCGGCGCCCGTGCGTACTCCGCCGGCACCGTGGGCCTGCGCGAATACGACGGAGAGGAGGCCCAGTTCCGCAACCTGACCGTGGTGGCCGCCGGCGGCGCCACCCTCTACAGCAACTCGCTGAGCAGCGCCTCGGCGCTGGCGGACTTCACCGTGCCCGGCGTCAACGCCCTGCCGTCCATCCTCGACGGCGCCGCCCGCGACCGCGCCGTGTGGAGCGGCGACCTCAACATCGAGGGCCCGACCACCTATTACTCCACCGGCAACGCCGCCTACCTCAAGGGCGCGCTGCAACTCCTCGGCAGCTACCAGCTCTCCAGCGGTTTCGTGGCCGGCGACGAGCCGCCGCAGACGCCGCTGCACACCGGACCGCCCACCCCCGGCAGCACCGGCAGCTACTCCGCCTCGTACTCCGTCTACTGGGTGCTGGCCCTGGCCTCCTACTACCTGTACACCGGCGACACCGCGTTCATCCAGCAGGAGTGGCCCGCCGTCAGGAGCGAACTCGCCTGGGACGCCTCCCAGCTGGACGGGAACGGGCTGCTCGCCACCACCGGTGCCGACGGCGCCGACTGGGACTTCTACGACGGCGACAAGACCGGCGAGGTCACCGCGTACAACCTCCTGTACTACCGGGCGCTGCTCGACGGCGCCCAACTCGCCACCGGCGCGGGGCAGAGCGCGCAGGCCGCCGCGTACACCCAGCAGGCCGCGGCGCTGAAGTCGGCGGTCAACGCCCACCTGTTCGACAGCGCGACCGGCCTGTACCGCACCAGCGACACGCAGACCTCGTCGGTCGCGCAGGACGCCAACGCCCTCGCGGTCCTCTACGGGGTCGCGCCCGAGGGGAAGGCCGCCTCGATCCTCGCGGCGCTCAAGTCCCGGCTGTGGACGAGCCCTTACGGGCCACTGCCGTTCTCCTCCGACGCGGGCGAGCGGGCGCTGGTCAGCCCCTTCGTCAGCGGCTACGAACTCCAGGCCCGGCTGGCGGCCGGCGACACCGGCGGCGCCGAGCAACTGCTCTCCACCGTGTGGGGTCACATGATCGCCCCCGGTCCCTACGCCGGCGGCACCTTCTGGGAGAACGTCTCCGCCGCCGACGGGAGCCCCGGGCTCGGCTCCGGCACCAGCCTGGCGCACGGCTGGTCCACCGCGCCGACCAGCGCCCTGTCGGGCTACGTGCTGGGCGTCCAGCCGACCTCGCCCGGATACGCCACCTGGTCGGTGCAGCCGCACCCCGGCGACCTGGCCTGGGCCGAGGGCCGGGCGCCGACGCCGCACGGCCCGGTGGCGGTGTCCTGGGCGGGGGAGCCCGGCAGCGACGCCTTCGCGATGAGCGTGACCGCGCCCGCGGGCACCAGCGGCACCATCGCGGTGCCCACCTACGGCGCCGCCGACCCCGTCGTCGCGGTCGACGGCCACGTGGTCTGGAGCGGCGGCGCGTTCACGGCGACCGGCGGCATCGGCGGCGCCCACCGGGACGGCGACCACGTCGACCTCACCGGCGTGCAGCCCGGCACCCGCACGATCGCCGCGAACCCGGGCGGCACGCCCCCGGCCGGCTACACCCTGTGCGCCCAGCAGAACGGCTCGTGCGCGTTCACCGGCACGCGGTCGGTCGCCTACGGCGCGAACGGCGTCTTCGGCTACCGCACCGTCACCGGCGGCACCTCCTGCGACGACGCGACGCTCGGCGACCCCGACTACGGCTTCGCCAAGTCCTGCTACACGGGCCCGGCCGTCGCCGGGCCGGCCGGATCGACATACTGCGCCCCCGAGAACGGCCTCTGCTCCTTCAGCGGCGCCCGCACCGTGGCCTACGGCGCCGCCGGGACGTACACCACGCGGCCGCTCACCGGCGGCGCCCCCTGCACCAACGCGGTGTTCGGCGATCCGCTGCCGAACACCGTCAAGTCCTGTTTCCTGATGCCCTGATGCCCTGATGCCCTGATGCCCTGATGCCCTGATGCCCTGAGGAGTCGCGCGGCGGGCGGGGTGGCGGCTCGGGCGGGGAGCTCCCCGCCCGACTGCTCGCGCACCATGGAGGTGGCGTGCCAGTCGGGCCGGCCCTCGTCGTACGCGCCGGTGCGCCTCCCGTGCTCGCCGTGCGCGGCCGCTGCCCGCCGCTTCCGACGCTACGCCCGCTGCCGCGCCCCCGCAGCGGGCCACCCGGCCGGCCGGCGGCAGCGGCGGCACCGCGGGCCGTGGCGGGTCAGCCGCCGGGGCGGGCGGAGGGCTCCGGCTCCGGCCGCTCGATCTCCGGCTCCAGGCCCTCCCGCAGCTGCGTGCGGCGGCGGCCCGTGTCGGTGCGCCAGACCTCGAACGCCCACCCGGTCGCCGCGACCACGGCGAGGCCCAGCAGCCAGCCGCCGATCACGTCGCTGCACCAGTGGACGCCCAGCGCGACCCGGGTGAAGCCGACGCCCACCACCGAGACGCCCGCGAAGGACCAGCACAGCCACCGCAGGCGGCGCGGCACCAGCGGGAGCAGCACCAGCAGGAACACGGCGAAGGAGGTGGTGGCGGTCATGGCGTGGCCGGAGGGGAAGGAGTAGCCGGGGGCATGGGTCACCGGATCGGGCAGCGACGGCCGGGCGCGTTCGACGACCGCCTTCACCAGCACGCCGATGAGCCCGCCGGCGACGGCCGTCACCGACGCCCAGATCGCCAGCCGCCACGCCCTGCGGTGCAGCAGCCACACCACGAGCAGCGCCACCGCGACGCGCAGCGTGGTCGGGCTCCAGATCCAGTTCGACAGGAACTCCAGCGTCCGCGTCCAGCCGTGGTGACCCACGGCGACCCGGTGCAGCCGGCCCGCCGCGCCGGTGTCCAGCCGCCGCAGCGGCGGCCAGCTGCTCTCCACCAGCACGAGCAGCAGCCCGAAGGCGACCGCCGCGCCCGCGGCGCCGACGGCCGAACCCAGCAGGTGGGCGCCGTACTTGCGGTCCGCGCCGGCACGGCGCTCCTGCGCGGTGTGGACGATGTGGTGCGTCACGGTCATGCTCCCGGATCGGGCTGGACGGGGGCCGGCCGCTTGGCGCGGGCGGCCTCCAGCTGGGCCGCGAACGCCAGCCCCAGGTAAAGGGCTATCGAGGTCAGATACGTCCACACCAGCAGCGACATGAACGCGCTCAGCGGGCCGTACACGGTGTCGAAGGAGCCGCTCAGCCGTACGTAGAGCGCCAGCAGCAGGGTCAGCGCGCCCCACAGCCCCAGGTAGACGGCCGCGCCGAAGGTCAGCCAGGTGTAGCCGGGCTGCTCGCGGCGGGGCGAGCGGCGGAAGATGACGCTGGCCGCGGCGAGCGCCAGCAGCAGCCCGACCGGCCAGCGTGCGATGTTCCACACGGCCAGCGAGGTGCCGCCGCCCAGGTGGTACACCGACACCACCGCCGACCCCAGGTCCGCGCCCGCCACGATCACGAGCGCCGCGAGGCCGAGCGGCAGTCCGGCGGTCACCGACATGACCAGGCCCCGGGTGTACTTCTGGACGAACGGCCGGTCGCGCTCGATGCCGTAGATCCGGTTCGCGCCGCGTTCGATCTGCGCCATCGCGGTGGTCAGGTTCAGCCACGCGAAGACCAGGCCGAACCAGAGCGCGAACTGCGTGCCCTCGCCGTTGTGCCGGCGGCTGCGCTCCAGGGCGTCCTCGACCACCTGCTGGCTCGGGCCGGCGGCCAGCCGCTGGATCGCCAGCTCGGCGACCCGGCCGATCCTGTCCCCGTGCAGGGCGGTGGACAGCCCCACGAAGGCGATCGCCAGCGGGATCACGGTCAGCACCATCTGCAGCGCCAGGGCGCGGGAGTTGCTGAAGCCGTCGGCGTAGCGGAAGCGCACGTACGCGTCGCGCACCAGCGGCCAGCGGCCGTACCGGCGCAGCGCGGCCACGGCGTCGTCCACCGACAGCTCGTCACCGGCCATCGCGCGCGTCTGCGGTACCCGCCGTGCGGTGCCCATTCAGCGCTCCCGGTCCGGGAGCAGCACGGTGAGCGCGCCCGGCGCCACCCGGGCGCTCAGCCGCCGCCCGGCGGTGACCGGGTCGCCGTCGACCTCGCGCGGCTGCGCGGCGCCGAACTCCACCTCGGCCTCGCGGCAGGCGTGCACCGTCACCGCGGCGGAGCGGGCGCCGGGCGCGCCGGGCCGGGTGCGCGCCGAAGCGCCGCGGACGACGCCCACGACCGCGGCCGGCCACCCGAGCGGGCCGTGCGGGTCCACCAGGACGACGTGCAGCAGCCCGTCGTCGAAGCGGGCGTCCGGCACGAGCGCGGCGCCGGCCTGGAGGGTGCCGACGTTGGCGAGGAGCACCATCCGCGCGGTGCTGCGCACCCGCTCCCCGCCGTCGAGCCGCAGCGTGACGTCCATCCGGGGACTGCGCAGCGTGCGCAGCGCGGCCAGGACGTACGCGGGCCAGCCCACCGCCGACTTCACCCGTTCCGGGGTGCGTTCCATCAGCGCGGCGTCCAGACCCGCCCCGGACATCGCGACGAAGTACCGCTCCGGCAGGCCGTCGCCCTCGATCCGGCCGAGGTCGACGGGTCGGGGCGCGCCGGCCAGCGCCGCGTCGAGGGCCGCGGCGGCGTCCAGCGGCAGGCCCAGGTTGCGGGCGAGCAGGTTGCCGGTGCCGTGCGGCGCCAGGGCCAGGGGGACGCCGGTGCCGGCCAGCGCGTCGGCCACCGCGGTCACGGTGCCGTCGCCGCCGCACGCGACGACGAGCGTCGCGCCGTCCGCCAGGGCCTGCCGGGCCTGGCCGCCGCCGGGATCGTCCGCGGTGGTCTCGACGAACCGGGCGCGGGCGTGGCCGTGCCGCTCCAGCACCAGGCGCAGCGCCTCGCGGTCCGCCTCGCCGGTGGCGACCGGGTTGACGACCACGACGGCCGTGCCCGGCACGGGGGTCGCGGTGCGGCGCGCCTCGGCCACCGCCAGGTCGGCGGCGTGCTCGGGCAGCGGCGCGGGCGCCCGGTCGGCGGCCAGCACCGACCGGCCGACGACGAGCAGCGACAGCGCGCCGTTGAGCATGCCGCCCGCCACGTCCGTGGGGTGGTGCATGCCGCGGTACATGCGGCACGTGCCGACCGCCAGCGGTATCAGCAGGAGCAGCACGGCGACGGCGATCCGCCACGGGCGGCTGAGCCGCCGCGCCCGCGCCAGCACCAGGACCGCCAGGCCGCCGTAGAGCGCGGTCGCCGCGCCGGTGTGGCCCGAGGTGTAACTCGACGTGGGCGGCGAGTGGTCGAGCCGGTGCACCTCGGGCCGGTGGCGGTCCACCGCCGAGGTGATCGCCAGGAACACCAGCGCCTGGAGCGAGACGGCCGTCGCGAGGAAGACCGCCTCCCGCCACTTCGGCAGCCGGGGCGCGAACACCAGCAGGCCGCACACCACGACCGTGAGCGCGACGATGGCCACGGTGTTGCCGGCCTGCGAGCCCCAGGCGGTGGCGGTGTCGAGACCGCTGGTGCGCAGCCGTACGAACCCCTCGTCGACCCGGTCCTCGACGGTCATCGGCCAGACATGGCGCGCGGGGCCGGTGATGAGCAGGCCGAAGCCGATCAGCAGGGCCGCCTGGCAGACCGTCAGCGCGGTGATGCGGGCGGCGGCCAGGCCCCTGCCGGTGGTGAGGGCCGGGGCGCGTCCTGAGCGGAGGGCGCCCGGTCGGGCAGCGCCCGGCCGTGGGCCGGGCTCCGCGACGGAACCCCCCGGGATGGCGGTTGGCATGACGTCCCCCAGAGGCGTTCGCAGCGGTGTCGGCGACACGTCGCCGGAGGCCGCAGGGCCTGCGGCTATCGGTCCGGCTACCCCGGATCGAGGGGGACAGACCACCAGCCCGCCGGACCGCCCGCCTGGTCGCCCCGCCGTCGCCCGCCGACCTCGGCCCCGCCGCCGCGCGGCAGGCGCCGCGCCGGCGGTCAGTCCCGGGTGCCCATCGCGATCAGCTCCTGCAGCCGCAGTCCGCGCGCGGCGTCCAGCGGCGAAGGGACGCCGGTGCGGACCGCCGCGGCGAACTCGGAGCGCAGCAGCGGCCAGCTCTCGCGGTGGCCGGCGCCCGCGCTGTCCCAGGTCAGCTCCTCGCCGGCGCCGAGGAGTTCGACGCGGGCACGGGCCCTGGGCAGGCGTACGGAACCCGAGAGCGACGCCTGGCTCACCGCGCCGTTCTCGTGCTCGCAGGTCAGCTCCACCCAGCGGCGCGGATCGCCGGTGGCGCGCAGCCGGGCGATCGGGCCGACCGACGCGTCGAGCAGGTCCAGCAGGTGCGGGCCGAGGTCGAGCAGCGCGCCCTCGCTGAGCCGCCAGCCGGTGGCCATCTCGCCGTCGAGGAAGGCGCCGTGCAGGTAGCAGGAGCGGGCGCCGGTCACCTCGGCGGCGGCGGCCGCGGCGAGGAAGGCGCGCGTCGCCGGGTGGTACCGCTTGGTCAGGACCAGCTGCGAGACCACTCCGGCCGTCCCGACCGCCTCGGCCACCGTCCGCGCCGAGGCCAGGTCGGCGCCCAGCGGCTTGTCCAGCAGCAGCGCCTTGCCCGCGCGGGCGGCCCGTACCGCGAGCGGCGCCTGCACGGCCGGCGGGACGGCGAACGCCACCGCCTCGCAGCTGTCGAAGAGCTCCTCGGGCGATCCGGCGACGGCCGCGCCGTGCGCGCCGGCCAGCAGGGCGGCGGCCTCGGGCCGCCGGGCCCAGACCGCTGTCAGGGTGGTCTCGGGTCCGGCGGCCAGCATGGGGGCGTGCATGTCGCGGGCCCAGGGGCCCGCTCCGATCAGGCCGACCCGGACCGGCGGCTCGGCTGAGGGGGACGCTGTCATGGTGCTACTCCTGGGAGGGGGCCGGTGCCCGCAGGGCGGGGGCGCCCACGAGGGCGGCCAGCCGCACGTCGGCCTGTTCCGGCGCGTAGAGATGGTCGACCACCATGGCGGTGGCGCCCTTGAGCGCGGCGCGGTCGCCCAGCCGCGAGGTGACGATCTGCAGGCTGCGGGTGGAGCGCGGCAGCGCCCGCTGGTACAGCAGTTCGCGGATGCCGGTGAGGAAGTGGGTCTCGGCGAGGTCGCCGGCGATCATCAGCACACCGGGGTTGAGCAGGGTGACGGCGGTGGCCAGCACCTCCCCGACGCGCTGGCCGGCCTCGCGGGCCAGCCGCACCGCGTCGGGGTGCCCGTCGTCGAGCAGCGCGCGGACGTCGGTGCCCGACTCGGCCGCGACGCCGAGCCCGGCCAGCTGGCCCGCCACCGCCCGGCCGCTGGCGACCGCGGCCAGGCAGCCGTACGAACCGCACATGCAGCGCGCGTCGGGCCGGTCGTGCAGCCGGATGTGGCCGAGGTCGCCGGCGCCGCCGTCCACGCCGCGGAAGACCTGGCCGTCGATGACGACGCCCGCGCCGATGCCGGTGGAGACCTTGACCAGGACGAAGGTGGTGCAGTCGGGCCAGCCGTCGCGCTGCTCCCCGAACGCCATCAGGTTGGCGTCGTTGTCGGTGAGCACCGGCACCCGGGGGTCGGTGCCGGCCCGCCCGGCGAGCGCCCGTTGCAGGCGCTCGCCGATGGGGTAGCCGTCCCAGCCCGGCATGATGGGGGGTCTGATCACCAGTCCTGAGGCGAAGTCGACCGGGCCGGGCAGGGACAGCCCGACGCCGCACACCCGCGGCGCCGGCACGCCGGTGGCGGCCAGCAGGTCGGCGAACCACCCGGCGAGCGTGTCCAGCACCGCCTCCGGGCCGTCCGCCACACGCAGTTCGCCGTCGTGCTCGGCGAGCACGGCGCCGGCCAGGTCGAGTACGGCGGCGCGGGCGTGGGTGGTGTCCAGGTCGGCGGCGAGCACCGCGGCGTGGCCGGGATCGAAGGCCAGCCGTAGCGACGGCCGGCCGCCGGTGGACAGCTGGCCGGGGGTGGAGGCCAGCCATCCGGCGGCGAAGAGCTGGTCCAGGCGCTGGCCCACCGTCGAACGGGACAGCCCGGTCAGGCTCTGCAGTTCGCCCCTGGTGCCCGCCTGTCCGGTACGGATCAGCTCGAGCAGGTGTCCAGCGGTGCTGCTGGGCGTTGCCATCGGATCGGTTCTCCTCGGGTTCGTGCTCGCGCCGACCGGGTCAGCTCTTGTCCGCGCCGGTGGTCAGGCCCTCGGTGAGGAACCGCTCGGCGACGTAGAACAGGACTATCACGGGGACGGTCAGCACGACCGAGCCCGCCATGAGGACGGTGGTGGGCACCTCGATCGCGTTGTTCATCTGCGAAAGCCCCAGCGACACCGTCCACTTGGAGGGGGTGGCGGCCAGGAAGAGCAGCGCGAACAGGAACTCGTTCCAGGCGATCATGAAGACGTACAGGCCGGTGGCCATCAACGACGGCGCGGCCAGCGGCAGGACGACCCGCCACAGCACCTGCAGCCGCGAGCAGCCGTCGAGCGCGGCGGCCTCCTCCACGCTCACCGGGATCGTGGTGAAGTAGTTCTTCAGCATGTAGATGGACACCGGGACGGTCTGCGCGATGTACACGATGGCCAGGCCCACCAGGCTGCCCTGCAGGCCGATGCGGGCGAACATCACGAACAGCGGCACCGCGAGCAGCGTCGCGGGGAACAGGTAGACCGCCAGGAACAGCGCGCTGATCTGCCGGCTTCCGACGAACTTCAGCCGGCTGATCGCCCAGGCGCCCGGCACCGAGGCGGCGAGCGTGAGCACCACCGTGCCCAGCGACACCAGCGCGGAGTTGCGCAGCATGCCCAGCAGCCCCTGGCCGCCCTTGGACGTGGGCTCCAGGATGGTCTTGTACGTGCTGAGCGTGAGGTCGTGCACGCTGATCCACAGCGAGCCGGGGTGCAGCAGCAGCTGCCCGGTCGGCCGGAAGGACAGCACGACCATGTAGTAGAAGGGGAACACCGTCGCTATCAGCAGCAGCGCGATGACGACGTAGCGCAGGCCGCCGAACAGGCGGTCCTCGAACTGGGCGCGGCTCATGCCTCTTCCTCCTGGACGCGCTTGGCGAAGAACCCGAAGTAGATGCCCAGCAGCACCATGAGGATCGCGGCGAGCAGCAGCGCCTGGGCGGCGGCGGCTCCCACGTCGTAGCTGGCGGTGAGGAAGTTGTAGACCCGCACCGACACCACCTCGGTGCCGGAGTTCCCGCCGGTCAGCAGGTAGATGTCGTCGAACTTGTTGAAGGTCATGATGAACCGCAGCACCGACAGCAGGGCGATCACCGGCATCAGCTGGGGGAGCAGGATGTACCGGAACCGCTGGGACTGGGTCGCGCCGTCCACCGTCGCGGCTTCCTCGATCCCCGCCGGCACCGCCTGCAGCCTGGCGAGCAGGAAGAGGAAGGCGAACGGGAAGTAGCGCCAGATCTCGAAGGCGACCACCGTCATCAGGGCCATCGGCAGGTGGACGTGGACGCCGAGCAGGTCGGCCTTGTACGAGCTGGTCGACAGGAAGGCGATCGGCCGGTGCCAGCCGAACAGGTGCATGCCCCAGTTGTTGATGACACCGGTCTGCGGGTTGAGCGCGGTCTCCCAGACGAAGGTGACCGCGACCACCGGCGCGACGTACGGCAGCAGCATGGTGCTGCGCACGACCCCCCGGCCGCGGAACGGCCGGCGCAGGGCCAGGGCGGCGACCAGGCCGAGCAGGATCGACCCGACGGTGCCGCCCACGGTGTAGACCAGCGTGGTCCACAGGGAGGTCCAGAAGCCGGGCGCGGTGAAGACCTGGTCGAAGTTGCCCCAGGTCCAGTTGCCGAACAGGCCCATGCCCTGGAGGTCGATCAGCCGGGCGTGCTGGAAGGCGAGCAGCACGGTCCAGGCGATCGGCACGACGACGATGACCAGGACCACGAGCAGGGTCGGCGACACGAAGGCCAGACCGGCCCGGTTCTGGCTGCGTTGCATGGGGGAGGGCCGGCGGCGGGTGACGCCGGGGGATGTGCTCATCGGGGCTTCCTTGGTGACGGTGCCGGGGCTCAAAGGAGCGTCTTCTGGAGTGCGGACACCGCGCTGTCGGCCTGCCGGGCGGCGGAGTCGGGGGAGAGCTGGTCGCCGCCGGTCATCGAACCGATGGCCTGGGGGACCGGCAGGGTGCCCTCGGTGGCGCCCACCAGCGCGCCCTGGCCCTGGGTGATGCCCCAGCGCTGCATGTTGCCGACGCCGGCGAGCAGCTGGTCGAGGAAGGAGGCGGGGAAGAGCGTGTCCATCGGCTGGAGGCTGTCGACGCCGATCTTCATGCCGCGCCAGTCGGTGACGTACTTCTTCGGGGCGGCCACCGTGCCGTCGCGGACCGGGATCTTGCCCTCGGGCTCCATGCCGAGCCAGCCCTCGTAGCCGGTGCTCATCATGAACCGGATGAACTTCTCGGCGGCGGGCGCGTTGGCGTGCTTGGTGACGGTCCATGAGGAGATCTCGCCGAACTGGGCCGGGGTGGCGCCGTCCGGGCCCTTGATGGCGGTGACGATCCCGGAGTTCCTCGACAGGAACGTCTTGTCGCCCTTGCACTGGGGGCAGTTGGGCAGCACGTCGTCGCGCAGGCCGGCCAGCGAGTTCAGCAGGTACGTGGACCACACGACCATCGCCGACTGGCCGGCCTGGTAGGTGGCACGGGTGGTGTCGACGGTCTGGGTGCCGGCCGGACCGGTGGCGGCGAGCTGCTGGTAGGCGGTGAACGCCTTCCGGCACTGCGGGCTGTCCAGAGCGGCCTTGCCGTCGGCCGTCACCAGCTGGCAGTTCTCGGCGACCGCGAGGTCCTCGAAGCTCTGCTGGGTGAAGACGTCCTTCGGGTCGTCGGCGAGCGAGATGCCGCTCATCGAGCCCTTGTCGAGGGTCTTCGCGGCCTTGAGGATGCTGTCGTAGGTGTCGGGGACCGGCAGGTGGGCCCGCGCGAAGAGGTCCTTGCGGTACACGAGCACCTGCTGCCACGAGTCGCTGGGGACCGACAGCTGCCTCGTCCCGTCGGCGGTGAGCTTCAGGGCGTTGGGGTCGAAGGTGCCGCGGCCGAGGCCGTCGAGGACCTTCGCGGTCGCGTCGGTGTTCAGCAGGCCGTTGCTGTACATCTGCCAGAGCGGGGCGAGCGGGATGCCGCCCATGACGTCGGGCAGCTTGCCGGCGGCCGCGGCCGACTCCACGAGCTGCGGGAGCTGGCTCTCGTCGATGCCGACCAGCTTGACCTTGATGCCGGTCTGCTTCTCGAACACGCCGATCAGCTTCTCGGTCGCGGCCATTCGGGCCGGGAGGTTCTCCTCGCTCCACACGGTCAGCGAGTTGCCCGTCCGTGTCTGCGTGCCCGCGCAGCCGGCCAGCAGGCCGATGCCGAGCGCCGCGGCGACGACCGCTGCCACAGCTCTGGTGCCTCTTAGCGCCCACATCCGCATGAACCGTCCTCACTCACGGGGCTTTGTGTTAACGACGTGTTGCATAACAGCACCACTTTTGCCTGTTGACAAGACCTAAGTGTGGGATATCTTCGACGTAAGCCAGGGGCATCTGGCTGATCACACCTGGTATCGCCGCAGCTTCGGAGACATCGTGGAACGCATCGTCCAGTTCACCGGCCCTCGACAGGTCGAGGTCGCAGCCGTTGCCCAGGAGCCCCTGCCCCCGGGGCACTTGCGGGTCCGCACCCGCTACTCCGGGATCTCCGCCGGCACCGAACTGACCGCCTACCGCGGCACCAACCCGTACCTCACCCGCACCTGGGACCCGCAGGCCCGGCTCTTCCGCGACGATGTGGCGGGGATCACCTACCCGGTCGCCGGCTGGGGGTACTCCGAGGTCGGCGAGGTCACCGAGGTCTCGCCGGAGCTCGACGGCACCCCCGGGCTGCCCGTGGCGGGCGACCTGGTGTGGGGCATCTGGGGCCACCGCAGCGAGGGCATCGTGCCGGCCGAGCGGATGGCCGGCCACCGCCTGCCCGACGGGCTCGACCCGCTCGCCGCAGCGTTCGCCCGGGTCGGCGCGATCGCGTACAACGCGGTGCTGGCCGCGGACATCCATCTCGGCGAGGACGTCGCGGTGTTCGGGCAGGGCGTCATCGGACTGCTGGCCACCCGGCTGGCCCGGCTCAACGGCGCCGTGGTCACCGCCGTGGACGCCCTGGACGCCCGCCTCGACGCGGCCCGCCGCTACGGCGCCGCGCACACCCTCAACGCCCGTGCGGGCGGCGTCGCCGAAGCCGTCCGCGAGCTGACCGCCGGCCGCGGCGCGGACCTGGCCATCGAGATCAGCGGCGCCTACCCCGCCCTGCACGAGGCCCTGCGCACCGTCGCCGCGGGCGGCCGCGTCGTCGCCTCCGGCTTCTACCAGGGCGACGGGACCGGACTGCGGCTGGGCGACGAGTTCCACCACAACCGCGTCCAGCTCATCTGCTCCCAGATCGGCGGCGTGCCCCCGCAGCTGTCGCACCGCTGGACCGTCGACCGGCTGCAGCAGACCTTCCTGCGCCTGGTCGCCGAGGGCCAGGTGGACACCGCGGCCCTGGTCAGCCACCGGGTGCCGGTCGCCGACGCGGCCGCCGCCTACACCCTGATCGACGAACGCCCCGCCGACGCCCTCCAGGTCGTCCTGGAATTCTGAGCCGACCGGCACCCGAAAGGCCCCTCCATGCTGAAGCTTGCCTGCCAGGAGCAACTGCTGCCCGGCGAAACCCTCCAGGCCAAGTGGGACGTCGCCCAGTCCGCCGGCTACGACGCGATCGAGCTGCGCGGCAAGGGCGACCTCCACTTCCGCGACCGGCTCCCCGAACTGCGCACCGCGCTCGCCGACGGCGTGGTCATGCCGACCGTGTGCGTCGACATGCTGCACTTCCTCGGCGCCTTCGACGACGGCCTGCGCCGCGACGCCGTCGCGCAGATGAAGTCCCAGCTCTCGGTGATCGCCGAGCTGGGCGGCCTCGGCGCCCAGACCCCCGCGTCGTACGGCATGTTCTCCCGCCGGCTGCCGCCCTTCGAGCCGCCGCGCACGGAGGAGCAGGACCGCGAGGTGCTGCTCGCCGGCCTCACCGAACTCGGCGAGCACGCCCGCGCTGAGGGCGTCGCGCTCTTCCTCGAACCGCTCAACCGGTACGAGGACCACATGGTCAACCGGCTGGAGCAGGCCGTGGACCTGATCCGCGAGGTCGGCCTGGACTCGGTGCGGATCGGCATCGACAGCTACCACATGAACATCGAGGAGGCCGACCCGTCGGCCGCGATCGTCGCCGCGGCGCCCTACATCGGGCACGCGCAGGTCAGCGACTCCAACCGGTTCCAGCCCGGCGCCGGGCACCTGGACTGGCCCGCCTGGCTCGGCGCGCTCCAGGCCGCCGGCTACGACGGCTACCTCGCCGCCGAGTGTCGGCTGACCGGCGACCCGGTGCAGGCCGTCCGCTCCGTGCCCGCCTTCCTGCGACGGGCGGCCGGATGACGGCCCTGCTGGCCCCCGACCCCACGGACACCGACCGCGACCGCCGGCTGCGGGCGGCCGCGATGCGCGTGCTGCTGGCCAACTGGACCGGATCGGGCACCGTGCCCTCCCGTTCGCTGTACCCGCACCAGTGGAGCTGGGACTCCGCCTTCATCGCCATCGGGCTGCGGCACCTGTCCCCGCGCCGGGCCCAGCGTGAGCTGGAGTCGCTGCTCGGCGCCCAGTGGCTCGACGGCCGGGTCCCGCACATCGTGTTCAACCCCGCGGTGCCCTCCCACGCCTACTTCCCCGGCCCCGGCTTCTGGCGCTCGTCGACCGCGGGGCGGCGCGCCGGCGCACCCGCCGGGGTGCAGACCTCGGGCATCGTCCAGCCGCCGGTGCACGCGCTGGCCGCCTGGCTGGTGCACCGCGCCGACCCCGGCGAGTCCCGGCGCCGGGGCTTCCTGGCCCGGGTGCTGCCCGCCCTCGAAGCCTGGCACCGCTATCTGGAGACTCACCGCGACCTCGGCGGCCAGGGACTGGCCGCCGTCGTGCACCCCTGGGAACCCGGCCTGGACAACAGCCCGTGCTGGGACCGGCCGCTGCTGCGCGTCACCCCCGCCCCCGCGGGCTCCTTCCGGCGGGCCGACCTCGTCCACGCCTCGGCCGCCGACCGGCCCACCGACCTGGACTACGCCCGGTACGTCGGACTCGCCGCCGCGTACCGGGACCGCGGCTACCAGGACCACGGCCGCGGCGACCACGGCCACGGCGACGCGGGGGTGTCGGGCGCGCGCCCCTCCTTCGCCGTCGAGGACCCCGGCTTCAACGCCCTGCTCATCGCCTCCGAGCACGCGCTCGCCGACATCGCCGAGGCCCTCGGCGCGGACGCGTCCGCGCCGCGCCGCCGCGCGCGGCGCCTGACCGACGCGCTGGTACGGCGGCTGTGGGACCGGGAGCGCGGCGTCTTCGCCGCCCGCGACCTCGGCGACGGCGCCCTGCTGCCGGTCACCGCGGTCAACGGACTGCTGCCGCTGATCGTCCCCGGGCTGCCCGCGGACGTCGCCGGCGCGCTGGGGGCCACCCTCGCGGGGGAGCACTTCCGCCTCGGCGAGGTGCACATGGTGCCCAGCTACGACCTGACAGGGCCGCAGTTCGACGCCGGCCGCTACTGGCGCGGACCGAGCTGGTTCAACACCGCCTGGCTGATCCACCGGGGCCTGCGTGCGACCGGCGCCACCGAACCGGCCGACCGGCTCAGGGCCGGCATCCTCCACGACGCGGGCGCGACCGGGTTCGCCGAGTACGTGGACCCGTACACCGGCGAGGGCCACGGCATCCGGGACTTCAGCTGGACCGCCGCCCTCACGCTCGACCTCCTCACCGACCCGGAGGACACCCGATGACCGGGACAGAACGCGTCCTGACCGACCGCGGCACCTTCGCCGTGGCCGCCGCGGACGGAAGCATCACCGGCACCCGCGGCGCCACCCCCGACGGCCTGTTCGTGCAGGACGCCCGGCACCTGAGCCGCTGGCGGCTGACCGCCGACGGCGCGCCGCTCGACGTGCTCACCCGTGACGACGCGCGCGTGGTGCTGACACCGCCGGGCACGCGCGACGAGCCCGCGCCGTACACCGTGGTCCGGGAGCAGGCCCTCGCGGCGGGCGTGCTGGTCGAGCGCCTCACCCTGCTCAACAACCTGGCCCGCCCGGTGCGGGCCCGCCTCGAACTGTCCGTCGCGGCCGACTTCGCCGACCAGTTCGAACTGCGCTCCGACCGCCGGCACTACGACAAGAGCGACGGCGTGCACGAGAGCGCCGCCGGCCCGGACGGCGTGGCCTTCCGCTACCGGCGCGGCCCCGACTGGGACGCCTCGACCACGGTCACCGCGCAGCCGCCGCCGGATGCCGTGCGCGCCGCGGACGGCGAGGAGGGCGGGCAGGTGCTGTCCTGGCGGCTCGCCGTGCCGGCCCACGGCAGCCGCGAGATCGCCCTCGCGGTACGGGCGTTCGCCGCGCACGCCGGACCCCCGGCCGAGGTGACCGGCGCCGGCGGCATCGCCACGCCGGCCACCCTGCACGCCCACCAGGCCCGCGAAGCGGCGGAGTTCACCGACGCCGAGCCGCGCCCCACCGAGTCGGCGGGACCGGCCGGGCTGCCCGGTCTGGCGCAGGCGGTCGACCGGGGCCTCGCCGACCTGGCCGCCCTGCGCATCCCCGGTGTCGGACCCGACGGGGAGCCGGTGAGCGTGCCGGGCGCCGGCATCCCGTGGTTCCTCACCCTGTTCGGCCGCGACTCCCTGCTGACCTCGCTGTTCGCGCTGCCCTACCGTCCGGGGCTGGCGGCCGGCACGCTCGCCGCGCTGGCCGCCGCCCAGGGCGTCACCGACGATCCCGCGCGCCTCGAACAGCCGGGCCGCATCCCCCACGAACTGCGCCACGGCGAACTCGCCCACTTCCGCCAGGTGCCCTACGGCCGCTACTACGGCTCGGTGGACGCCACCCCGCTGTTCCTGGTGCTGCTCCAGGCGTACACCGAGGCGACCGGCGACGCGCGCCTGGCCACCCGGCTGGAGGGGCACGCCCGTGCGGCGGTCGCGTGGATGTTCCGCGACGGCGGCCTCGACGACCACGGTTGGCTCGTCTACACCTCGGACGAGCAGGGCGGCGGCCTGGCCAACCAGAACTGGAAGGACTCCGCCGGCGCGATCTGCTTCGCCGACGGCGTGCAGGCCACCGGCGCCATCGCGGTCGCCGAGGCCCAGGGCTACGCGTACGACGCGCTGCGCCGCACCGCGCACCTGGCCGAGGGCGTGTGGCACGACGTCGCGTTCGCCCGGCGGCTGGAGAGCGCGGCCCGCGACCTGCGGCGGCGGTTCCCCGAGGAGTTCTGGCTGGCGGAGGCCGACTTCCCGGCGCTGGCCCTGGACGGCGGACGGCGCAAGGTCGACGCGCTCGGCTCGGACGCCGGCCACCTGCTGTGGTCGGGCCTGCTCGACCAGGACCGCGCCGAACGCGTCGGGCGGCGGCTGCTGCGGCCGGACTTCTTCTCCGGCTGGGGCATCCGCACGCTGGCCGCCGGCCAGCTCCCGTACCACCCGCTCTCCTACCACCGCGGCTGCGTCTGGCCGCACGACAACGCGGTGATCGCGCTCGGCCTGGCCCGGCACGGCCTCGCCGCGGAGGCGCGGCAGGTCGCCGAGGCGCTCGTCGCCGCCGGCCGCCACCACGACTGGCGGCTGCCCGAGGTGATGGCGGGCTACGGCCCCGACAGCCACCCCGCGCCGGTGCCCTACCCGCACTCCTGCTCCCCGCAGGCGTGGGCGGCCGCCACCCCGCTGGCGCTGCTCACCGCGCTGGGAGGCGCCCCGGCCCGCCCCGGCCCCGTACGCACCGGCCCGGCGCCCACCGGCCGCAGCTGACCCGGTCCGCTGCGCCGTACGGGATGCCGGACGGGCGATCCGCTGCGATCAGTCGCGGCGGTAGGCGGCGGCCGCGATCTCGACGAACGAGCGGATCAGCGGATTCGTGTCGCCCTGGCTCCACGCCGCCAGCACCCGGCTCGGCGGCATGTCGGCCAGCGGCACCACCGCGAGCCCCTCGCCGGGCGGATGGTCCGCCAGCGTCATGCCGACCGTGCCGTTCCAGAGGACGGCCTGCCGGCACTCCTGGACGGTACGCACCACCGGACCCCGGCGGACCCGGCCGCCGTTCCAGTACGACTGCCACAACGGATCGGTGCCCGCGGGGAAGAGGAACCAGCGGCGGTCCGCCAGGTCGGCCAGCTCCAGGCCGCCGCGGCCGGCCAGCGGGTCGTCGGCCCGCAGCAGCGCTCCCACCGGGTCGGCGCGCAGCTCGCGCACCGCGAGGCCGGTCCGGTCGAACGGCCCGCGGGTCAGCGCGACGTCGACGAGTCCGGCGTGCAGCCCGCAGGTCGGATCGGTCAGGTCGGTCTCGCGGACCGAGACGTGGACGCGCGGGTGCCGCCGGCGGTAGGCGTCGGCCAGGCGCGTCGCGCCCGGGTCGGCGCTGTCACCGAGCACGCCGACGGTGACCGCCGCCGCGCCTGCCGCCGCGGCGACGCGGACCCGGGCCAGCTCGGCCCGGTCGAGCAGCGCGCGCGCCTCGTCGAGCAGGACGCTCCCCGCCGCGGTGAGGCCGACACCCGCGGGCGACCGGTGGAACAGCGCGGCGCCGACCTCCGTCTCCAGGTTCCTGATCGCCCGGCTCAGCGGCGGCTGGCTCATGTGCAGCCGCACGGCCGCCCTGCCGAAGTGGAGTTCCTCGGCGACCGCCACGAAATAGCGCAGCGTGCGTAGCTCCATGCTGCGACGATACCCGTACGGTATCGACCTCGCGGAACGGGTCCTGGACGGTCGCGGCGCCCCCGCGGTGCAATCGGAGCCTGCCGCCCCGTACGCCCCCGGACGAAGGAACACCGTGAACGTCGCCTACTGGATCGTCGCCGGCCTGCTCGCCCTCTTCTACCTCTACGGGGGCGGGCTCAAGATCGTGCGCAGCCGCGAGCAGCTGCGGCCGATGATGGCCTGGGTGGACGGCATGCCGATGCCGGCGGTCAGGACCATCGGGCTGCTCGAACTGCTCGGCGCGATCGGGCTGGTGCTGCCGCCGCTGACGGGCGTCGCGCCCTGGCTGGCCGCGGTGGCGGCCGGGGGGTTCGTGCTGCTGCAAGTCGGCGCGATCAGGGTCCACCTGGGCCTCGGGGACCGCCAGGTCGCGCTCAACGTGGCGCTCGTCCTCACCGCGGCCGTGACCGTCTGGCTGGCCGCCGCCGGGCTGTGAGCGCCGGGCCCGGCGCGGCCGGGCGGCGGTTCAGTGCATCCACACCAGCGTCGGTATGCGCACCTCGCGCGCCACCGGCACCACCAGGTACTCGACGATGACGGGCTCGCCGGGGACCAGCACGCTGTAGCGCAGCCCGGCGTCGTCCAGCGGGCTGCCGGGCGCCGGCTTGCCGGCCTCGACGGCCCCGCCGGTCTCGATCACGAGCGCCTGCAGGAACAGCAGCACCGCGCGCTGCAGGTCCTTCGGCATCGCCTCGACGACCCCGGCCGGGTCCACGGTCAGGGCGAGCGACCAGCGAGGAGCGGACGGGGAGCCCGCGCTCACGGCTGGTCGGGCAGGTCGACGCCGAGGCGTACCGACAGCGCGTCCAGCGGCACCAGATTGCGGCCGTGCAGCGCGTCCTCGACCTGCCGGTCCCGCTCGGGCACCCGGCCGAGCATGGCGCGCGCCCACCAGGTCTCGATGACGGTCTCGAGCCGGCCGGCCGGGGTCTGCCCGACCTCGGCGTAGAACGCCATCCGCTCGGCGCCGCGCAGCGCACCCGCGACGGCGTCGATGGTCTTGGCCAACGCTGCGACCGGCCCGCTGCCGGGGTGAACGGGCTGAACACTCATCTCGTGCCGTCCCTGCCTGTCGTCGCCGGCGGCGGGCGCGTGCCGCCGACTGTTGTGCTGCCCATCGTGCCACTCCACGGGACGGCTGTGTCCACTCTTTCGGGCAGGCCGTGCGGCGCGGGGTACGCGAGCTGCCGTGGCCCGGTGTGGACGGCGGCGTAACTTTTCGCGGAAAACCCTCCACGCGGGGTGCCGCGGAGTATGAACGTAGCAAGCACACAGGAGCATCCGGTGTCCGGCCTCACCG
>NZ_JAZEWV010000022.1:0-105366 GCF_036353415.1 Actinacidiphila polyblastidii
CCGCGGGGGGACGGGGGCCCGCGCCGGCCCCGCCCCCCCCCCCGCTCCCCTCGCCGCGACGTGCAGGCCGTGGAGGGGCGCCGAGGGTGCCACCGGACCGCGGGCGTCAGTCGAACAGGGCGCAGGTCACCGCATCCATGAGGGACGCGCCGGTCCGGTGCTCCTCCTTGTCGAGGGTGGAGGTGGCGAAGAAGAAGGACGCCGTGCGACGGCCGGTGGGGTCGGTGACGTTGTACGTCGCGTAGCCCGGGACGACACCGATGTGGTCCCACACCGCGCCGCAGGAGGACGCCTCGCTCTCGATGCCGAGCCCGTAGCGCAGGTCGTCCGGGTCCCCGGGCCCCTCCTCGGGCACGGTGGTGCGCATCTCGGCCAACTGGGCGGCGGGCAGCAGGCGGCCCGACATCAGCGCGGTGTAGTAGCGGGACCAGTCCCGGGCGGTGGACACGATCGCGCCGTCCGCTTCGGCCGCGGTGAGGTAGTCGCCGGTGACGTCCACGTGGCCGTCGTGCCGCGGTCCCGCGTAGTCCCGGAACTCGGGCGGGACGTCCGGCGGCATGTGGGCGGCGTCGGGTTCGTAGCCGTGTGCGTGCGGGCTGCGCCAGGCGTCGCCGGTGGTGTAGAAGGTGTGGCGGAGTCCGAGCGGCCGGGCGATCCGGTCGCGCACCAGAGACGCCAGGCTCTTCCCGGTCGCCCTCTCCAGAACGGCGCCGATCGCTATGTAGTTGGTGTTGCTGTAGGACCACTGGGTGCCCGGCGGGAACAGCGCGGGGTGCCCGGCCACCAGGCCCAGGATCTCCTTCGACGTCCACACGTGGGAGTCATGGCCGGTGAGCGCCGGGGCGAGGGCCGGGTCGTCGGTGTAGTCGAAGAGCCCGCTGGTGTGGTTGAGCAGCATGCGCAGGGTGATGGCCCTGCCGTCGTGCACCTGGCCGGGCAGCCACTTGTCCACCGGGTCGGTGAGGGCGAGCCGGTGCTCGGCGACCAGTTGCAGGACGAGGGTGGCCATCACCGTCTTGGTGTTGGACGCCTCCCGGACCTCGTCGTCCGCGCCGAGCCGGTGGTCCTTCCTCGTCCAGGCGGCCTGCTCGGTGATCTCGATCGGCCTGCCGTGACCGTCGTCCACCCGCACGATCACCCCGGGCATCCCCTCGTCCACCAACTCCCGCGCCAGCGCCCGCAGGTGCGCGCGCGTCCGCGCGTCGCCGTCCTGCGGGACCGACGAGACCGTCCCGCGGCCGGCCGTCGCCCCGGTGTCGCCGGCGGCCGCACGCGACGGCGCCGCCGCGAGGGGAACGATGAGAGCCGCGGCCGCGGCCACCGTCAACACGGCGCTGAACCTGGTCAGTTGTGGACGCCGTCGAACGCGGGCACCGACACCCAAGGCATGCTCCTTCGTGGATCCGCTGCGGGTTACCACTGTCGAGCACGATCGGGGTGCGCGCGGGATAACGCGACATCTCCGCGCGGCGGCGGGTGAGCGGCGCGATCGGCCTCGTCGAGCGTCGCACTGCGGGCCGGCGCGGGACGGCCGGTGGCAGCTCACCCGCGCTTGCCTCCGCGGGCCGGAGACCGCTTCGCCGGCGACGCGGAGGAGTCCCGCTCCTTCGCCGCCTTCCTGGCCATCGCCTTCGCGGCGGGCGGGTTCTTCGGGCCCGGCTTCCTGGCGGCCCTCTCGGCCCTGGCCTTTCCCGCCATCGCCCTGGCCTTGGCGGCGGGAGGGTTGCGCACTCCGGCCGCGTGCGGGGAGGACTCGTCCGCGCTCTCGCGGCGGGCAGGACGGCGCCGGGAGGACGGCGGAGGCACCTCTTCCTCGGCCCCCGACCGGGCCTCCGACTCGGCCCGAGCCTCGACCTCCGGCCCGGCCTCCGCCTCGGCGTCCTCCTCGTCCGACGCCTCGGCGTCCTCCCCGTCCGCTTCGGACGTCCCCGGGTCGTCCTGCTCCGGGCCCGCGTCCGCCGGGGACGCTTCGTCGTCCTCGTCCCCGCCGGCCTCGTCGTCGAGGAGCGCGCGGGTCTGCCGCTCCAGAGCGCTCGTAAGGGATTCGCTGACCTGTTCGAACTGGGGGCTCTCCGCGAACTTCCTGATGCCCTGGCCGATCAGGGACATCGGGTCCATGGCGCGGCCCGTCGCGAGGGACAGGAGGCCGAGAGCGAACTTCTCCTTGTTGTTGCGGCCGACGAGATATCCGGCCGCGACGCTCGCCGCAACGATTGTCCTGGTTCTGGAATCCATAGCCATCGCCCTTTGGGAGAGTGCGGAAAGCCTCATGGGGGCGTATTCCGTGCCGCCGTCGACCGCTTCCCCGACGGAGCGGCGGACCGACCTGGACGCCCGGTGCGGGAGCGCCGCGTCAGGGCGGGGCATCGTCCGAGGACATGCCCCACACGTCCACCATCCTTCACCTGGCGGGCGCGCGCATCTTCCGGGCCGGCGTCCGGCATCCCGTACGGCCGTTTCCCGAGCGCCACGGGCCTCCGCGCTCGTCAGAGCCGGCGGTGCCGACGCCACAGGACGAGGGGGACGGCCCCGGCCAGACCCAGCGCGCCCGGGGCGGCCGCCGACGCGGCGCGGATGCCCGGCTGTCCGAAGGTGTCCGGGACCGGCAGGGTCGCCCAGCGGTCGATCGGCCAGGCGACGACGACGGCGCGCCCGACGACGTTGCCGACAGGGACGAAGCCGTGCGTCGTGTCGAGTCGGTGGTACCGGGAGTCCGACGAGTCCTGGCGGTGGTCGCCCATGACCCAGATCCTGCCCTGGGGCACGGTGACGTCGAACTGGCCGCCCTGGTCGTCGCTGCTGCACGGGGTGTTGCCGGCGAAGACGTAGGGCTCGTCCAGCGGCTTGCCGTTGACATACACCGGTCCCGTGCCCCGGCACTCGACCGTGTCGCCGGCCACGCCGATGACCCTCTTGATCAGGTCCCGCTCGCCGGCCGCCGGCATGAGCCCGATGAAGCCGAGGGCCTTCTGCACGGCATCGGGGTGGCGGGCTCCCTCGCCGCCCAGCCAGTCCGCCGGGTCGTGGAAGACCACCACGTCCCCGCGCTCGGGTTTCGAGCCGAACCAGGGGGTCAGCTTGTCGACCAGGACCCGGTCCCCTGGCTGCAGAGTGTTCTGCATCGACTCCGAGGGGATGGAGAACGCCTGCATCAGGAAGGTCTTGACGAGCAGCGCGAGCACCAGGGCGACGACCACCAGGATCGGCAGTTCCCTCCACAACGAGCGCTGCCTCCGGCCTTCCGGTCCTGGCCGGTCGGACGGCTCCGCGCCGTCGTGGTCCCCTTCGCCCCCTCCGTCCCCGTCGCCCTCGATCCGGGCAGCCCCGTCCGTCCCCACAGCTCGATCCACGCCGGCTCCCGTGTCCGCCTCGTCGTGCTTCGTCGTGCGCCCGGCCGGCGCTGCCGGCCCCCAGCCAGGAGAACGATCGGGAGTTCCCCGCGCACCGGGCGGCGAGGGGCCGCGCGTGGCGGGCGGGCCACTCCGGCGCTTCCCCCTACTTCAGGCGGGTCCTGCCGTTGCAGTTCGTGTCGGGGCAGAACCAGTCCAGGGTGTAGAAGGGATCAGGACGCGCCTCGGCCGTCTCGACCTTGACCGCCGCGGGATGGATCGTGCGCTTGCAGTAGGGGCACATGCGGGACAGCCCGGCCAGCTCACTGGCTCGGCACCGTCGGGGCAACGCTCGGGTTTCCATACTCATACCGTTCGCAGAAGGTCCTCGCCGGCGCCGAGATCGGCGCCGGCGCCGATCTCGGTCAGTTCGGGGCGGGGGCCGCGTCGCGGGCGTCGGTGTCGCCGGCCACCTGGCCCGGTGTGGGCCGGTCGTCGAGGCGTCCGCGAGCGAGCCGGTCGCGTGGCGGCGGCGTCGGTGAGGCGCGGGACGCCTGGAACCCGCCGTCGGCGGCGATGACGTGGTCGCGGTCGGAGATCACAGGGGGCCCGGGCGGACCGGGCCGGAGGCGTGGACGATCAGGGGCGGGCGACGGCGTTGCCGGAGCCGTGCCGAGGGGGCGTGTGGTGCTGGAGCCGCCCTCAGGCCGCCCTCGTCGCGGGGTCCGGTGACGCCGGGAGCGCCCCGGGGGCGGCATGGCCGGCCTCGGAGTCCCAGACCGCTTCCGGCTTCTCCTGGGGCGTTTCGGCCGCGACGTGCTCGGCCTCCGCCATCAGCTGGCTTCCGGTGGCGGTCCGCCGCGGGTCGGCGGCGGCGGCCATCAGCCAGGCGGCGGTGGCGGGAGGAGTCTGCGGCGGGATCACCAGGAGGTCCCAGCGGCCCGTACGGTAGGAGAGCAGCATCACCTGATGCCGATCCTGTTCCTCCTTGAACCAACCGACCTTCACCACGTGCCCGTTGGCCGACACCTTGCGCGGAATCGCGGGCCAGTACGCGGGGTTGACGGTGACGTGGGTGATCCGGTCCCACTTCACGTCGAGTTCGCCGATCAGGGCGGGGAGTTCGGCGGCCACATCGCGGGAGTACGGCCACCACGCTCCGTCGATCCTGGCGGGGGCGGAGCCGGCGGGCGTCAGTGAGACACGCAGCTCCTTCGAGGAGACCGGGACCTCGGGTGACTCTCCGGTCGGCAGTGTGCGCACAGTCGTCGCCGTCATGGCGCGAACCTCACCCCGGGCCGGTTCGCATCGGTCCGGTGGTCGTCAATCGCCGAAAACGACACGAGCTGGATGCGGGTGCACGAAATACCCTCGGTAGTCCCATCGTACTCCTCGGTGGCCGGGCGCGGGGTGGAGGTGCGCGGCCGGGCCCCCGCCGCGGCCCTGCTGCGACGGCGGCGCCGGCTCGGGCGAGTGCCCCGACGCCTCCAGCCGCGGGACCGCGGCGCAGGGTCCGGTTGCCGCCGGCGCCCGGTGGTCAGCCGATCGCACGAAGGGCGCTGCCCGGTCGGCTGCGAAGGCGTTCCACGGCCCGCGCCGCCGTCTTGTCGGCCGCCGGGTGGACTCCTGCCCGGCGAGGGGGGCGGGTTCGGCCGTGAACCACTCGGGGGCGGCCAGTGCGGTGGCGCCGAGCAGGGCGTCGACGGCGTACGTGTGGCCGTTCAGGCCGGTGCCGGCCAGGAGCGGCGCGGCGTGGCCGCCGATGGGCCCGGTGACCGGTTCGACGATGAGGCGGGACCGGATCCATGGTGAAGGATGGGTGCCGCTGTCGCCGCGCGGATGTCGGCGGGGGTGACGCCGGGGGCTGTTTCGACGAGGACCAGTCCGTCGTCGGTGACGTCGAGGACGGCCAGGTCGGTGATGATGCGGTGCACGCAGGTGCGCCCGGTGAGGGGGAGGGTGCACTCGCTGACGATCTTCGGGCTGCCGTCCTTGGCGCTGTGCTCCATGAGGACGATCACGCGGCGCGCGCCGTGGACGAGGTCCATCGCGCCGCCCATGCCCTTGACCATCTTGCCGGGGATCATCCAGTTGGCGAGGTCGCCCGCGGCGGAGACCTGCATGGCGCCCAGCACGGCGGTGTCGATGTGGCCGCCGCGGATCATCCCGAAGGACAGCGCGGAGTCGAAGAAGGAGGCGCCGGGCAGGACGGTGACGGTCTCCTTGCCCGCGTTGATCAGGTCGGGGTCGACCGCGTCCTCCGCGGGGTAGGGGCCGGTGCCGAGGATGCCGTTCTCCGACTGGAGGACGACGTGGACGCCCGGCGGCAGGTGGTTGGGGATCAGGGTGGGCAGGCCGATGCCCAGGTTGACGTACGAGCCGTCGGCGAGTTCGGCGCCGGCTCGCGCGGCCATCTCGTTCCTGTTCCATGCCATCAGCCGCGCACCGTCTCCCGGGTCGTGGACGGCGTCGCGGAGACCGTGCGCCGTTCGATGTGCTTGTCCGCCGCGTCGCGGGCGTCGAGGGGGACGATCCGCTGGACGAAGATGCCGGGCAGGTGGATCTCGTCGGGTGCGAGCTCGCCGGGCTCGACCAGCTCCTCGACCTCCGCGACGGTGACGCGCCCCGCCATCGCCGCGAGCGAGTTGAAGTTCCGCGCCGACCGGTGGAAGACCAGGTTGCCGTGGCGGTCGCCGCGGGCGGCCCGGACCAGGGCGTACGCGGTGGTGATGGCGTGCTCCAGCACGTAGTCGCTGCCGCCGAAGGTCCGTACCTCCTTGGCCGGGGAGGCGACGGCGACGGCGCCGTCCGGGGCGTAGCGCCAGGGCAGGCCGCCCTCGGCGACCTGGGTGCCCACCCCGGCCGGGGTGTAGAAGGCGGGGATGCCGCAGCCGCCGGCCCGCAGGCGCTCGGCGAGCGTGCCCTGCGGGGTCAGTTCGACCTCCAGCTCGCCGGAGAGGTACTGCCGGGCGAACTCCTTGTTCTCGCCGACGTAGGAGCCGGTGACGCGGGCGATGCGGCCGGCGTCGAGCAGGATTCCCAGCCCGTGGCCGTCGGTGCCGCAGTTGTTGGAGACGATCTCCAGTCGGCCGGCGCCCTGCGCGTGCAGCCGGCCGATGAGGACGCTCGGGATGCCGCAGAGCCCGAATCCTCCTACGGCCAGCGACGCGCCGTGGGGTATGTCGGCCACCGCCTGGTCGGCGCGGGCCACTGTCTTGTCCATGAGGGAGTCCTTTGTCAGCCACGCCGCCGGTGCGTGCGCGGGCCGGGCCGGTGGGCGGCTGGTCGGAGCGCTAGCGGTCGGGCGTGGTGGCGAGCGGCCTGGCGGCCGTCGGGGCGGGAGGCGTGCCCGGCGTGCGGTCCGCGGTACTGTCCGCGGCCAGCTGGGTGCGCAACTGCGCCACGAGGCCGGGCAGTTCGTGGGGGAGCGCGGTGGCGCCGTACAGATAGGAGTCGGGGCGGATCAGGGCCGCCGTGTGGCCGTGTGCGACCAGGTGGCCGAGGTAGGCGCCCTCCGTGTCGAGGTAGCCGCCGGACGCCGACGGCTCGCTGGACAGCGGTACGACGGTGGTGCCGATGGAGTCGAGGAAGGCGCGGTCGGTCTCGTCGAGGGCGTCGAGCGGGCCGGCGCCGTCGGTGAGCAGGGTGAAACCCGGGCCGGTGAGGTCGTCCAGCAGCGCGGTGCGGCCGGCGTGGGCGACGGGGAACTGGGGGGTGAGGTGGCCGACGTCCGGTGCGCGGCTGCCGTCGGGCCCGTGCTGGAGGACGCCGTCGCCCAGGACCGGCGGCGGGGCCGGCGGCAGCGCACGCGCGGGGTCGGCGTCCGCGGCGATCATGCGGGCGTCGCGTTCGGCGGCCTGCGCGGGGTCCAGGACGCAGATGACCTGCCCCAAGGCCATCGACATGCCGACGGCGTGCTGCAGGTGGACGCTGCGTTCGCTGGTGTAGGTGTCCAGCAGGCAGGCGCCGGCGAGTCCGCGCAGGACCAGGTCCATCTTCCAGGACAGGTTCGCGGCGTCGCGCAGGCCCGAGCACATGCCCTGTCCGGCGAACGGCGGCATCTGGTGCGCCGCGTCGCCGGCCAGCAGCAGCCGGTCCTGGTTCCAGCGGTCCGCCCAGCGGGCCTGGAAGGTGTAGACGGCGTGCCGTTCGATCGTGGTGTTCCCGGGTGTGCGCCCCCACGGCGCGAGCAGTTCCCAGGCCGACTCCACGGTGTTGAGCTGCTCGACGTTCTCGCCGGGCAGCCGCATGAACTCCCAGCGGCGGCGGCGCGGGCCCCCGGAGACCACGGTGGTGGGGCGGGCCGGGTCGCACAGCTGCCAGTTCATCGGCGACCACGGCACCTGGTCGAAGTCGTGGGGGAGGGTGTCGACGATCAGCCAGTCGTAGAAGAACCCGAGGTCGGTGACGGCGACGTTCATGCGGGAGCGGACGAAGCTGTTCGCGCCGTCGGCGCCGACGACGTAGCGGGCGTCCAGGACGCGCTGCTCGCCGCTGGTGGTGCGCGCGGTCAGCCGCACCCGGTCCGCCCGCTCGTGCAGGGCCACCACGTCGTGGCCTCGGTGCACGGTGACGGTGGGCTGTGCGCAGGCGGCCCTGGTGAGGACGGCCTCCAGGTCGGGCTGGGAGAAGAAGTTCGCCACCGGCCAGCCGCTCGGGCCGGTGCCCGACCAGTCGATGCGGACCAGGGGCTCGCCCGCGGCGGTGCGCCACTCGTAGTGGTCGGGGACCGGATCGGTGACGGAGGCGACCTCCGCGGCGATCCCGGCGTTCTGGAAGATGCGGCCGACCTCGTCGTCGAAGTGCACGGCGCGCGGCAGGTCGTACGGCTGCGGCCAGCGCTCCAGTGCGACGACGCGGTGGCCGGCCCGGCCCAGGAGCAGCGCGAGCATCTGACCGACGGGGCCGAAGCCGACGATCGCGACGTCACAGGTTTCCGCGGGGGCGGCGGGGGCGGCGGGGGCGGTGAGGCCGGCGGGGGCGGTGGGGTCGGGGATCACGGGTCACCTTGCCTGGCTGTGCGTGCCGGTCATGAGGGCGGCGAGGTCCTCGGGGTGCAGGAACGAGGGGGGCGGGGGCGGACCCCAGTCGAACAGGCCCTTGGCGCCTTCCAGCACCTCCGGGGTCCACAGCTGGTCGTCCACGATGCAGTCCATGTCGGAGTAGTACTCGGAGAAGTTGCCGGCCGGGTCCTTGAGGTACCAGAAGAAGTTGGAGCCGGCGTGGTGGCGGCCCAGGCCCCACACGTGCCGCTCCGGGTGGTCCTCCAGCATCGCGAAGGCGCCGCGGCCGACCTCGTCGACGTCGTCGACCTGCCAGGAGGTGTGGTGCAGGAAGGTGACGGGGGCGGCCAGCACCAGGATGTTGTGGTGGTCGGTGGAGCAGCGCAGGAACGCCCCGTGGTCCTTGATGTAGTCGCTCGCCCTGAACCCCAGGCCGTCCCGGAAGAACGCCGCGGTGACCGCGAGGTCGGTGCTTCCGATCACGGCGTGCCCGAGCTTGCGCGGGCGCACCGCGGCCGTGCGCAGCACGCCCGGCGCTCGGGAGCCGGCGCGCTCGGTGCGGCCCGGACCGTTGTACGGGGTCGGTGCCACCGGGTCCTGCACGAGGCGCGGGGCGATCTCCAGTACCGCGCGGACACCCGTCGGCCCGTCGTAGGCGGTCAGCGTGCCGGGAGTGCGCTCGACCGTGACGTCGAGGCGGCACAGCCGGTCCGCGGCCGCGGCCAGGTCGTCGGGGTGGTCGACGCCGACGCGCACCTCGATCAGGCGGCGGGTGGCCGCGGGCACGATCCGCAGCTGGCGGCCGGCGTCGCGGGTGCTGAACCATCCGTCGGCCTCCGCACCCAGACCGAAGTCGGTGTAGTAGGCGGCGGTCCGGGCGACGTCGGGGACCCCCATGGTGACGGAGGTCAGACGGTGCAGTGCCATGTCGGGGACTCCTTCGTCCGTTCGGCCGTGGCAGGTGGCGGCAGTGCGTGGCGGTGCGTGGCGCTGGGCGGCAGCGCGTGGCGGTGGGCGGCGGTGGGTGCGGACGCGGCCGGTGGGTCGCGGCGCGGTCAGGCGGTGAAGCGCTGGCGCAGCTCGCCGATGCCCTCGATGGTGCTCACCAGGTCGTCGCCCGGGGCCAGCCAGCGCTGCGGGTCCCGGCCCAGGCCCACCCCGGCCGGGGTGCCGGTGAAGATGACGTCGCCGGGGAGCAGCGGCAGCACCGCGGACAATCCGGCGATCAGGGCGGGCACCGAGAAGATCAGGTCGCGGGTGCGGCCCTTCTGGACCTCCTCGCCGTTGATCGTGCACCGCAGTTCGAGGTCGTCGGGGTTGTCGAACTCGTCCGGGGTGACGAGCCACGGTCCGATCGGTGCGAAGCCCGGGAAGGACTTGCCGAGGCTGAACTGGGGGACGGGGCCGGCGAGCTGGCTGACCCGCTCGGAGATGTCCTGCCCGACCGCGAGCCCCGCCACGTGCTCCCACGCCGCGTCGGCCGATACCCGGTGGGCCTCCGTCCCGACCACCGCGACCAGTTCCACCTCCCAGTCGGTGTGGCCGCCTTCGGGCAGGACCACCTCGGTCTCGGGGCCGCTGATGCTGGTCACGAACTTGGTGAAGACCGGCGGCAGCCCCTCCGGCGCGCCGAATCCCGATTCCGAGGCGTGGTCGCGGTAGTTCAGCCCGATCGCCAGCACCTGCCGCGGCGCGGGGGCGGGCGCGCCCAGGTCGGCCGCGGTGAAGGCGCTTCCCTCCGGCAGGCCGCCGCGCTCCTCGGCCTCGGCCGCCCAGGCGCGGAACTCCGCCCAGCGTGCGTATACAGCCTGCGGATCGGCGCCGAAGCAGCCCGCGCTGGCCTGCTCGACATCGATCGCCCGGTCCTGCCGAACCAGTACCAGTCGGTCACGAAGATTGGCGATGCGCACGGGCACTCCTGGGAAGCGAGTCGAACCGGATCCGGTGCCCGAATCCAGCATGATGATTATCATGATGTTGCGCGGTGGTGAAGCTGACGTCAAGCCCCGAATGCCGTAACGTGCATATTCAATTGCTCGATAGCACCGGGAGGGACGTTGAGCGCCGCACGTGACGACAGCCACAGCCTGTCCACTGCACGGCAACGCCAGGACGGCCGCACCCCCGCCGACGGTCGCCCCGCGGCCGGAGCGCCGGGCGGATCGCTGACGGCCGGCCCCCTGCCGGCCGGCTCGCCGTCGGGCCGCGGCGCAGGCGGGGCCGGCACCCGCGCGGAGGCCGCCGCCCGCCGGCTCATCGACCTCGCCGAGGCGACCGGCCCGGGAGTGCGGCTGGGCACCAAGGAGGAGCTGCGGGTGCGGTGCGGGGTCTCGGTGGGCACCTTCAACGAGTCGTTGCGGATGCTCCAGGCCCGCGGGGTGATCACGGTGCGCCCCGGGCCCGGCGGAGGGCTGTTCAGCGCCGAGCAGTCACCCATGGTCCGGCTGGGCAACTCCGTGCTCGCCCTGGACTCCCAGCAGACCGATGTGGCCGAGGCCGTGCGCATCCGCGACGCCCTCGACCCGCTGCTCATCGAGGACGCGCTCTGGCACGCCTCGCCGGCCGACATCGCCGGACTGCGCGAGCAGTTGCACGCGATGGCGCTGGCGGTCTCGGCCGAGGACCCGGTGGCCTTCGTCCACGCCAACTGGCGGTTGCACGCCCGGATAGCGGCCATCAGCCCCAACGCACTGCTGCGTTCCCTCTACAGCAACCTCCTCGACCTCATCGAGGCCCACACCCTGGCCGTGCAGCCCTTCGGCGAGGAGCCGCTGCGCGAGTACATCGCCGCACGCCACCAGCTGCACAGCGACCTGGTGGACGCCCTGGACCGGCGGGATCGCGACGAGGCGCTGCGTCTCATCCACGACCACAACACGAGCCCGAGCAGCCAGGAGCCCGCCGCCGATCCGGCCGGCTGACCGGCCGGGCCCGCTGTACCGGGTGGGCGGCCGTGCCCCTTCGCTCCACCGGGGCGGGCCAGGTCCTGCCGGCCTTCTCCGGCTCCGCCGAGCAGCAGGCGTGCCTCGACCGTGCATGGCGCACCGGACCCGAGGACGTCCCGATCCCTGCCGGTGAGCTGCGCCAGGCGCTGGCCGAGGTGCGACGGCGGGGTTGCGCCACGGTGGTCCGCGCGAGACCTGGTCCGCTGATGTCGGTCGCCGCCCCGATCCAGGACGGCGGCGGCACGGTGGCCGCGGCGCCCGCGGTCGGCTCGGCGCCGGCGATGCCAGGAAGTGGGTCCTTCCGACGCAGCGGACATGTCATTCAACGGCACAGCGGCGCCGCACCGCCCCGCTGAGTCGCAGTCAGATGCGCCGCGAGGTGAACCGCGACCGCGCCTCGGGCCGACAGCGGGCGCCGCACGGTCGGTTCGCCGGTGCCCTGCGCTTCGGGGCGGTGGCGAAGACGTGGTCCCAGTAGGGGCAGCTGATGCCGAAACCGCGGCTGTCGTCCTGGAAGTGGTGCCGCAGGTGGTGGTTGCGCAGGCGGCGCCCGAGTGCGGTCGACGGGGAGTCGTGGTGCAGGTGGAAGTGCAGCTCGTCGTAGACGACGTACCCGGCGACGTAGCCGGTCGCGGCGGCGGAGCCGTGCCCGGCGCCGAGCACCAGCAGCATCACCCCGACGGGGGATCCGATGATGGGGAGACTGGCCAGGGGAGGCATGACCAGGCGCCGCGGGTCGTTGGGATGGTCGTGGTGGATGCCGTGCATCACCCAGTGCAGCCGCTCTCCCCAGGGGCCGCGGGGAGAGAAGTGGAAGACCGCACGGTGGACCCAGTACTCCGTCAACGTCCATGCGCCGTAACCGAGCACGCAGTCTCCGACGAAGGTGGCCGGCTTGAGGCGGGCGAGCGCCAGGACGGCGAGGAGGACGACCACCGGGCCGTACAGGAGCACGGGCACGGCCGGGTGCACCCGGGTGAAGCGGTCGAGGAACGGTGAGCGGAACACCGGTGGGGAGGCCCGTAGGCGCTGGGCGCGATCGGTGTGAGGGAGCGTCATCGCTCGTTCCTCTCGGAGTACGGCTGTCCGCGCCCGTCCGGATCGAGGGGCGCGGGCGACGCCTGCGATCCAGGTGCCGACATGTCACCATATCCAACGGATCGTTGGGCCGGTCACGGCGAACGTCAGCCGAGTGCCGTCGTGAGGTGGGACATCGCCCGCTCGCACAGGTCCTGCGAGCCGGCGGCGTCCGTCGACGTCACGCTGAGGCACAGGCGGCCCTCGACGCCCAGGGCGATGACCAGGGGCGCACCGGAGAGGCTGGTGTGTGCGGCGCCGTAGAGGGCGGACAGGCGCAGGGGGCCGTAGTCGGTGGGGATCGGGAGGCGGGTGTTGCTGATCGACACATCGAAACGGGCGCCTTGGGACTCACTGCGGTGGAGCAGGGACCCGATCGCCTGGTGGGGGACGAAGGCCATCAGGCGGTAGGCGCGGACGAGCGGGCCGAGTTCGTCCGGGGCCAGACGGCGGTGGATGTCAGCTCTGACGGTACGGACCTGAGCCCAGAAATCGGTGCCGGTGGTGTCGATGGGCTGGACGAAGGCGGTGGCGTAGAGGCCGACGGCCGAGCGGGCGGCCGGGTCGAGGACGCGGCGCAGGTCTGCCGTCACGGCGATGTGCACGGATCGCGCGAAGGCGCGGGCGAAGGCGGTGCAGAGCGCCGCCTGCAGGGTGGCGCCTTCGGCGCGGCAGCGGGCCAGGAGCGCGGCGGTCTCCTTCTTCCCCAGGGACCAGGTGGCGAAGGTCAGGGGACCGCCGGGGTGGGGTCGGTGGGTGCGGCCGCTGAGCGAGCCGGCGAGTTTGCGGAGGTCGGAGAGCGCCGGCCTGGGCCGGGGCAGGAGTGCGTCGGCGGGTGCTGGGAGGACGGGCGCGCACGCGCCGTCGGCGGGGCCGCGGAGGATGTCGTGGATGACGATGGCCGCCGAGTTCACGTCGGAGACCAGGTGGTGGTAGACGCTGATGAGATCGAAGGACTCCCCGGCGTCCACGAGGACGAAGCGGGCCAGCGGACCGGTGACCGTGTCGAAGGGGCGCTGGACCTCCTCCTCGACCACCCGGGCCCACCTGCCGGGATCCGTCGCCCGGACGACGCGGAGCTCCGGGCCGGGGACGCCGTCGGTGGTGAGCCACGCCCGCCACCGCCCGGTGCCGGCGACGCGTGCCGCGAGGAGCGGGTGGCGCCGTCGTGCGGTGGCGAGGGCCGCACGGAGCACGCTGGGCTCGGCGCGGCCGTGGATTCGGGCGATGACGGCGAAGTTGACGGGCAGCACCTGGCCGGCGGCCCAGACGAAGCGTTCCTGCGCGGAGAGCCTTCGGCGCGCCGCGGGCTCCCTCACGGTCTGCCGCTTCGATGGCCGAGGGCGCTCTCCAGGCCCTCGTGGAGCAGGATGCGCGGGGTGAAAGGGAGCCGGCCGCCGGCGCAGGTCCAGTCAGGGTGCACGAGTTCGCTGATCTTGTCCGGATTGAGCAGGGAGGCGCGGCCCAGGGTGCGGGCCGTGGACATCGCCACGAGCGCGGGGATGTGGACGAGGCGGGGCGGTCGTCGGCCGACGGCGGCGGCAGCGGCGGCGCCGATGTCCTGCCAGAGATGTTCGGTGCCGTCGCTGACGTGGTAAGTCGCTCCCGCGGCGCCGGAGTCGGCGGCCAGCAGCAGGGCCTGGCACAGGTCGTCGACGTGGATGAGGGAGTAGCGGCGCGGTCCGCGGGCGCCGACGGCGGGCAGCAGTCCGGCCCGGACCGCTGTGACCAGGCGCGGCAGGAACTCGGCGTCGCCGGGGCCGTACACGATCGGCGGCCGTACGACCACGCCGGGAACCCGGTCGGCGGCGTCACGCAGGGCGCGCTCCCCGCCGAGCTTGCTGCGGCCGTACGCGGAGACGGGATCGGGCGGGTCGTCTTCGTGGCGCAGCCGTCCCGGGCCGGCCGCGGCGAGGGACGAGCAGTAGACCAGGCGCGGCGGCTGCGGGAGGGCGGCGACGGCGGCGCACAGGCGGCGGGTCCCCTCGGTGTTGACCTCGGCGAAGTGCCGCGGTGTGCGGGCCTTCGTGAGTCCTGCGAGGTGGATGACGCGGTCGGCGTCCCGCACGGCCGCCGACAGGCCGGCCCCGGTGGCGAGGTCCCCCTGGACGGTCCGGGCGTGGGGGACGTGCCGGCGGTCGCGGACGAGGGCGGTGATGTCGTGCCCGTGTGCGGCGAGCCGCGCGACCATCCGGGCGCCGATGAAGCCGGTGGCCCCGGTGACGAGGTACTTCACGCGGTGCGCTCGTAGAGGCGGTGGGTGCGGAAGTGGATGCCGCCCAGGGCTTCGGTGGAGCGGTTGGCCAAGTGGTTGTCCTCGAGGATCCAGGACACCTCGGTCTCGGTGTAGCCGAGGCGGAACGCGGCGCGCTGCGCCTGGGTGATGAGCGCGGCGCCGAGGCCGCGGGTCCGGTGCTCCTTCCTGACCCCGGCGGCGATGACCCGGATGCGGTCGATGCGGCGGGTGGCGCGTTGGACGCGCACGAGCCCGATGGGCAGACCGTAGGTGGTCAGGCGGCCGCGGGCGGCACGCAGGGCCTGGTTGGCGTCCGGGAGGATGAGGGCGAAGGCGGCGGGCTCGCCGTGGACCTCGGCGATCTGGACCAGCTCCGGGCGCATCAGGGGCTTCATCTGCCGGATCGTGTGGGCGAACTCCTGGTCGGTCATGGGGACGGAGGCGTAGTTCTCGGACCAGGCGTCGTTGTAGATGCCCCGGATGGCGGCCATGTCGGTGTCGAAGCGACGGCGGTTCATCGGGCGGATCAGGACGTCAGGCGCGCTCAGGGCCTCTTCGGCGGCCCGCCGGAAGAGGGCGGGGGGCTCCCCGCCGGCGGGCATCGGAACGCGCCAGGACAGCAGGTCCTTGGCCTTGGTGAAGTCACAGCCGGCGAAGAGCTTCGGGTAGTAGGGAGGGTTGTGCGGCATGAGCATGGTGGGCGGCCCGTCGAAGCCGTCGACGAGCAAGCCGCACTCGTGGTTCGTGGAGAAGCTGAGCGGGCCGAGCATCCGGGTCAGGCCCTGCTCGCCGAGCCAATCGGCGGCGGCGTTGAAGAGGGCGGCGGCGGCCTCGGTGTCGTCCACGCACTCGAAGAGGCCGAAGTGGCCGCACTTCGGGTCGTGCCGCTCCTGGTAGCGGGGGTCGGAGATCGCGGCGATCCGTCCGATGACGGTGCCGCCTCGGCGGGCGAGATAGAGGCGAACCGCGCCCACCGCGTGGAAGGGATTGCGCCGCGGGTCGAGGAAAGCCCGCTGCTCGCGCTCCAGCGGGGCGACCCACAGCGGGTCGCCACGGTAGAGGGCGTACGGGAGGCGGATGAAGGCGGTGGTGTCGGCGCGGCCTTCGACAGGCGTGACGGTGACGGTCATGACACACCGGCCGCTGTGGCGGGAGCGAGCCGCTGGTGCGGGGCGGCCTGGGGCTGCGGGGGGATGAGCCCCAGGCGCCGGCCCGCGGCGGCGAACGCGCCGAGGATCCGGGCGATGTGGTCGTCGGTATGGGTGGCCTGCAGCGACAGCCGGATCAGCCCGTGGCCCTCCGCCACCGCGGGGGCGACCACCACGCTGGTGAACACCCCCTCGTGCAGGACTTCCTGCCACATCCGCCCGCACATCCCCGTCTCCCCGATGTGCACCGGAACGATCGGAGTCAGTGACTCCCCGGTGTCGAAGCCGAGCGCCCGCAATCCGGTCCTCACCCGCCGCGCCACCTCGAACACGCGTGTACGGCGCTCGGGTTCCCGCACGATGACCTCCAGGGCGGCGAGCGCGGCCGCGGCGGAGGCCGGCGGCATGGACGCGGTGAAGATCACCGATCGGGCCGTGTAGCGGAGGAAGTGGATCACCTCGGCGGGTCCGGCGAGGAAGCCGCCGATCGACCCGAAGCACTTGGAGAAGGTTCCGGTGCAGAGGTCGACCTCGTCCATCAGGCCGAAGTGCTCGGCGACCCCCCGACCGCCGGCGCCCAGCAACCCGATGTCATGGGCGCCGTCGACCACCAGCCGGGCGCCATGGCGCCGAGCGAGGACCGCTAGTTCGGGCAGCCGGCACACGTGGCCCTCGACGGAGAAGAGCCCGTCCGTGATGATCATCTTCGCGGCCTCGCCGTCGGCGGCGACGAGTTGCCTCTCCAGGTGCCCCATGTCGGAGTGCCGGTACCGGCGGCTCTCGGCCCGTCCGGCCCGGACCGCGTCGACCAGGGAGGCGTGGTTGGCCATGTCGCTGAAGACGACGTCCCCCCCGCCGAACAGCGGGGTCAGCGCCAGGTTCGCCTGGTGGCCGGTCGTGGTCACGATCGCCGCCTCCTGGCCGAGGAACGCGGCCACCGCACGTTCCAGCTCCTCGTGCAGCGGCAGCGTCCCGCCGATCAGCCGGCTGCCGGAGCACGACGTGCCGTACCGCTCCACCGCCCGCGCCGCCGCCGTGGAGACCCGCGGATCACCCGACAGCCCCAGGTAGTCGTTGCACGCCGCCATCACCACACGCGCCCCGCCGATCAGGGCCTCGCCGTCCCTGCCTTCCACCGCCTGGTACAGCGGCCGGGGCCCCGGGCCCGTCATCGTCCGCATGACCGGCGACAGCTGCTTGGCGAAGATGTCCGCCACTGAGTCTCTCCTCAACGTCGATTCCCGTGGGCCCGACTCAGCTCCGCGCGCTGACCCACGGATACAGCACCGGGTCGCACCCGCTTCCCCGGGTTTCCCGCGATCGCAGGACGCCGTGCGGGCGGCCAGGACCACGACCGTGAAAGCCACGGACCTGGCGAAGTGTCCGGCTATGCCCACCTAACGGCCGAACCGGGAAATAGTCACCCGGCTCGATCGAGGAGGGCGGGGCGGCGGACGCCGTCGGTGCGGTCGAAATCGGCCCGCCTTCGGCGGTCGACCGACGTCCGGAGACGACACCCGAGGTCGGACGGGGACGCGGGCCGTCGCCTCGACCCCCGTGATCCCCTGTCCGACCTCGTCCTAGGACGAATCTAGGACGGCCGGAGGAACCCTGTCCTCAGCGTCTCCAAGAAGGTCTGCCGTTCCCGCGAAACGAGCGGGAAGAGCAAGGAGACGTGCGGTCAGGGCAGGGGTGGTGGCCACGACGGTGGCCGTCATGCGGACGTGCCACCAGGGGGTAGACGATGACACGCACTGATCTGGGAACCGGGGGCTCACACCATGCCGGCGGGTATGACCGTTTCCCCCACGAGCCCGCACCGCTCGGGGAGTGGTCGCGGGCACGGCCTCACGAGGCCGGGTGGAGCTGCCTGGAGGGCGACCTGGGGGTGGCCGTGGTCCGGGCGCCCGGGACGGACGCAGCCGGTGCAGCACGATGGCGCGAGGCTCGCATGGACGTGCGGGGGATGGCGAAGAGCCTCGGACCGGTCGGAACCCTGCCGGACCGCGGCGTCGGCGGCCTCCTGCCCGGTACGGGCGCGGCGCGGGTGCGTCCGGGTCAGGCGGCTGAGCCCAGTGCTGTGGAGCGCAGGCTGCTCGGCCTCCTCGCGGAGGGGCTGACCGATGCCACGGTCGCCAGGCGACTCAACGTGTCGCTGCGGACCGAGCGGCGGATGGTCGCCGAGTTGATGCGGCGCCTGGGGGCCAGCGGCCGGTTCGAGGCCGGGGTCAAGGCCGCGCGCCGACGCTGGATCTGACGCGAGGGGACGGCGGCCCGCCGGGAGGTCTCCTGGGCGAGCCGCCGTTCGAGGGCGCAGGGGCGGATCAGGTGCCCTCGACGCCGATCTGGCGCAACTCCAGGTAGTGGTCGCCGTTCTGGTCGACACCCAGGACCGTGGCGGTGACCTTGACGTACCTCGCGCGCGTCGCGTTGAAGAGGAACTGCTGAGGCGCGTCACCGGGCTTGGAGTAGTTCCCCTCGTCGGCCACCGTCGTCCAGTTCGTCCCGTCCACGCTGACGGCGATGGTGAAGGTGTCCGGGAAGCCCGCGCCGATGGTCTGGGCGGCCTCGTCGCGCGGGTAGAGGTCGACCTCACCGATCTGGTGCGTGCTCCCCAGGTCGGCCTGGGCCCACTCGGTGGCGTCGGCGGTGCTGTCGAACCGGCTGGCGTAGCCGGGCACCGTCGTGGTGCCGCGGTAGATGCCGTCGGTCAGGTGGGCGGCCTCCCAGCCGGCGGTCTGACTGGAGGCCGTCGCGATGCCGCCGGCCGCCAGGTCGGTGCCCAGCGGAGGAGTCCATGCCTGGTTCGCGTTGCCCAGGCAGTCGTAGATCTGGAGCTGGGTGCCGTTGTTCAGCGATCCGTTCAGATCGTCCAGGCAGCGCCCGGAGTTCGGGTTGAGCAGATGGATGTGGCCGTTGCCGTCGGACTGGGCGACCCACTGCTGGTTGGCCCAGCCGTCGCAGTCGTGGAGCTGCACCAGGGTGCCGTTGGCGGTGGCACTCGGGCCGCCGGCGATCTCCAGGCACTTGGTGCCGTCGGAAGCGGCGAGGGTGATGGTGCCGTTCGGGTTCATCGACCAGTTCTGGGGTGAGCCGCCGTTGCAGTCCCACTCGTTGACGTGGTTGCCGTTGGTCTGCTGACCGTAGTAGTCGTCGATGCACTTGCCGCTCAGCGTGGGGCTGTAGAGCGGCCCGCGCGCCGCGGTGGGGGTGAACCCGGAGTTCGTGTAGAGCCAGGTCACCTGGTCGGGTGTGAGGGCCTGCTGGTAGACACGGGCGTCCGCGATACCACCGGTGAACCGGGCGCCGACGGCCCCGCCGCGGTCCTTGGCGCCGATCACCAGCGCACTGCCGGCTTTGGCGGCGCTGTTCCAGGCCAGATGGTTGGTCGCGGTGCCGGCGAGCCGGCCGTTGACGTAGATGCGGATGGTGCCGGAGGTCGCGTCGAACGTGCCGACCAGGTGCGTCCAGGTGTTGAGCGACACGGCCGAGGCGGGGGCGGCGGCGAGGGTCCAGCCGGGGGCGGGATCGTCGCTGGTGGGCATGACCATCGCCCAGGACTGCTGTGAGTCGTCGTAGTCCAGGTAGAAGGACTCCATGGTGGTCCCGGTCTGCGACAGGATGAAGTGGTAATCGGTGGTGTCGCGGAGGTTGACCCAGGCGGCGGCGGAGAACGACTTCGAGGTGTCGACGGCCGGTGCCGCCATGATCTGGCCGTTGCCGTCGAACGTCGCGGACCCGTCGGGGCTCCAGGTCACACCGGAGCCGCTGAGCGTGCCGGGACGGCCGCCGGGGCTGCCGGTGTCGGCGGCGGTGGTTCCGCTGCCGTCGGAGAGTCTCCACCGGCTGACCGGGCCCGCGGTCATCACGACCGTGCCCGAGGTGGTGGCGGTGGCGCCGCCGCTGTCGGTCGCGGTCAGTTCGACCGTGTAGGTGCCGGGCGTGGTGTACGTATGGCTCGCGGTGGCCGCACCTTGCGGTCCGACGACGGTGCCGTCACCGAAGTCGTAGGTGTAGCCGGTGATGGCCGTGGTGCCCGGGTAGGACGCGGTGGCGTCGGCGGTGACCGGAGTGCCGGTCATACCGGTGCCGGGGAGGTTCAGCCCGAGGCTCGGACCGTCGGTGCCGGTCGGGATCAGGCGGAGGGTGTCGATGCCGATGACGTACCGGTTGCCGGCGCTCGCCGGGTTGGTCCCGGTCATGGTGAACGTGAAGCTGTGCATGCCGGCGCTGAGCGTCACGGTCCCGAAGTGGACCGGGACGATGGACACGCCCGAGGCCTGGTAGGCATCGAAGGCGACCGGCAGTGACGCCGCCTGGGCGGTGCCGGAGTCGACGGTGACCGACACCTTCCCGCGGTCGTTGGTCCTGGTCAGCGTCGGGGCGACGGTGTACGTGCCGGCGTTGGCCACGTAGTAGTTCAAGGTGACCGACTGGCCCTGGGCGTTGCCCGGAAAATAGAGCTGGTACCCGTTGGACAACGAGATGCCGCAGCAGTTGCCCTGGGTCTGGGTGGCCGGGCCGGTGGCGCTGCCCCAGATGGACTCGGCCTCCGCGCTCTGGGTCTGGCGTGCCCCGGTGGGCAGGACGAAGCGCTGGGCCGGATCGGGGCTGGCCGCGGTGTCCCAGCATGGCCACAACTGGAAGGGGTTGAGGTTGTTGCTGCTCGCGCCCGAGTCGTCCAGGCACATGCCCGCGGCCGGGTTGTAGATCCAGTAGTGGCCGGGCGCTGACGGGGACGGGATGATGCGCCATGTCTGGTACGCGGCCCTGTGGGTGAGGTCGCAGCCCTGCAGGGTGATCCTGGTTGCCTGGACCAGGGAGCCGCTGGTGTCGATGCAGGTGTTCTGCCGGCCGTCGCCGCCCATGAACCGGACGGTGCCGTCGGGGCCGAAGGCCCACTGCTGGGGACTTGTGGCGTTGCAGTCGTAGAGTTCGATGGCGGTGCCGTCGGAGGTGCCGCCGTGCAAGTCGTCCACGCACTTCTGGCCGGAGGGGCCGCCGGCGACGTCGTTGACGATCTGCCCGTTGACGCCGGTGGTGATCGCGGTGCCCTGCAGGTTGCTGACGCCGGCGGTGGCGCCCCAGTTGACGGCGGTCGCGGTGGTCTGGCTCTGGGCGGCCGGGTCGGCGCCGATCGGCCCCAGCGTGACCGAGACCTGGCCGTCCGGGCTCATAGCCCAGAGGTCGGGGTTGCTGTCGCCGTTGAGGTCACCGGCGGTGTTGATCCAGGAGTACGGGGCGAACTGGCCGGTGGTGCCGAGTTGCTGCTTGCTGCTGAGGTCGCCGAGGCCGGCGCCGAGGGTACCGGTGTCGGTGTGGTTGGTGAACTGCCACAGGGTGCCCGAGGGGTCGTCGGCCCACAGGTCGGGCATGCCGCCCGAACCGCCGGGGTGGCCCGCGGCGTTGCCCGGGGCCATCACCCGCATGAGCGACCAGTCCCAGCCCGGCTGGGAGACCGAGAGCAGCACGGGGTTGGTGAGCTGGCCGATACCGGCCGGCGAGAACATCCAGACCCTGGAGGTGCCCTGGTAGTTCTCGACGGTCACCAGGTTGGTCTTGCACGCGGTGGTGGGGGCGCTGATGGCGCAGCCGCCGCGCGCGGGCCCGAGCGCGATGATCTGCTGGACGGAGTTCCAGGTCGGGTCGTAGCCCACGCAGCCGCCGTTGAGCGCGCCCGGCGTACAGGCCGGCCGGGTGACCAGGGACTGCTGGGTCGAGGAGAAGGTGTTCAGCGTGGTCGGTGGCGTGTAGCCCGGCTGGGTGCTGGCCGAGGCGATCTGGGAGTTGAAGTAGTAGGACAGGTGCCCGTCGCCGAAGCTGTCCTTGTCCCAGGCGAACAGGTCGTCCGTGGGCTGCACCCGTTCGGCGCCGCGGTGCGTGATCAGCGCCGTCGACCACGACCTGCCGTTGGGAGCCGAGGCGGCCGGTGCCGCCTGGACGGCGTTGGCGGAGCCCGCCGGGTCCAGATTGGCAGGGTAGACGATCAGGTTGCCGTTGTCGTCGGCGCCCATCAGGTTCGGGATGCCGTCACCGGTCACGTTGCCGAAGGACACGGGCTGGAACGCCTGCGCCAGGAAGAAGTCGTAGCGGGCGAAGGCCGAGACGTTGCCGGCCTTGTCCACGGCGGAGACGTAGAGGTAGTTGGTGCCCCAGCGCTCGCCGTCGCCCGCGCCGGAGGGCAAGGTGATCGGCGCGGTGGCGTCGGTGGTGCCCAGGCCGGTGGTGCCGGAGGCGCTGGAGCCGACGGTGCCGCAGGCGGCGTTGGCGATGCCGTTGCAGTTCCCGGCGCCCTCGTTGGTGCTGGGGGTGTTGAGAGCCCACTCGAAGTGGTCGATCCCGGTGGTGGGTGCGGTGGCGTTGACGGTGATGGTGCCGCCGGTGCCCACGGTCGGGTACGAGGGCAGTTGCTGGCCGGTTGCGGGGAAGGTGGACCTGGTGACGGTGGGCTGGTGGGGAGGCGTCAGCGCGGCGGTGAACCAGCACTGCGGGCTGGCCGGCGCCGGGTAGTTGTTGCCGTTGTTGTTCCAGGCGTTCCACAGGTCCTGGCCGTTCGGGTTGACGAACTGGCCGTTGGTCATCCACTCGTCGTCCAGGGCCTGGCCCCAGAGCGCGTAGGTATGGCCGTCCTGCAACGTGATCGGGCTGCCGGCGTAACCGTTGCTCCCGGTGGGGGAGACCGCGGTGAGCATCTTCCCGGTGACCGTGGTCGGCGCGGCGTTGTACCCGTAGCCGGCGGTCAGCGTCGAGGAGTAGTAGCCGGGGCTGGGGTAGTCGTCGGCCATCAGTGCCCAGGACACCTGCCGGGAGTCGAGGTCGTTGAGTGGAATGCTGATGCCGACGTCGGCCGCCTGGACGGGCAGGTAGCCCGCGGTCTGCTCGGTCGCGCCGCACGGGTTCCTGGATCCCTTGTGGTTGCCGATCGGCGTGTCGGTCACCGACGGGGTGCCCCACCAGGGCTCTGACACGAAGTTGACGGTGACGTTGGGGTTGTAGCCGCCGCTGTTCTGCACGTAGAACGCGCCGTAGTTGTTGGTGGTCGATCCCTCGTTCGCGGCGCGCAGGCCGACGGTGTAGGTGCTGCCGCCGCCGCTGTAGACGTCCTGCACCTGTTTGGTGATGTTGACGCTGAACCACTGGTTCTTGCAGTTGGTCGACCCGCCGAAGGTGCTGATCGGATTGGTGAAGTCGGCGCCGGAGGTCGGCCACAGGTTGGTGTTGCTGCCGCCGTTCTGGTTCGACCAGGTGGAGTTGGTGTTGAAGGGGTTGGCCCGCCACGCCTGGGTCGAGGGGCAGGTGGCGCTCTGCGAGATCAGGTTCAGGAACGCGCCGGTGACGTAGCTGACGTTCTGGCCCTGGTCACCGGGGTGTGCGCTGAAGTCGCTGGGCCTGGGCAGGTTGAAGGCCGAGAACGACATCAGCGAGCGGACCAGGGTGCCCCCGCTGTTGCCGACCCGCACGGCCGAGGTGTCGTACGGGCTGTACGGCCACGGGTTGCCGTCGTAGACCGAATGGCCGTTGGACCAGAGCTCCAGCCAGTTCTGCGGGTTCTCGACCCACTGCGGGTCGATGGTGACCGGCCAGACCGTGGACCGCGAGGTGAGCAGCGACCGGCTCGGAGTCACGGTCACCGAACCGTGGGACACCGCGGCCGGCATCCTCGCCAGGTGCGGGCGCGTGGCCGAGCCGGCGGCCCGCGCCTCTTCGCCCTTCGCGGCGGCTGGCGCCGGCTCGGCGGCCGAGTCCCACATGACGGGGGCGGGCCCGCCGAAGACCTCGTGCCCCTCGCGGTCCTTGGCCGTCACCCCGCCGTCGGACGTGGCGCCCACCGAGAGCCCGGTGCCGGTGACACCCAGGCGGATGCTCTTCAGCGCCGGGTTGGCGGCGGCCTTCGCGTCGTGGACCACGAACAGGTCCTGCACGCCGGCCGGCAGCGCCACCAGTTTCAGGTCCACGCCCGGATACACGTCGGCGTAGGTCGCCGTGTCATGGGACAGCGTCGGGGCGGGCAGCGCACCGCCGGGCCAGGTGAGGGTCAGGGTGTGCCCGGCGCGGTCGTCGACCACGGCCAGCGGGCCGCTCCCGCCGCCCGAGAGCCTGACGGCCGCCAGCGCGACCTTGGACCCGATGCTTCCGTCCGCGTTCCTCACCACAGTGGTGTCGATCGGCCGCCAGGAGCCGTTGACCTTCGCGCGCTGCGGGGTGAGGAACTCCTGGGCGGTGAAGGCCCCGGACGGGTTGGCCGTCAGTGTGGTGTAGGGGTTCGTCGCGACGTCCACCCGCACCGCTTTGCGGGTCTTCTTCGCCTGTGCCATCGCCGTGGCCATACCGCCGAGCAGCGGGTTCCCGCGGGCTTGCGGCGCTGAGCCGCGCGGCGTCGCCGGAGTGCCGGAGTGCGGCACGGTGTGCGGGGCGCGTTCCGCGGCCGACCCGGCCGAGTGCGGGTGCGAGGCCGCGGGGGCCGTGGAACCGCCCGTCGACGGAGCTGGCGTGCTCACCGCCAGCGCGGTGGACGGCAGCGCGCCGGCCAGCATGGCGGCGACGGCAACGGCAACGGCTACGGACGCCGGGCGCAGAGGGGTTCGCCGTCGTGTGGGAGGTGATCCTCTCACCGATCCTCCAGATCACGGTGGTTGTGGGCGCGCGGACCGCGAAGTCGGCGCTGAAGCCTGGACTGTAGGTGCCGGTGTGCGGGCGGGTCCCCGGTCGCGCACGGAGGTTGGCACCTTCCTGCCAGATCGACCTGGTACGGCTGCCGGCGGCCTCGCCGGGGGTGTTTCACTGCCGGGTGTGAGATCAGGGAGGGCGGGAACGCCGGTCCGCGGCTTCGCCTGTCCGCCGGCGAGGTTCACGACGAAGGAGATGGCGGGGGAATGAGCTTCCGGAGGGCGGGCACGGTGTCCGCGTCGTCCAGGCGACCTGCGGCCAGGATGCGGTGGTGCACCGCGGTGACCGTCCTGGCGGTCCTGTCGGGGGTGCTGGCCGCGCCGGTGCCCGCTCTGGCGCGGTCGGCCGTCGCGGCGGAGAAGCACGGTGGGCGGCCGCATGCTCAGAAGGTCTGGAAGCCCAGAGACGTCAAGGTCCTCCCGAGTGTGCACCCGGTCAAGGGACCGCCCCGCCACGGCACCGACGCCGCCCCTCACGTCATCTCGCCGCCGCCGGTGAAGCCGTCGTGGCCGCGGGCCGCGACGTTCACGGTGGCCCTGGGCGGGGCCACCGTTCCGAAGGCGTCCACGACCGGCGGAGCGGACGCGGACGCGGCCGTGGCCGTCGCCCCGAGCGGCACACTGGCGGCTCCGGCGGGCGGCGCCGAGCGAGCGCCGACCGGCCACGGCCCGGCATCCGTCCGCGTCACCGTGGCCGATCACCGGACGGCCGCCGCCGCGGGCGTGCGGGGGACCGTGGTCCAGGTGGCACGCGCCGACGGATCGACCGAGGCGGGCGCCGTTGACGTCTCCCTCGCGTACGGAGCGTGGGCCGAGGCATTCGGCGGAGACTTCGCGGATCGTCTGAGACTGGTGCACCTACCGCCCTGTGCGCTGACCACTCCGGATGTGCCCTCCTGCCGGGTGCAGACACCCGTCCGGACGGTCAACGACCGTGAGCGCCGCCGACTCCTCGCCACGGTCGCGCTCCCGGGCGCGGCGACCGAGCCGCAGTCCCGGTGGGCCGCCGCCCCCCAGGCCCGGACCCAGGCGCTGGTGCTGGCCGCGACCAGCACGGCTTCGGGCGCGGACGGGGCCTACACGGCCACGTCCCTGAAGTCCTCCGACTCCTGGACGATCTCGGGGAACTCGGCTTCGTTCGAGTGGTCCTACCCGATGAACAGCCCGCCTTCTCTGGGCTCCGGCGGCACGAGCCTCTCGCTCGCCTACGACTCCGGTTCCGTGGACGGCCGTACCACCGTCTCGAACGGCCAGACCTCGGTGGTGGGGGAGGGGTTCGAGCTCGGCGGCGCCTCCTCGTACATCGAGACCAGCTACAAGCCGTGTGCGAAGGTCGACCCGACCGGTTGGGCGAGTTCGGGCGACATGTGCCTGGGGGTCGCGAACGCGGCGATCTCGGGCGGAGCGCATGCCGGGGAGCTGGTGCGCGACGACGCCGACACGTCGAAGTGGCGGCTGGCGGCCGACGACGGCACCCGGGTGCAGTTCCTGCACGGCACCACGGGCGGCTCCAACAACACCGCGAACCAGGCCTTCTGGAAGGTGACAGGAACCGACGGGACGGTGTATCTGTACGGTGCGAACCGGCTGCCGTCCGCGTCGGGCGGCACCGGTGGCGACAGCCCGACGTACTCCACCTGGTCGGAGCCCGTCTTCGGCACCGGCTCCGGTACGTCGTGCAACGATCCCACGGGAACGGAGAGCCCGCAGAGCTGCCTGCAGGCGTGGCGGTGGAACCTCGACTATGTCATCGACCCGCACGGCAACGTCACGCGTTACAGCTACGCGCGGGAGCTGGACAACTACCAGCACCAGAGCGCGACCACCGCATACACCCGTTCCGGCTACCTGCGCGAGATCGACTACGGCTGGCAGACGGCCGACGTCGCCACCGCCACGGGCCTGCTCGCCGACGGCAACGCGGCCGGCGCCCGGCCTGCCGCGACCGTGCTGTTCGACTACGCGCCGCGCTGCGTCAACTCGCCCACGAACACGGCCTGTCCGACCGCCCCGCCGAGCGTCGGCTCGGGGATCGCCACCACCGGTATCACCGCGGGCAACCAGGCGTCCTTCACGGACGTCCCCTACGACCAGCACTGCGACGCGGGCAGCACCTCCTGCACCGTCTACTCGCCCGCCTACTTCTCCACCGTGCGTCTGACCGGCGTGCGCACCGCTGTCAACGCGGGGGCGTCGACCGGCAGCCAACCCTCGGGTACGCCGGTCGACTTCAAAGCGGTCGACAGCTACGCCCTGAACCAGTCGTTCCCCGCCCCGGCGGACCACGCGACCGCGGGCAACCGGCCGCAACTGCGGCTGGACTCCGTCAGCCGCACCGCGTATCTGACGAACGCGGACGGCACGGTGGCCACGTCGGCGGCCCCGGCCATCCCGGTGGTCAACTTCGGCTACACGCAGCTCCCGAACCGCTCGCAGGCGTCGAGCCTCTACAACTCGGCCCCGTTCTACCGGTTCCGGCTCGACGACATCACCGACGAGCTGGGTGCGGAGACGCTCGTCGCCTACGGGCGCCCCAGCACGCTCGACTGCGGCACCACCGCACCGCCGGCCACCACCGCGAACGCCACCCTGTGCTTCCCCGAGTACTTCGACAACAACGGCACCCTGGTGCTCGACTGGTTCAACAAGTACCTGGTCACCGGCGTCACCGTGAACGACAACACCACCAAGAACGCCGGTTACCGCTACGCCGCTTCGCGCAGCACCAACTTCGGCTACCTGGGCACGCCGGCCTGGCACACCGACGACTCCGAGCAGGCCGACCCGGCCCACCGCACGGCCGACGGGTTCCGCGGGTTCCGGCAGGTGCAGATCACCAGCTCCGGCGAGTCCCCGGGAGCCAACGCCAAGTCGGTCACCACGTACTTCCAGGGGATGGACCAGGATCCGACCGGCTACGTCTGCCTGAACGACTCCCATCACCAGGCCCCGACCAGCACCGCCTGTCCGAGCGGCGGCTATCGCGACGACAACGCACTGGCCGGCGAGGCTCTGGAGACGCAGATCTACGCCTCTGACACCTCCCCGACCGTGTCCCAGGACGTCATCACCGTCCCGCAGGACCCGACCGGACCCGGGATGGTGACCGCGGTCCACACCCGGCTCTCCGGTCTGCCGCCGCAGCGGGCGCATTTCTCGCAGGTGCAGCGGAAGATCACCTACGCGCCGCTGGCCTCCGGCGCGCTGCGCCGCTCGGAAACCGACTACACCTACGACGACTCGCTCCCCTCATTCGCCGGTTCAGGGGGCGTCGGCGGAAACGGACACCTGATCCTGGCCGACGACAAGGGCGACACCGACGGCAACGGCAACCCGAACGGCGACGTGCAGGAACTCTGCACCTTCACCGGGTACGCCGGGAACACCGCCTCGGGCGTCGACGGGGTCCAGTGGACCGCCTACCCGATGACCACCATCACCTCGACGGTCCCCGCGGGCCGGAGCTGCACCACGACCTCCGAGACCACGGCGACCACCGTCTCGCAGACCCAGACCCTGTATGACGATCAGCCGCCGGGCACGGTCGCCGTCGGCGATGCCACCACGACCCAGGCCGCCGCGTCGTTCAACGGCGACTGGACCACCACGGGACAGGCGACGTACGACCGGTACGGTCGCAAGACCAGCAGCACCGACGCGGACAACCACACCACCAAGCTCGCCCTCACCCCGACCACCGGGCTGCTGCCGACCCAGCTGGCCACCACCGACCCGGCCGGCTGGACCTCGACCATCACCATGGACCGCGGACGCGGCGTCACCGAGAGCGTCGTCGACGTCAACGGGCGGCGCAGCGACGCGGTGTACGACGGCCTCGGCCGCGTGGTGAAGGTCTGGCACCCCGACCACCCGAAGGCCCAGTACGCCGGCACCCCGAACACCGTCTACGACTACGGCCAGTTCGGAACGACGGTCGGCGCCACCGCGGCCGCCCCCAACGCCTTCGTCGAGACCCGGACGCTGCGCGAGAACAACTCCTACGGCCTGTCCTTCTCGATCCTGGACGGTTTCGGCGACCAGGTGCAGACCCAGGCCACCCCACCCGACGGCTCCGCCGGTCTGGTCTCCACGCAGGCCGAGTACAACTCACAGGGCAAGGTCACCCGCACCGCCACGAACAACTTCGACGGCGGCGACACCCCGGGGGGAACCTTCCGCTACTACGGCAACGCGCTGGCCTCGCAGACCGTGACGACCTACGACGGCCTGTCCCGCCCGCTGACCGTCACCCAGTACCACAACGGGGTCGCCGTCCCGGGTGCCACGACCACCACGGCCTACCCGGGCGTCGACCGTACGGATGCCACCGCCCCCGCAGGCAACGGAACGGCGTCGGCCGCGGCCACCTCCACCTTCACCGACGTCCGGGGCCGCAAGACCGCGCTCTGGAGCTACCACAACAGTCCGCCGACTCCGACGGGCAGCGCGGCCGACGCGGACGTGACCGGATACGGCTTCTCCTACGTTCCGGGCGGCACCAGCTCGACGACCACCGACGCCACCACCAGGAACATCTGGACGACCACGACCACCGACCTGCTCGGCCACCACATCACCAAGAGCGACCCGGACGCCGGGACGAGCCACACCGTGCTGGACGACGCGGGCCTGCAGGTGCAGACCCAGGACGCGCGCGGTCAGTTCGTCTCGTCCTACTACGACGCGCTGGGCCGGAAGACCGCCGAGTACCAGGCCCAGCGGCCGGACAGCGGCACGCCGGCGGCCTCCACCGAGCTGGCGTCGTGGAGCTATGACACCGCGTCCTCCTCGGACGGCCATCCCAACCGCGGCCTGCCGACCGGCTCCACCCGCTACACGGACGCCGGCACCACCGCGTACACCAGCGGGGTCACCGGCTACGACGCCGGCGGACGTCCGCTGGGCAGCTCGGTGACCATCCCGGCGGCCGACGGCAACGGCGCGCTGGCGGGCACGTACCGGACCAGCAACAGCTACACCCCGGTGACCGGTCTGCTCGACCACACCGACCTGCCCGCCGCCGGCGGTGTGCCGGCCGAGACGGTCTACAACTCCTACAACGTCAACGGTCTGCTGCTCGCCGCCGGCGGCAACGCCGACTACGTGGTCGCCACGCAGTACGACCAGCTCGGCCGGATCCTCTCCCGCACCCTGGGGGACTATCCGTACCAGATGGTCCAGCAGAACCTCTACGACAGCGCCACCGGTCGCGTCACCAACACGTTCACCGACACCACCGCGGGCCGGAGCACCGTCAACCCCACCCAGCTCAACACCTACAGCGTCGACGACGTCTCCTACACGTACGACGCGGCCGGCCGCCTCACCTCCACCGCCGACCTGCAGAACTGGACCGCCTCCGGCTCCTACCAGCCGGGCCCCCAGGCCCGCGACCTGCAGTGCTACACCTACGACGCCGCGGGCCGCCTCACCAACGCCTGGGCCGACAAGGGCGATCAGATCCCATCCGCCACCACCGACCTCAACAGCCCCACCACGGCCACCGGCGGCCTCGGCTCCTGCGCCTCCTCCACCTCCAACAAGCCGCCGTCCAGCGCCTCGTCCCTCGGCGGGCCGGCCCCGTACTGGCAGACCTACGCCTTCGACGCCAACGGCTCCCTGACCGGCGACCGTTCCTCGGTCACCGACCACGACATCACCGGCAACACGGCCAAGGACACCGTCCGTACGTCGAACTACCCCGCGCCGGGCAGCACGGGGCCGAACCTGCTCAGCAGCGTCACCACCACCGGCGGCGCCACCGCGACCGACTCCTACACCTATGACGCCGCGGGTGACACCGAAACCCGGACCCTGGCCTCCGGCCCCCGGCAGAGGCTCACCTGGGACGCCGAGGGCCACCTCACCACCGTCACCGACAGCAGCACCAGCCCGGCGACGACGGCGAACTACCTCTACGACGCCGACGGCAACCAGCTCATCCGCCGCGACGCCAAGGGGTCCACCGGCACCACGACGCTCTACCTCGGCTCGACGGAGCTGTACCTGGACTCCGCGACCGGGACGGTCACCGGGAACCGCTACTACACCTACCCGTCCGCCCCGTCGATCGTGGCGGCGAGCAGCGGCTCCCTGACGTACGAGATCGCCGACAACCAGGGAACCGGCAGCACCGCCGTCGACGCCGCCACCGGCCACGTGGTCGCCCGTCGCTACGCCAAGCCGTTCGGTGACCCCCGCGGCACGGCCGCGCCCAGCTGGCCGGACGACCACACCTTCCTCGACAAGACCGCCGACGCCTCCACCGGGCTGGTGGACATCGGTGCGCGCAAGTACGACCCCGTCACCGGGCGATTCACATCCGCCGACCCCGTGTTCCAGCCCGGCAGCCCCCAGGCGATCGGCGGCTACGCCTATGCCGGCGACGATCCGGTGAGCACCTCGGACCCCACGGGCCTGAGCCCCACCTGGGCGCAGATCATCGCTGCCGTGGTGGCCGTGATCGTGGCGGTGGTCGCGGTGGTAGCCGCCGGCACCCACTCACACCAAGGGACGACTCTCTCGGCGTCGGGTTCGCATCAGCCGAAGCAGCCGACCTGCAACCAGGGCTTCCACTACAACGGGCACGGCTGCGGACCCGACGGCGGTGTGGTCACTCCCGGCATCGCCCGGGGAATCGACCCGACCGGAACGCGCCCGCTCTTCCCCAGCAGCGACAACCTCTACGACCCGAACCGCTGTGTGGCGGTTTCCGAGCAGGACCAGCACTGCATCTACACCGAGTATACCGAGCCTGCCAACTGGCTCGAGTCCGAGGGCAACGGCATCTGCGACGGCATATCCGACGGCATGTGCCAGCTCAACGAGATCCCGAATCCGCACCCGAACAACGTGGGTGGTGGCGGGCCGGGAGTCACCCGCTCGGCGAACGGTGACGTCCCCGACTGGTATCCGAGGCTGATGCACGATATCCAGTGGGTGCCGGTCATCGGAGACCTTGGTGCGGCCGCAATGCTCCCCTGGGACGCGGTGCACGGGGACACCAATGCTGCGTTCGGCGACGCCTTGGGCCTCATCCCGTTCGCGAAGGAGGTCAAGGGCCTCGAAGGCGTCGAGAAGTGGACCGTCAAGGCTGCCGACTGGCTCGGACACGACCTGCTGAGCGTTTCGCCCCCGGGTGTCGGGAGCGCCACGCTGCCGCCTTCGCCGAGCCCCGGCCCGCCCCCGCCCGGACCCTCGACGTCCGTCACACCGCCCCAGGCGGTCGCTCCGCCGATGTCGGTCACGCCGCCCCAGCCGACACCGTGACGCCGCCCCGGGAGCGGTCCCCACCGCGGACCGCTCCCGGCGCCGGAGGAACTCCACGCCGCCGGGTCCGTGCGCGGCACCGACGACGGCCAGGACGTGGAAGGCGGCTCGGCCCGCTCACGGCGACGAGGGCAGCTCCGGCGCGTCCGCCTGGAGCATGCCGCCGATCGTCCGCCGCAACTGCTGCGCCCGCTCGCGGCGCCGACCCGCCAGCTCAGGCACGTCGGCGGCGGCGTCCAGGTCGCCGATCAGTTGCCAGCACGACGCCTCATCCAGGCGGTCTCCGTGCCGGTGGAACAGCTCCGCCGCGCGCTCCAACGCCGGCACCGCCTGCTCTCGGTCGTGCCGGCCGGCGTGCACGCGGCCGACTTCGAGCAGTGTGTACGCGGCGCACCGTTCGTCGGCGAGCCGCTCGAAGGTGGTCAGGGCCTGCCCCAGGCAGCGCAGTGCCTCATCCGGATCACCGCGCCGGTCGTGCAGCCCGCTGAACCGCCGCAGTACGACCGCCACCCGATGCACGTCGTCGAGCGCCCCGGCCTGGCGCAAGGCGGCGTCGAACAAGGACTCCGCCTCGTCGAGCGCGCCCTGCATGAGCCGCATCACGGCAAGCGAACAGAGCAGCTGCGCCTCAAGGGGCCGGTCGCCCTCGTCGACCGCGATGGCCAGCGCCCGCCCGGCACGATCGGCGCCTTCGTCGTAGTGGCCCCGCACCCGGCTGATCGTGCTGAGCATGGCCAGCGACAGGGCCTCACCGCGGCTGTCCTTGACCTCCCGGCCAAGCCGCGCGGACGACTCCAGCACGCGGGTCGCCGCGTCGAACTCGTCCCGGTAGATGTGTAGTTGGCCGAGCCCGCGCAGCAGCACCGATGCGCCGAGTGCGTTGCCTGCCGCCTCGACCGCGTCCAGCGCGAGCCGGTGCCCGTGCTCCCAGTCCTGATACAGGCAGCGGTGGTCGTAGTACGTCGCCGGGGCGGCCGCCAGCTCCCATGCCAGCTCGTCGAGTCTCCAGTGCGCGGCGAGTTTCACCGCGCCGAGCAGTGTGTCGCGTTCCGCGTCGAACCAGCCGACCGGGTCGGCCATCAGCCGGTCCACGACCGGGCCGGGCAGCGACAGGCGGGGGGCGCCCGCGGGCTCGGCCGCCAGCAGACCGGCCGGGAGTCGATCGGCGGCGCGACCGGCCAGGTCGAGCCAGGCCGACAGCACCCGGACCATCGCGTCCCGTTTGTCCGCCGCCGGCAACCGGTCGGCGATCTCCACGGCACACGTCCTGATCAGGTCGTGCAGCCGGTAGCGCGGCTGGCCGATGGCGTCGGTCGCGGTGAGCCGCACCAGGCTGGCGTCGACGAGGGTGTCCAGCACCTCGTCGGCATCCGAGCGGTCCAGCAGCGGGCCGACCACCCAGCCGGGCAGACCGTAGGGGCCGAGCAGGCCCAGCAGGCTCAGCGCGCGTACCGCCTCGTCCGGCAGCAGCCGCAGGCTGAGTTCGACGCTGGCCCGCACGCTCAGATACCCGGTCTTCAGCTCGGCCAGGCGACGGGACTCGTCCTCGATCCGTTCCCGCAGCACCCGCAGCGACCAGGCCGGGCGGCCCGTGAGCTTGGCGCCGGCGATCCGGATCGCCAGCGGCAGGCCGCCGCAGAAGTCGAGGATCGCGTCGGCTTCCCTCGGTTCCCGCTCGACCCGCCGCCGCCCCACGATGCCGGTGAACAACTCCCGCGCCTCTGCCGGGCTCAGCACGTCCAGGTCGATGTGCCGGGCGCCGGGAAGCTGGGTCAGCAGCATACGGCTGGTGATCAGCACAGCGCAGCCGTCGGCCCCGGGCAGCAGCGGCAGCACCTGGGAGGCGTGTCCGGCGTCGTCCAGCACCACCAGCATCCGGCGGTCCGCCAGCAACGACCGGTACAGCGCCGCGCGTTCCGACGCACCGTTCGGGATCGCGCTGCCGACGATCGAGAGCGCGCGCAGCGCCTCGGCGAGCATGAGCGCCGGATCGCGCGGCTCGTCCGACGTGCCCGCGAGGTTGAGGTAGAGCTGGCCGTCGGGGAAGGCGGCGCTCGCCAGCCGCGCGGCGTGCGTCACCAGAGTGGACTTCCCCACGCCGGGACCGCCCATGACGACCACCACCGGGGCCCGGTGCTGCCCAGATCCGTCGAGGAGCCGGGCGACCTCGGCCAGCGCGTGGGCACGGCCGACGAAGTCGGGCACGTCCAGCGGCAGTTGTCGCACCGGCATCGCCATACCCGGTTCGTCGCCCGCCGGGCCAGGACGCTCCGCTCCTGTGCCCGGGGGACCGCTCGCCGGGCCACTGGCGTTCAGCGCGGGATCGGCGGCCAGGATGCGCCCCTGCAACAGCTGGATCGGCGGGGTGGGGTCGACGCCGAGTTCGTCTGCCAGGGTCCGGCGCAGCCGCTCGTACACCTGCAGCGCCTCTCCTTGCCGCCGGCACCGGTAGAGGGCGGTCATCAGGTGTTCGGCGACATGCTCGTCATAGGGGTGCAGGCGCAGCATGGCGGTCAACTCCTCGACCACCTCACGATGACGTCCCAGGTCGAGTTCGACGCTCAGACACCGCTTGTGCGTGGCCGCGCGCTTCTCGTTCAGCCGCGCCGCGTCGAACTCCAGGATCCGACTGGAGACGTCCACCAGCGCGTCTCCGCGCCAGCAGGCCAGCGCGCGCCGCAGTGCGACCGAGCTCTCGAACGGGGTCGTGCACTGCCCCGCGAGCTTCCGCTCGTGGTCGAACTCCAGCAGGTCGAGCTGATCCGGTGCCAGATGGATCTGGTAACCCCCGCGCCGCGTGCTGATCAGGGCACCGGGCGCTCCGCCCGCGGCGAGGTTGCGGCGCAGCCCGGAGAGGGCGTCCTGGACCTGACGGACCGCGGTGGCGGGGGCCTTCTCGTCCCACATCACGGCGACGAGCCGGTCGGTGGCGACGACGTTGTTCGGATCGACCAGGAGCGCAGCCAGCATCTTGGCCTGTCGAGGCCCTTCGAGCCGGACCTCGCGCCCGCCGATCTGGGCGTGTAACGGCCCCAGCACGCCGAATCTCATATCCCCCCCGGAACCGCACGTTCGACGGCGATCCCCCCGCCGACCTCGCACAGGGACGAATCTAGGACGGCCGACGGATCCGTGTCCACACCATCTTTGTGCGGCATCCCGATCACCGCCGCGCCCCGGAACGGACACCCCGGGCGGGTCGGTCCGGTTGCCGTTCCAGCGCGTTGGGCAGCCGCGCACGGTCACGGTGTCAGGGCTGCGGCGCCGGCGATGACGAGGTCGATGCCGACGAGGAACCGCTCGCGTTCGTCGTGCCGCCGAGTGCCCGGAGCGGTCCGCCGAAGCCCTCGAACAACTGCGGTTCCACGCGATCATCCACCAGGGCGCCGACGCCGCACGCGTGCTCGACCCGGACGGCAAGGTGCTGCTCGAAATCCCCGGCGACTCGACCACGCGCCCCGAGGCGCTGCGCGGGAGCCTTCGCCGGATCCCGCTCGACTCCCTGCCCGAGGGCACCGTCCAGTGAAGGTCTCCGGTGTCCGCGCCCTGGGCGCAGGTCGGCACGAGCTGGCCTTCGCCGACGGAACGACCGCGGCCACCGACCTCCTGGTCGGAGCCGACGGCGCCTGGTCCAAGGCCAGGCCGCTGGTGTCCGACGCCACGCCCGAGTACGTCGGCACCACCTTCGTCGAGACGTATCTGCACGACGTCGATGCGCGGCACACCGCGACGGCCGAGGCGGTCGGCGCCGCCGCGATGTACGCGCTGACGCCGGGCAAGGGGACCGTCGCACACCGCGAGGCGGACGACGTCCCGCACACGTACGTCGAGCTGACGCGCCCCGCGAGTGGTTCGCCGCCGTCGACTTCACCGACGCCGCCGACGCGAGTGCCCGGGTCGCGGCCGAGTTCGACGGCTGGGCCCCACCCCACGGCCTTGATCACCGAAGGCGAGACCGCGCCGGTCGCGCGCATGATCCACACGCTCCCGACGGGTCACCGCTGGGACCACGTGCCCGGCGTCACCCTCCTGGGCGACGCGGCGCATTTGACGCCGCCGTCGGGCTACGGCGCCAACCTGCGATGTTCGACGGCGCGCAGCTCGCCCAGGCGATCGCCGCCCACCCCGGTGACACCGACGCGGCACTCACCGCCTACGAAGAGGCCCTGTTCCCCCGCAGCGATGCCTTCTACGCCGCCGCCCACGCGATGCTGGACCTGGTCCTGGGCGACCGCACGCCGTTCGACTTCATCGACCTCCTCCGCGACGGCCCCCAGGACCGGTCCTGAGCCACCCGGCCGACTGACGCCGGCTTCGAGGAGGGCGGCCGGCCGCCGGCCGGGGAAGGGCCCGACGCCCAGGACGGTGGTGGCGCCGGCAGAGGGCCCCGGTGCCGGCTGCGTGGCACCCGGTGCACCCGGCCTGGGTGGGGGCTGCGAGCAGGCCGGCGGGGCCCAGGACGCCGCTGGTTCGCGACGGCCCCCCGTGGCTCAGGGCGATGTCAGCGGGCGGTCACCGGTCCTGGCCGAGTCCCCGGCCGGGTCGGCTCTGCCGTCGGGGCGGCTCTGCGGGCCGGCGTCGACCAGGGTGGCGGCCACGCACGCCGACGCTGCGAGCAGTGCGGCTGCGACCCAGAAGGCGATGCTGAACCCGTGGACCATGGCGGCCAGCCTCAGCTGCGTACCGGCCGCCCGGGAGTGGGCATCGGCCGCGTGCGACGCGGCGTAGCGGGCCGCGGCGCTGTTGGCGACGGTGCTCAGGAGGGAGGTGCCGATGGCGCCGCCGACCTGCTGGGATGTGCTGACCATCGCTGAGGCGACGCCGGCGTCTTTCGGCTGCACGTCGCGCGTCGCGAGGTTCATCGCCGGCATGAACACCAGGCCCATGCCGAGACCGAAGACGAGCAGCGCGGGAAGGACGACCGCCCAGTAGGACCCGCCGACCGAGATCCGGGTCAGGACCAGTGTCGCCGCGGCCGCGATCAGTGCGCCGGGAACCATCAGGAACCGTGGGGGAACCTTCGGCAGCAGCCGTACGGCGACCTGGGTGGAGCCGCCCATCATGCCGACGACCATGGGCAGGAACGCCAGGCCGCTCTTGATCGGGCTGTAGCCGAGGACGATCTGGAGGTAGAGGGTCACGAACAGCAGAGCGCCGAACATCGCGACCACCGCGAGGCCGAGCGCCAGGTACGCGCCGCCGCGGTTGCGGTCCGTCACCACCCGCAAGGGGAGCAGCGGGGCCTTCCCGCGGGCCTGGACGAGGACGAAGAGCGCGAGCAGCACCACCGAGCCGATGAGGCATCCCAGAGTGGTGGGCGAACTCCAGCCGTCGCTCTCGGCCTTGCTGAAGCCGTACACCAGCGACGCCAGGCCGGCGCCCGCCAGCACGATGCCGGGGACGTCCAGGCGGTTGCGGTTGCCGCCGCCCGCCGGCTCCTTGATCACGAACACGGCTCCGGCCACTGCTATCGCGGCGAAGAAGACGTTGACGTAGAGCGTCCAGCGCCAGTCGGCGTACTCGGTCAGCAGGCCGCCGAGAATGAGGCCGACCGCGGCCCCGCCGCCGGAGATCGCACTGTAGATCCCGAACGCCTTCGTCCGCTCTCTGGGCTGGGTGAACAGCACCGTGAGGAGCGAGAGCGCTGCCGGCGCGAGCACCGCGCCGAAGGCTCCCTGCAGGGCGCGGGCCCCGATGAGCATGCCGGTGTCGACCGACGCGCCGCCCAGCGCCGACGAGCCGGCGAAACCGACCAGGCCGATGACGAAGGCGCGCCGGCGTCCCCAGCGGTCCGCTATTCGCCCTCCGAACAGCAGCAGTCCTCCGAAGGCCAGCGCGTAGGCCGTGACGATCCACTGGCGGTTCGCATCGGAGATGCCGAGGTCCCGCTGGGCGGACGGAAGGGCGACGTTGACGATCGTGCCGTCCAGCACCACCATCAACTGCGCGAGCGCGAGGAAGGCCAGGACCTGCCAACGCCGAGGGTCCAGTGGCTGTGCGGTGGAAACGCTCATGACGGGAACCCTGTCCGACCGGAGGTGGGGGTGGACGTGTCGCGAGCCGGCACGCTGTGGTGGGCCAGCGGCAGGACGACCTGATCGATCAGGGTGAGCGCGAATGCCGAGTCGGGCGCCAGGCCCGTGGTGATCATCCGGTGGATCGCCAGGGCGGGCAGTACGTCGGCGAGCGGCCCGAAGTCCGGCCGCGACGGGATCTCACCGCGAGCGACGGCGCGCTCGAACATCGTCCGCAGGATGCGCTTACGGGGGGCGATGAACCGCTCGGCGAACGCGGCCCGCAGATCCGCGTCATGCACCAGCGACGAGACGAGGCCGGCGGTCACCGACGTCTGGAAGGGGTCGTCCCCCGAATCCAGGTGCCCGGCGAACTCCACCAAGTCCCCTCGCAGCGAGCCCGTGTCCACCCGGTCCGGCGCCGCTTTCATCCGGCTCAGGGCATCCACGACCAGTTCGGCCTTGCCCGGCCAGCGCCGGTAGACGGTCGCCTTCCCGGCCCCTGCACGCGCAGCGACGGCGTCGATGGTCAGCCGGCCGAAGCCGACCTCCGCCAGCAGTTCGAGCGCCGCCCGGCAGAGGTCGTCATCCCTGGAGGCATCGCGCTTGCGACCCGGTGGGACGTCCAACGAGGGCATCGGGGTCCCTCCTTTCTCAAAACTGAACGAAACCGTATCGGAACTCTAGCGTATCGGAACGTCTTCGTCTCGCAAAGGGAGGGGAGCGCCTGTGCGCCAAGGGCGCGTGCTTGTGCGCTCACGGTGGAGAGTCCCTGCGGACGGAAGGTGCCCGCCCTGGCACAAGGACCGGTGCCTCCTGGCGTGCGGGAACGATGCGCATGGTCAGCGGTGCCGCCGCCTGCCGGCCGCCGGGCGCGTACGTGCGGATCGGTTCCCTCGACCTGGTCGCGCAGGCCGAGATTCAGGCCGCAGAGGGCAGCATCGAGCAGGCGCGCGCCACCAGTGGGTTCGAGAGCGATGACGGGCGCTCACCGACAGGCCTTGTGTGGAGGTGGGTCTTCAGGTTGATGGTGCTGGGCGAGGAGAGGGGCAGCTCGGTGGCGGGCCGGCCGATCCCAGACGTAGGGGGCGGCCGCCGTGTGGTTCATCGGCAGCTCCGAGTGGTGCTCGCCGCAGCACGATCAGGTGAATCCGAGATCTTTGGCCTCGGGCAGGGAGCCTAGCGATCCGGCCCATGAAAGCCACCGCGCCCCCTATCCGGCCCCGCGGCCGGATAGGGGGCGCTCGGTCATGTCCAGGAGGTCAACAGTTGGTGTCTCCCGCGCGGAACCACTCATCGCTGTGTCCTGCGCCGTGGCCATTGATGTAGAGCTTGCTGCCGACCTGCGCCGTCTGGCCGGTGCTGTAGATGGTGCCTCCCGCTGCCACGGAGTAGACCCAGGTGCTGTCCCCGCCGCCCGGAGAAGAATAGAAGGGCGCGGTGGTGAGGGCGTGGCACGTGTAATACGTGAATGCAGGGGTGGCGGCTGCGGCCGAGGTCGTGGCCAGGAGGCCGCCGGCACCGAGTAAGGCAGCGGTGCAGGCGCCTGTCAGGGCACGCTTGCTGGTACGCATCATGATCGTCTCCAGTGTGAGGAACCTCCTCTGCCCCCCGGCGGCAGAGGCGTACTCCGGAGAGCCTGCCCGCCAGTGCTCACCAGGACACAGCGTCCGGTCTTCCGGCCGGTGCGAGACCCACTACTGCGAGGTCGGCGGGCTCCTGCAGATCCTGACAGCCCCGGAAGGCGACTGGGCTCCCGCCGAACAACCAGCATGGGCGATCCACCGCACTGCCCACGGGGACGGCATGCCGGCCGCTACGCCTCGGGGCTGACAACAATGCCCCGCTCCGGGGGTGTTTGTCACAGCCAGGCAACAACGCCCCATACCGCCAGGTAATGCTGGGATGATCCCGGTCTCCACCTGTGCAGACCTTTGGGGGGCACATGTCGTACCAGCAGCCGGGGCCCGGTTACGGGCCACTGCCGACCGCCCAGTGGGGCGCGCCGCAGCCTCCACCGCCGAAGAAGTCCAAGCTCGTGCCGATCCTGATCGGCATCGGCTCGTTCATCGTCGTCCTCGTCATCATCGGAGCGGCCACCGGCGGCATGAAGACGGGCGGCGGCGAGCCCAGCACTACGCAGGCCGCCGCGCCAGCGGACCCCACGCCAGCGCCGAGCAAGGCACCCGCGAAAGCGCCGGCGAAGCCCGAACCGGCGTTGGCGAAGACGGTCCTCACCGAGTCCGGGCACGGCATCAAGACGACCGCGAAGTTCACCGTGCACGGGGACTGGGACCTGCACTACACCTACGACTGCACGTCGTTCGGGTTCCAGGGCAACTTCATCGTCACCACCGGGGGCACCGGCTTCCCCGACCCCCTGGCCAACGAGATCGGGAAGAAGGGCACGGACATCACGCACCAGCACGACGGAGGGACCTTGTACCTCGACGTCAACTCCGAGTGCTCGTGGACCGTCAAGGTCGTCGACATTCCCTGACCCCGCACACGACAGCGCCCCGCCCGGCACGTCGCCAGGCGGGGCGCAGATGGCGTGTGCGGTGATCACGGGTCACCCCCGCACACGCCGTCGCCTGCGCGAGGCGCTCTTTACGCCGGTGGATGGCGTAGGAGCCCACGACGATGACCAGGGCGCAGCGGAGTCTTTCGGCGAGCGTCTCAGCAGGTACTGACGAGGCCGGCGGCGAGCAGCGGCGTGCGGCCGAGGGCGCGGAAGGACCAGGCGGTCCACCGCCGGGCCCGTCGGGCGGCCCGTCAGGCGGGCTCGTCAAGGCGTCTGCGGTGCTCGTCGGTGAACCGCCCCGGGTTCGGTAGAGATTTCAGTTTGTGGTTGTGACCTGGGGTTTCGTGGTGGTGAGGTAGTAGTTGGTCTCGTATTCGGCGGGTGGGATGTGCCCTACCACCGCGACATCGACGGCCAGGCCCAGGCGCCCGCCGTCGAAACGCGGCAGCGACAGCCCTGCCAGCACCGTCCGCAAACGGTCGGTGTCGATCCGGCCGTGGTTCAAGCCGCCGTACATCGCTCCGTGCCCACGACGATGCTCGGGCAACAGCGGCAAGTCCACCGGGGACTTCACCGCACCGTCCGCACACAGCACCGCGTCCGCCAGCATCCAGGTCTTGTTCAACTACTACGCCAGGTTCCTCGCGGGAGCGCAGGACCACGCCAACGGCCGCATCGAGGAGTCCATGCGCCACTGGGCCAACAGAGAAGAGGCCGCAGACAGGGAGCGTCAGGGAATCTGGCCCGGAAATGCCCCGGAACAGCTGGTCAGAGGTGGGATACCGGTGGGAGAAATCGGGAGAACACCAGGCACTGTGCCGCGCCGGCGCTGATGAGTCCGAGGCGGTGCCCGGCCTGGTGAATGGCCAGGCCAGGCACCTCTTTTGGGGAGTCTAGAAGAAGCCCAGCTTCTTCGGCGAATAGGACACGAGAAGGTTCTTGGTCTGCTGATAGTGCTCCAGCATCATCTTGTGGTTCTCCCGGCCGATGCCGGAGTTCTTGTAGCCGCCGAACGCCGCGTGCGCGGGATAGGCGTGGAAGCAGTTGGTCCACACCCGGCCGGCCTTGATCTCGCGGCCCATCCGGTAGGCGGTGCTGCCGTCGCGGGTCCAGACGCCCGCGCCGAGTCCGTACAGCGTGTCGTTGGCGAGCTTCATCGCCTCGTCCACCGAGTCGTAGGTGGTCACCGAGACGACCGGGCCGAAGATCTCCTCCTGGAAGATCCGCATGTCGTTGGTGCCGCGGAAGATCGTCGGCTCGATGTAGTAGCCGCCGGGCAGGCCCGCCACCGTGCGCGGGGCGCCGCCGGTGAGCACCTCGGCGCCCTCCTGCCTGCCGATGTCGATGTACGAGAGGATCTTCTCGTACTGGTCGTTGCTGGCCTGCGCGCCCAGCATGGTCGCCGGGTCGAGCGGGTCGCCGCCCCTGATCGCGCGGGTGCGCTCGACGCAGCGGGCCATGAACTCGTCGTAGATCCCCGAGTGGATCAGCGCGCGGGACGGGCAGGTGCACACCTCGCCCTGGTTGAGGGCGAACATCACGAAGCCCTCGACCGCCTTGTCCAGGAAGTCGTCGTCGGCGGCCATCACGTCGGGCAGGAAGATGTTGGGGCTCTTGCCGCCCAGCTCCAGGGTGACCGGGACGATGTTCTCGCTGGCGTACTGCATGATCAGCCGCCCGGTGGTGGTCTCGCCGGTGAACGCCACCTTCGCCACCCGCGCACTGGACGCCAGCGGCTTGCCCGCCTCGACGCCGAAGCCGTTGACGACGTTCACCACGCCCGGCGGCAGCAGGTCCGCGATCAGCTCGATCACCAGCAGGATGCTCGCCGGGGTCTGCTCGGCCGGCTTGATCACCACGCAGTTCCCGGCGGCGAGGGCCGGCGCCAGCTTCCAGGTGGCCATCAGGATCGGGAAGTTCCACGGGATGATCTGGCCGACCACGCCCAGCGGTTCGTGGAAGTGGTACGCCACCGTGTCCGCGTCGATCTCCGCGATGCTGCCCTCCTGGGCGCGGATCGCCCCGGCGAAGTAGCGGAAGTGGTCCACCGCCAGCGGCAGGTCGGCGGCCAGCGTCTCGCGGACCGGCTTGCCGTTCTCCCAGGTCTCGGCGACCGCCAGCCGCTCCAGGTTCTCCTCGATGCGGTCCGCGATGCGGTTGAGGATCAGCGCGCGCTCGGTGGGCGAGGTGCGCCCCCACGGCCCGGCCGCGGCGTGCGCGGCGTCGAGCGCCGACTCCACGTCCGGGGCGGTCGATCGGGCGACCTCGCAGAAGGTCTCGCCGGTCACCGGGGACGGATTGTCGAAGTAGCGTCCCTCGGCGGGCGCGACCCACTCCCCGCCGATGAAGTTGTCGTAGCGGCGGGCGTAGCTGACGATGCTGCCTTCGGTGCCTGGCTGCGCGTAGACCATGGCGGCGCTCCTGAGTACGCAGGGGGTACGACGCGGCCACTGTGGCCGCCGGAGGTTGGCGAAAGGTTGGTCCCGCCCGCGGCGGCGGTCCCGCGGACGGGCGGCCGCTGGTGCTACGGGCGGTCGGCCGTGGCGAGGCGGCCTGCGGCCAGGGCGCGGCGGCTGTCGGTGGGCGACAGGGTGCGCAGCGCGTGCCGGTGGATCTCGGCGTCGTAAGGCGCGCGCTCGCCGTAGCGCAGGGCGTGCTCCGGGGAGCCGGCCGCGAGCACCGCCTCGCGGACCACGACCTCCAGCTGGGCCCGCCAGGCGAGCACGCCCGGCGCCTCGGAGAGCGGCAGCAGCGGCCCTCGGTAGAGGTCGACGGCCGTGGCGGTGTCGCCGCGCTCCAGTGCGCGCAGCAGCTGGACGGCGTCGCAGTCCACCGGCGCGGTCAGCGCGTACCTGCGGGTGGCGACCGCGCCCTGCAGCGCCCGGCGCAGGTGCGAGACCTCGGCCTTGAAGGTGGAGGCGGTGACCGGCCGGTCGCCGTACAGCGCGTCGCGCAGCCGCTCGGGGGAGAAGCCGTCCGGCTCCAGCGCGAGCAGCGTGAGGATCTCCACCTGCCGCGGCGGCAGGTGCAGCGGCGCCCCGCCGCTGGTCGCCCGGCTCGCGCCCAGGCAGGCCAGCCGCACGCCCGCGGCGGCGGGCGGCTGCGCCCGGCGTTCGCGTGCCAGGTCCCGCAGCCGCCCCTCGATCGCCGAGGTCAGCGTCCGCACCGTCGGCAGCGCCAGCGGATGCGAGCGGTCCCAGGTGGTCGACAGGTCGAGGACGCCCAGCACCCGGCCGTCCGGGCCGTGCACCGGCGCGCAGTAGCAGACCCAGCCGTGCAGCGCCGCGACCAGGTGTTCCGCCGAGAAGACCGTGCTCGGCCGGCCGGTGCGCAGCGCGAGGGAGAGCGCGTTGGTGCCCATGGCGCCCTCGTCCCAGCGGCCGCCGGGCGCGAAGTTGACCTGTTCGGCGCGGCGGCGCATCACCCGGCCGCCGGCGGTCCACACGATGGTGCCCTGCTCGTCGGTGACCGCCGCCACGAACCCGGCGTCCTCGGTGATGCCGCGCAGCTCCTCGGCCAGCTCGGTCACCGGCTCGCGCAGCGCCGACCCTGCCCAGCCGACGCCCCTGCGGGCCGGCGGCGCGCTGCGCAGGCCGGGGTCGACGGTGGGCAGCGAGCGCCTCCACGACTCGCTGACCTCCGCGCTGAGCAGCGCCGTCACCGGTGCGAGCGGTGCGGCGGCCCGCAGCTGCGGCACGCGCAGCGCCCACTCCTGCTCCAGAGCGGCCCTGCGCTGCTTGAGCGCACCTTGTCCTGCCATGGTCTTCCCGACTTCTTCGTCGTTCGACGCACGCCTCGTGCGACCGCACGCGCGGTCACTTCAATGAAGGCACACCCAGCCTGCGGAGTCGAGTCCTGCGGCCGTGATCGTGACCCGGAGGATCGCCCGGTCCCGCCGATCGCCCCGTCCCTCCCGATCGGCCGAGCGCCCGGCCGCCGGGCCCGCTCCGGCCGTCCGGTCACTTGACGGGCGCGAAGAGGTGCTGGGCGGCGACCGCGGCGCCGCCGCGCGCCCATTCCTCGAACGGCAGCGGGCGGACCACGATGTCGCAGTCCGCGGCGGCGCCGAAGGCGTGGTCGGCGAAGGTCTGCCGGATCTGGTCGGCGTACAGGTCGTAGGAGGCCACGCCCTCGCCGGAGATGATGATGCGCTCGGGGCCGATCAGGTTGGCGACCGCGGCCAGCGCCAGCCCCATCACGTGTCCCGCCCGGGAGAACACCGCGCGGACCGCGGCGTCGCCGTCGTGCGCCCGGCGTACGGCCTCCGCCATGGTCAGCTCCGGGTCGCCGGTGGCCTGCCTGGCCTGTTCCGTGATGGCGTGGGTGGACGCGACCGCCTCCACGCAGCCGGTGTTCCCGCAGGTGCAGGTGCGGTCGGTGCCGCCGACCGGCAGGTGGCCGATCTCGCCGGACACCCCGTGCGCCCCCGACACCACACGGCCGCCGATGGACAGCCCGGCGCCGATCCCCGCCCCCACGGTGACCAGCGCGAACGACGAGAGGCCGACCCCCGCGCCGAACCACTGCTCGGCCACGGTCAGCGCCCGCACGTCGTTCTCGACGACGGTCGGGGTGCCGGTCGCGGTCTCCACCAGGTGGGCCAGCGGCACCCGGCGCCAGTCGAGGAAGGGGGAGTAGGACACGGTGCCGGTCTGCCCGTCCACGTCGCCCGAGATGGTCACCCCGATGCTGTGCACCGCGCCGTCCTGTGCGGCGCCGGCCTCCTCGCGCAGCCGCGTGACCAGCCGCGCGATGGCCAGGACGACGGTGCCCACGTCGCGCGAGCCGAGCGGCGCGCGCGCGGTCGCCAGCGGTTGCGCGGTGAGGTCGGCCAGCACGCCGATCAGCTCGTCGCCGGTGACCTTGACGCCGACGAAGCGGGCCCGCTCGGCGCGGACCGCGATGAGCGTCGCCGGGCGGCCGCTCGCCCGCTCCACGACCGGCCGGCCGAGTTCGGTGATCCAGCCGTCGGCGAGCAGCGGAGTGGCGACCTTGGTGATCGCGCCGGCCGTCAGACCGGTGCGCCGTCCGACCTCGGCCCTGGTCAGCGGCCCGTGGGCGAGCAGGGTCTGGAAGACCAGGGCGGCGGCGGGCGGCTGATCGGCGAGGCTCATGCCCTGGACCATACATTTCCAGTGGAAACCAAGGAAGGGAGGTGGCTGGGTGCCCTGCGGGCCGATGTGGGGGAGGGCGTGTCCCCCTGTATGGGGCCCTTGAAGGCTCCCCTTCGGCGTCCCGAGGCGGATGGGGAGGCTCCTTCTGGCAGTTGGCTGTGGCCGACATCGGATTTTCCCTGCCGACTATGTTGACGTTGGAAGGAAACCCTGGCTACATTCGCCGCACTCCCCGCCGGTGCGGACGGGACGGTTCCGCCGGTGGGAGTGCGGCCGGCTCTCCTCCCCTCCGGCCGTGGTCCGACTCCCTCGGTGGTGCTCCGGGACGACCACCACCGGGGGACCACCCGTTCCCCCATTCCTCAGGCGGCTGACCGTGCGCGGGCATGGCGGGACCCGTCCGGGTCCGGCCGCACGCCTCCGCGCCGAGATGGAGTACACCCATGGCTCGTCCAGCAGGACCCGCACTCTCCGCACGGCGCGGAACACCCGCCCGCCGCGGCGGACTTCTGCGCACCCTGGCACTGCCCGTCCTGGCAGTCGGCGCGCTCACCGCGACGCTCGCGGTGCCCGCCGCCGCGTCCGCCGCGCCCGCCCAGGCCCCCGCCCACGCCCCGACCCTCGCGGGCGCCACCACCAGCCGCGCGGCGACCGGCACCTCGGCGCTCGCCGCCAAGCCCTACATGGGCTGGAGCAGTTGGAGCCTGGAGTCCACCAACTTCCCCGGCTACGGCGGTGAGAACTGGCTCACCGAGGCACATGTGCTGCAACAGGCCGACGTGGTGGCCGCCAAGCTCAAGCCGCACGGCTACGACTACGTCAACGTGGACGCCGGCTGGAACCTCGACGACGGCAAGAACGTCTTCGACGGCTACGGCCGGCCGATCGCCGACAGCAAGAAGTTCCCACACGGCATGAAGTACGTCGGCGACCAACTGCACCAGAAGGGACTGAAGTTCGGGCTCTACCTGGCGGTCGGGCTCTACATCGACGCGTACGACGACGGCAGGACCCCGGTCTACGGCGCGCCCGGCTGCACCACCAAGGACCTGGTCTACCCCGACCTGCGCAAGACCAGCGGCTGGGACAACGTCTCCTACCAGATGGACTGGTCGAGCCCCTGCTCGCAGAAGTACATCGACTCCGTCGCCGACGAACTCGCCTCCTGGGGCGTGGACTTCCTCAAGATCGACGGCGTCGGCCCGGGGTCCTCCCAGGGCGACGCGGCGCACGACAACGTGCCCGACGTGCAGGGCTGGCACCGCGCCCTGCAGGCCGCCGGCCGCCCCATCCAGCTGACGCTGTCCTGGGCGCTGGCCCACAGCAGGGCGGACGTCTGGAAGGCCGACTCCAACGGCTGGCGCGTCGACACCGACGTCGAGTGCTACTGCGACACCCTGGTGACCTGGAACAGCTCGGTCAAGGGCCGCTGGACCGACGTCGTGCCGTGGATCGACGACGCGGGCCCCGGCCACTGGAACAACCTCGACTCCCTCGACGTGGGCGTCAGCCCGATGGACGGCCTCAACGACGCCGAGCGGCAGAGCTACGCCACCTTCTGGGCGATCGAGTCCGCGCCGCTGTACACCGGTGACGACCTCACCAAGCTGGACCCGTACGGCCTGTCGCTGCTCACCGACGACGAGGTCATCGCGGTCGACCAGGCGGGCAACCCGGCCCGTCCGCTGAGCCAGTCCGCCGACCAGCAGGTCTGGTACGCACGCAACGCCGACGGCACCTACACCGTGGCCCTGTTCAACATGGGCGCCGGCTACTCCGACGTGACCGCCGACCTCACCTCGCTGGGCATCTCCGGCAAGGCGTCGGTGCGCGACCTGTGGGCGCGCAAGAACCTGGGCGGCGTCAGCGGCGGCCTCACCGAGAACCTGCCGCCGCACGGTTCGCGGCTGTTCACCCTCACCCCGGCCAAGTCCGGTGCCCACCCCGGCGTCCCGCTCGGCCTGCACGGCACCGCGTCCACCGCGGGCAGCGTCTCGCTGGCCTGGAACGCCGTGAACACCGGCGCCTGGCCGGTCACCGGCTACGACGTGTACTCCGGCGCCACCGAGGTCGCCACCGTCACCGGCACCAGCGCCACGGTCAACGGCCTTGCACCGGGAACCGGTTACTCCTTCACCGTCGTCGCGCACGACGGCAGGGGCCGCACCTCCGCGCCGAGCCCCGCGGTCCCGGTCACCACACCCGCCGCCGGCGGCCCCACCTCGTACGAGGCGGAGGCGCCGGGCAACACGCTCAACGGCAGCGCGAGCATCGGCGACTGCTCCGGGTGCTCCGGCGGCAAGAAGGCCGGCAACCTCGGCGGCGACGGCAACACGCTGACCATCAGCGGCGTCACCGCACCGAAGGACGGCACCTACCTGCTGCAACTCGACTACGTGGACGGCGACTCCAGCCGCACCCTCGTCGTCGGCGTCGACGGCGCCCCCGTGAGGGTCCCGGTGTTCGGCGGCAACGACAACGACTGGGGCCAGGCGCGGTCCGTCACCGTCCCGGTGCGGCTGAAGGCCGGCGGGAACACCCTCACCTTCGGCAACGCGACCGACTACGCCCCGGACCTGGACAGGATCACCGTCTGAGCCGGGCGGTCCGAGTCGGGTCGTGCGAGTCGGGGCCCCACCGGCCCGTCCGGCCGGTTGACCGGGGCCCGCCGGGACCCCGCGCGGCCCCGGCGGGCCGGCCGGCAGCCCTGCCAGGCGAAGGCGTCCAGGACCGGCGCCTTCTTCCCCTCCCTCCCCGCCGCGACGACCGCCTCGGCGCGGGCGCTCGGCCGGCAGGGCGTGGATCTGCCGGTCTTCACCGACATGCTGAAGAAGAATGAGCTGTACCCGTCTCCTGTGTACGGCAACGGCGCCGCGATCCAGGACGCCGCTCGGGAAGAACCGACCCACCGCAAGCACCCGGTGTCCGGCGGGGCCGCCGCCGCGGGGCGGACCGCTCCGCACCGCCGTCCGCCCCGCGGCGGCGGCCCCGCCGGACGAATGGAAAGGACTCCGTATGCCCACCACCCCCGCGCGGATCGTCACCCTGCGCGCGGCAGGCACCAGCTTCGTCGTGGAACTCAGCGAGCCGGTGCCCAGAGTCCTGCACTGGGGAGCCGACCTCGGCGAGCTGTCCGAGGACGCCGTCGAGGCGCTCGCGCTGACCGCCGACGGCGCCATCCTGAACAACGCGATCGACATCCCGCGCCGCCTCACCGTCTGGCCCACCGAGGCGGAGGGCTGGCACGGCACGCCGGCCCACCACGGCCACCTCGCCGGCGGCGCCGGCGCCCCCCGCCCGGCGCTGACCGGCTCCGCCGTCCGGCAGGACCCGGACGGCGGCGGCGAGCTGACCCTCGCGCTGGACGACGCCGCCGCGGGACTCGACCTGGCCCTCACCTACACCCTCCACCCGTCGGGAGTGCTCGCGGTCGCCGCCGCCGTCACCCGCCGCGCCGACGGCACCGACCCGGCGCCGTACGACCTCGCGCAGGTCACCACGGTGCTGCCGGTGCCGCGCCGGGCCACCGAGATCCTCGACTTCACCGGCAAGTGGAGCCGCGAACGCTCCCCGCAGCGCCGCACGCTGGACCACGGCACCCACGCCCGCGAGGTCCGCCGCGGAAAGCCCGGCCTGGACTCGCCCTACCTGATGACCGTCGGGGAGCAGGGCTTCGGCTTCGGCGCCGGCGAGGTGTGGGCGGTGCACGTCGCGTGGAGCGGCGACCAGCGCTATCTCGCCGAGCGGCTGCCCGAGGGCGCCGGCGTGCACGCCTCCGTCCTCGGCGGCGGCGAACTGCTGCGGGCCGGCGAGATCCGCCTCGCACCCGGCGACACCTACCGGAGCCCGGTCTGCCACTTCGCCTGGTCCGACGCCGGGCTCGACGGTCTCGCCGACCGCTTCCACACCCTGCTGCGCGCCAGGAGCACGCACCCGCGCACCCCCCGCCCGGTGATCCTCAACAGCTGGGAGGCGGTGTACTTCGACCACGACCTCGACCGGCTGCTGGCACTGGTGAGCAAGGCCGCCGAGGTCGGCGTCGAGCGGTTCGTGCTGGACGACGGCTGGTTCACCGGCCGCCGCTCGGACCACGCCGGGCTCGGCGACTGGGCGGTCGACCCGGTGGTCTGGCCCGGGGGGCTGACCCCGCTGGTCGACCATGTGCGCGCGCTCGGCATGGAGTTCGGCCTGTGGGTGGAGCCCGAGATGGTCAACCTCGACTCCGACCTGGCCCGCGAGCACCCGGAGTGGGTGCTCGGCCCGGCCCGCGGCGTCGGCCCCTCCTCGCGCCACCAGCACGTCCTCGACCTGGCCAACCCGGACGTCCGCGAGTACCTGCTCACCGCGCTGGACGACCTGGTCGCCACGTACGGCATCGCGTACCTGAAGTGGGACCACAACAGGGAGCTGCACGAGGCGGTGCACGGACCCGGCGACCGCCCCACCGCGCACGGCCAGGTGACCGCGCTCTACCGGCTGCTGGACGCCCTCAAGGAGCGCCACCCCGGGCTGGAGATCGAGAGCTGCGCCAGCGGCGGCGGCCGGATCGACCTGGGCATCCTGGCGCGCACCGACCGGGTGTGGGCCTCGGACTGCAACGACCCGGTGGAGCGCCAGGAGATCCAGCGCTGGACCGCCCAGCTGCTGCCCCCCGAGCTGGTCGGCAGCCACATCGGTCCGTCGCCCAGCCACACCACCGGCCGGCTGACCTCCGACGCCTTCCGGCTGACCACCGCGCTGTTCGGCCACCCCGGCATCGAGCAGGACATCACCGGCTGCACCCCCGAGGAGCTGGCCCGGCTCACCGCCTGGACCGCGCTCTACCGCGAACTGCGCCCGCTGCTGCACGGCGGCCGCATGGTGCGCGCCGACCTGGAAGGCGACGCGACGCTGCTGCACGGCGTGGTCGCCCATGACGGCGCGGCCGCGCTGTACTGCTGGGCTCGGGTGGCGACCTCGCCCGAAGGCCAGTCAGGCCGGGTCAGGATGCCGGGACTTGCCGCCGATGCGACCTACCGGGTGCGGATCAGGACCGACCTCGGGCTGCCCTCGCTCCACCAGACCAGCGGGCCAGCCTGGTTCGACCGTGCGGTCGAGGGCGAACTGACGCTGCCGGGCGCGGTGCTCGCGGTCGCCGGCGTGCCGATGCCGATGCTCAACCCCGAGCAGGCGCTGCTGATCGAGGTGCGCAAGGTGGCGTGACCGGGCCGCCGTCACGGCGGGAGGCTGCCGACTTGGCACAGGGCCGGGAACGCGGCGGTGTCAACGGCCGCTGGCCAGACGGGCCCAGACCGTCTTGCCGGCGGCCTCCGGCTGCGAGTGCCCCCAGGTCTCGCTGAGTTCGGCCACGATGTGCAGCCCGCGGCCGGACTCGGCGAAGAGTTCGGGCTCGGACATCTCCGGCAGTTGCGGGCTCGGGTCGGCCACCGCGCAGACGACGGCCTGGTCGGTGCGGACGAGGGCGATCCAGGCCGAGGGCCGGTGTCCGGACCCGGTGGGCCGCTCGGCGCGCCCGGGTCCGGCGTGCGGCGGCGCGATGCCGGGACGCAGCGCGTGCGTCACCGCGTTGGCGACGAGTTCGGCGGCGATGGTGGTGGCGTCGTCCACCAGCTCCGGCAGTCGCCACTGCGTCAGGGTGCTGCGCAGGAAGCTGCGGGTGCGGGTGACGCTGGTCGGTGTGGCGTCGAAGCGCAGCGCGGCGAAGCCCTCGCCGCCGTCGTCCCCGGGGCCGCCCCATACGCGCGGCTCGCTGTTCAGGAACACGTCGAGCGGGGTGGGCGGCGGCGCGGTGAAGTCCTGCCGCGATGTCTGAGGCTCCAGCAGATCCCGCTCCGCGTAGGAGAGTTGGCGCCGTCCGTACAGGCCGTTCGCGGAATCGGACGACAGGGCGGTCATGCGGTTCACCCCTCCGAGCGAAGCTGTCGAGCACGCATCGAGATCACGGTAGTACCCACAGTATCGTCTGCGTCCGCATGCTGATGCAATTGCATCCGGAATTGCATTCGCAAGTGCGCGCCGGGTACGTGTGTACCTGTCGTGGTCCACGATGCGGAAGCGGGCCGCGGTACGGCCAGCCCACGAAGGAGTGATGCACGTGCAGCAGTTCGACAACGGTGTTCAGGCCAGTTCGCTCGCCGGTGCGCGGTGGACCAAGAGCGGCCGCAGCAACCAGAGCGGCAATTGCGTCGAGGTGGCCGCGCTGTCCGACGGCAGCGTGGCGGTGCGCAACTCGCGTCATCCGGACGGACCCGCGCTCGTCTACACCCGCGCCGAGATCACCGCGTTCGTGGAGGGCGCGAAGGACGGCGACTTCGACTCCTTCACCGGCTGAAGAGGGCCCGCCGAACGCATCGGTTATGCGGCGGGAGCGGGCTCCCGGATGCAATACTGGCCTGTCCGGTATTCCTTGGGAGCCCGCATGCCCGCTTCGTTGCAGCCCGTCTCGCCGGTGCAACTCGTCGAACGTCGCCCCGACATGGGCGCCAAAGCGATGGCGCGTGTCCTGGGCAACTACCTGCGCGCCCTGCGCGAGAGCCGGGCGCTGACCCCGGCCGCGGCAGGCCACCACATCAGGGCGCACGCGTCCAAGATCAGCCGCATGGAGACCGCCCACGTCTCGCTGAAGGCCCGCGACGTCGACGACCTCCTGGAGCTGTACGGCGTCGGCGAGCGGGAGCGCGCCGAGATCGGCGTCCTGGTCCAGCGCTCCTCCCAGGCCGACTGGTGGCAGCCGTACGGCGAGGTCGTGCCGGACTGGCTCCAGCAGCTCATCGGCCTGGAGCGGGACGCGCACGTCATCCGCACCTACGAGAACCAGTTCGTGCCCGGCCTGCTGCAGACGCCCGAGTACGCGCGGTCGGTCGTGCTCAGCGGCCACCGGCTCTCGCCGCGGCACGAGATCGAACAGCGCGTCAACCTGCGGCTGGAGCGCCAGCGCAGGATGAACCAGCCCGGCGCGCCCGTGCTGTGGGCGCTGATCGACGAGGGCGTGCTGCACCGCCCGGTCGGCGGCCCCGACGTGATGCGCGACCAGCTGGTCTACCTGCTGGACACGCTGCGGCAGCCGGGAGTGCGGTTGCAGATCGCGTCGTACGAGGCCAGCGCGGCGGCCACGCCGGGCGCCGCGGTGACGTATCTGCGCTTCGCCCAGGGTTTCCTGCCCGACGTGGTGTACCTGGAGCACATGACCAGCGCGGTCTACCTGGACCGGCTGGAGGACCTCGACAAGTACCGTGCCGCGCTGGACGAGTTGAGTGCGCAGGCGGCGACGCCCGCGGCCAGCCGGGTGATGCTCGAGGAAGCGCTCAAGCGGTATCTGTAGCGGCGGCGTGCCGCACGCGAAGGGCCCCGCACGCGCCGAACACCGGCGCACGCGGGGCCCTTTCGCGCGTCGCGCTCCGGAGGGCGCGCGCGGGTTCAGAGTTGGGCGACGCCGCCGAACTCTATCCACTCGTTGCTGAGCTGCTTCGGCGCCAGGTCGTTGTCGGCGCGCCAGGTGGAGACCTCGACCAGGCCGGGCTCCAGCAGGTCCAGACCCTTGAGGTACGTGTGGACGTCCTCGGGCTCGCGCACCCGGCCCCAGTGGCCACCGGTGGAGACGTCCATGAACTCGGTGACGCCGCGCCGGGTCTCCTCGTCCTCGCTGACCAGCTGGCACACCACCAGGAAGCTGCCGGGCGGGAGTTTGGCGCGGACCCGCTCGACCACGCCGGCCGGGTCGTCGCTGTCCGGGATGCAGTGCAGCACCGACACGAACAGGGCGGCGATCGGCTCGTCCATCCTTATCAGCTTCTTGAGCTCCTCGCTGCCCCAGATGCTCTCGGTGTCGCGGAAGTCGGCGGTGAGCACCGCGGTGTTGTCGTTCTGCTCCAGCAGCGCCCGGCCGTGGGCCAGCACGATCGGGTCGATGTCGGTGTAGACGACCCGGGCGTCGGGGTGGATGCGCTGGGCGATCTCGTGGACGTTGTCCACCGAGGGCAGGCCCGATCCGTGGTCGACGAACTGCTTGATGCCGTACTCCTCGGCGAGCACCCGGACGACGCGGCGCAGGAAGTGACGGTTGTTCAGGGCGAGCACCTTCATGCTGGGCACCTGCCGCAGCAGCTGGTCGGTCGCCGCCCGGTCGGCCGGGTAGTTGTCCTTTCCGTCCAGGAGGTAGTCGTACATGCGGGCCACGCTGGGCACCGTCACGTCGATCCTGTCGGTCAGCGGTGTGTCCCCGTGTTCCATAGGGCCCCTCATGGCGTCTCGACTCAGAGTGATCCGGCGATTGCGGAAGTAGGGTCATCCTAGGGAGGGATGATCGCCCGGTCGAGACGTTCTCCAAGGTCGTTACGTGGAACAGCCCTTGGACGGGCGGCTGACCGCGGCGGGCGAGATGGCGAGGGTCAGCCGCAGCCCGTCGGCGGCGGCGGTGGCGCCCGTGAGCCGTACGCCCGCGGGGAGTTGGGGCACCGCGACGGTGCGCGGGCCCAGCCGTCCCGCCAGCGTGGAGAGTTGCGGGGCGGTCTTCCCCGAAGCGGCCAGCCGGGCCACCGGGAAGTCCTGGCCGAGGATCACGATGTCGGCCGGAGTGACCGTCAGCCGGTCGTTGCCGGCGGCGATCCGGGCGTGCACGGTGACCGGCAGCGGAATGCCCGCGAGGGTGCCGGTCAGCGCCAGCCCGCCCGAGCCGTCGGGGCCCGGCCGCAGCCCGGCGACGCCGCCGCCGAGCCGCTCGGCCAGCTGGCCGTAGGCGATGGTGGCGGTGGCCGAACCGCCGCTGCTGTGGCCCTTGGTGGTGACGTCGCGCAGTTCGGCGGCGACCGACAGGGTGGTGCCGTCGCGGCGGACGTCGTCGGCGGCGATCCGTACCGTGCCCACGTCGCCGGTCAGCAGCCGCAGCCCGGCGAGACTGCCGCTGAGGTGGGCGGAGATCCGGCCGACCGGGCGCAGCCGGCAGTCGGCCGCGTTCACGATGTGCTGCCGCGCGGTGCGTGCGAGCAGCACGTTGCCCGCGCCGGCCAGCACCACCAGGGCCGCCACCGCCGCGCCGGCCGCCAGCAGCGGCCTGCGCCGCGGCCACCGCCGCCGGGTCGGCCGCGCGGCGCGGTCGGCCGGCGCGGGCTGGGCCGGGGCGTGCTGGACCTGAGCCTGGGCCGGGGCCTCGGTCGGGGCGGCGGTCGTCCCGCCCGGGGGCCGGGTGCGGCCGGGGTCGCTCGTCACGTCGCTGGGGTTCCGATCTGGGAGAGGAGGGCGAGGGCCCGGGGGAGCAGGTCGGCCGCGGTGGGCTGCGCGGTCCCGGCCGCACGCCTGCCGCGCTGGGTGCGCAGCACCGCCCGCACCGCGGACAGCGCGGCGCAGGCCAGCACCGCGGCGTGCAGGTCCCGGTCGGGGGTGCCGGACGGCAGCCGGCGTTCGACCAGCGCGGTCAGCCGCTCCTCGAACCCGCTGAACGCCTGCACCAGCCGGCCGACGACCAGCGCCTCGGTGCCCTCCAGCGGATGCGTGAGCGCGGTCAGGCTGCCGGCCGAGAAGGGCTTCGCGGCGGCCAGCAGCGCCGCGCAGACCGCCTGCAGCGGCTCCTCGCCGTCCGGCCGGGCGGCCAGCTCCCGCTCGATCCAGCCGAACAGCTCGATGCCGTCCGGCAGCAGCAGCGCCTCCTTGCTGTCGAAGTAGCGGAAGAAGGTGCGCTCCGAGACGTTCGCCGCCGCGGCGATGTCGGCGATGGTGGTGCCGGCGAAGCCGCGGGCGGCGAACAGCCGGGCGGCGCTCTCCCGCAGCATGCGGCGGGTCTGCTCCTTCTTGCGAGCGCGCAGCCCGGGCTCCTGTGCGGCGGCGGCCGGCTCTGCTGGCATCTGCACAGCCTAATGGTGGTGTCGGCCATGTCAATTGTCAGTCCTGACACCTTGGGCGCAGGGTCCGTGCCGGTCCTGTGTCGGTCCTGACACTTTCTGGAGGCGCGTCGTGGCGTCCGCCCTGCCCGCCCCGCCCGCCGCCCGGCCGGCGCGGCTCAGCCCGCGGGGTAGCGCACCACGTTCACCGGCACCGTGGCGGTTCCCTGGGCCGGGTCGCCGGAGCCGTTGATCACGTGGTCGATCACGCCTGCGCCGTTGAGCGACACCGTCAGCAGGTCGTGGAAGACCACCCCCGGCCGGTCCGGCGCCTCGAAGCCGTGCGCGTTGTGGATCGTCGGGTCGACGTTGAAGAAGCAGTAGCTGCCCAGCCCCCAGCCCTCGTGGTGGCGGACCCCGTCGGCCACCTTGTACGCCGCGTAGCCGTCGACGCCGTGGTGGGTGTAGGCCGCCTGGTTCGGCGGGTCGTACGGCAGCTCGTTCTGGAACATCACGGTGCGGCCCCGGTCGCCGTTCCAGACCACGTTGTACTTCTGGAAGTGCTCCACGAACAGGCCGGTGGCCAGCACGTTGTCGCCGTTGACCACGACGCCGGTGTCCGCGGTGTTGACCGTCCAGCCGACCCCCGTGCCGTGGTCGGCGCGCCAGGCCCAGATGTGGTCGAGGAGCACGTTGTCGCTGTTGACCACCAGGGCGGTGGACGCCTTCCCCGCGCCCGCGCCGCCGATCCGGAAGAACACGTCCTGCACCGACGCGGGTTCGCGCGGGTCGGTGCGGCCGCCGTGCTTGCCGCCGATCTCCAGCAGCACCCGGGAGTTGACCGGGCCGGCGTCGAAGAGCAGGCCGGCGATCCGCACGCCGCGCGAGTCCGCGACGGTCATCGGCACCACCCCGCGCACCGGCGTCAGCGTCGCGTAGCCGAGGCCCAGCACCACGGTGCCGGCCCACTTGACCCTGATCGTGTCGGTCAGCTTGTAGACGCCGGGCGTCAGCAGCAGGTGCTTGCCCTGGGACAGCGCCCTGTTGATGGTGCGGGCCGAGTCCGTCGGCCGGGCGACGAAGAAGCGGTCCAGCGGAACCGAGGAGCCCGCGGTGGCCCCGCCGCTCCAGGTGGTGCCCACCGCGTCGTGGCGCAGCGCGGGCAGGAACACCCGGTAGCCGCCGGCCTGGTCCACGTACAGGAACGGCTTCTCCCGGCTGAGCGGGCTGGTGGGCAGCGTGGTGTACGGCGGGTTCGGGAAGGACTGCGCGGGCGCCCCCATGACGCCCGCGAAGACCTGGTTCCACACGCCGTTGGACCAGCTGCCCACCGCGCTGTCCCGCGTCAGCCACTGCTGCTGCGAGGCGTTGACGACCTGGCCGTCGACGGCCGAGTCGGCGATGTAGCCGCCGCTGGAGTAGCCCCCCTGCCGGGGGAAGAGGAAGAGCTGGCCGCGGATGTGCACCCGGCGCAGCGGCGCCGCCTGGGAGACCGCCCACCAGTTGACGCCGCCGGTCGGCACCACGGCGAGGTTCTCCGCCGAGCGCCAGAAGTTGGTGAGCGCGCTGTCGCCGCCGCCCGGCTGCGGCTGGCCCTCGACCCGCACCGCGCCGTTGATCGTCACCTCGTCGGGGGTCAGGCCCAGGCCCGCCACCGAGGTGTAGTAGCCGAGCTGCGCGTCGACGTCGTAGGTGCCGGGCTTGAAGAGGAAGGCGTAGCGGCCGGTGCCGAACTCGGCGGCCACCTGCTCGGCGGCCGCCGCGTCCAGCGCGGCCTGGATCTCGGCGACCGGGGTGCTCGGGTCGAAGACCCTGACGTTGGGCCCGAAGTCCGGCTCGGCGGGGGAGTGCCCGCGGCCCGCGGACTGCGCGGCGGCGGGGGCAGCGGCCGCCACCGGCGCCGCGGTGGCGAGGGCGGCCGCGGTGACGAAGGAGCGGCGGCTCAGCCTGCCGGAGTCGGCCGCGTCGGCCGAGTCGGCCGCGGTTCGCCCGGACCGGTGCCCCGGCTCGGGGAGTTCACTGTCTGCGGCCCCGTTCGACATGAGGTACGACCCACCTTTACACACCCGGAGGACGGCCGGCGTCCCGACGGCGCACGGCGGCCGAGGAGCCCCCCGGCCTTCGTGAGAGCGCTCTCTCGAAGACGTACCCTGGGGCTCGGGGAGCGCTGTGTCAAGCGATTCGGAGAGCGCTCTCGCAAGTCCGCGCTCCAGGTGGTCACAGATGTCCGTGGGGCCGCTGGGACCGTCAGGAGCGGGCGCCCGAACCGCGCCCCGGGCCGGGCGCCGCACCGGGGCCGGGGGTCGGCGCGTCGGCCCACGTCATCTCCTTGAGGGCCATCCGGGCGGCCGGCGCGGAGCCCGGCAGCGTCGCCCAGTAGGGGTGCGCGGTGATTCGCACCGAGAGCCGCACCAGGCGGCGCCGCAGCACCGTGGTCTGCGTGCCCGAGCCACCGCTCGCGGCCAGCTCGCGATAGGTGGCGTACCAGTCGCGCTGCGCCTGGACGAGGTCGTCGGGGAAGGAGTGGTGGGGCATGGGAGGGATTCTGGCACACATTCGAACGGCTGTGCGATAACCGGGCCGCGGCTGTCACCTGCCGCCGAGCGCGTCCCTCAGCTTCCGGTCCAGCGTGTCCGCGAAGGTGTCGATGGGGAGCGGCCCGGTCGCCGTGATCCACTGGTGGACCTGCGACTGCAGCGCCTCGGTGAAGGCGCCGTAGTACGGCGTGCGCGGCCGCTGCACCGCCGCGAGCAGGGCCGGATAGAGGACGCTCCTGGCGTGGACCTTCGCCACGGCGGCCGGCGCCACCCGGTAGCCGACGCTCCCCGGGCTCGTCGCGGCGCCGCCGGAGGCGACCAGCCAGGAGTCGCCGTCCGCCGGCTGCGCCTGGTCGTCGCCGGCGGAGGGGCCGCGGTATCCCGCGTCGGTGAAGACCGCCAGGCCCGCCGGGCCCGCCAGCCAGTGGTGGAGGTGCGCCACCGCGTCCCGCCTCGCCTGCGCGTCGGGGTCCGCGCCCCCGCTCCAGGTGACCTGGACGAACGGCAGGTCCAGGCTCCCCACGTCGTCGGGGTACAGCGGAACCCGCCGGCCGAGCTGATCGGCCTGGCCGCCGAGCCAGTCCGCGGACCTGGCGTTGAACTGCGCCATCACCTGCTCGGGCAGCAGCACCGCGGCGTCCTCCCTCAGCTCCCGCGCCCCGTTGAGCTCCCGCATCAGCTCGTAGGAGCTCCGCGGCGCCGGGCTGAGCCGTTGCGTCTGCTCCTCGACCGTCCGCACACCGGCGTCGCCGACCGGCTCGTCGATGGCGTTGGCGCCGTAGAGGGCGACCGTCGCCAGTTGCGCCGAGTCGGTGAACTCCGGGTCGTCGCGCAGCAGTACGGTCTTCGGGTCCGCGGTCCGCACGTCCGCCACGAGCTGGTTCAGATGCCGGTCGGCGCCGTTGTCCGGCGGCGCAGGGACGGACCGGGGCACCGCGAGCACGATCGGGGAGGACGCGATCGATCCGAGGTTCCGCAGCGTGACCGGGCCCTCCCCGTTGTCCGCGCGGGCGTGGCTGGTGCTGGAGCCGGGTATCCAGACGTCCGGCTGGGCGCCGATGTCGCGCTGCGGCTGGAAGTCGCCGTCGCCGGACGGGTTCTGCCAGCGCAGCGACTGCTGCAGCCCGGTCACGACGTCGGTCGCCTTGGGCGATTCCACGTCGATGTCGGAGCGCCGGCAGCCGCCGGCCCCGTGGTTCTCCGACGACGCGAGGTACCCGGACACCGCTTGGCGTACGGTCGGCGCGACGTCGGGGTCGGTGAGCACCCGCAGTTCGAGCGGCGGAGCGCACGGCGGGTGGCCGCTCGCCAGCCGGTAGGTGCCGTAGCCGCCGGCCGCGGCCAGCACCACCGCAGCGGCGGTCAGCGCCACCGGCAGGGCGCCGGAGCCGCCGCCGGCGCGCCGCAGCCGGCTCCGCGGCCAGGCCCGCAGCGACGTCGCCCAGGCCGCCAGCGTCTCGCCGGCGCGCTGCCACAGCGGGTCGTCGAGCCCGGCCCGCAGGCCGATCACCACCTCGTGGTCGGTCTCCGCGCGGTGGTAGCGCGGCACCCACGGGTCGCCCTCGACGGTCGTGCGGTCGCGCATCGCCTGCCGCAGCGCCTTGGCGAGGGGTACCACGCGGATGACGTTCGTGCCCTCCTCGACGCCGTTGTGCAGCAGCCGCACCAGCTGCTCGGTGTACGGGGTGGCGCGGCTGCCGTTGCCCGCCGGGATGCGCCGGTTGACCTGGACCGAGGTGAGGACGGATATCCGGTCGCTGCCGGCCTGCACGTCCCCGGCGCCGAAGGACCTGAGCGCGTTGCCCGCGAAGCAGCAGTCCAGGATCACCACGATCTGGCCGACGTGCTGCTGCCGGGCGGCGTTGCGCAGCCGGGGCAGCACGTCGGTGCGCCAGGAGACCGCCTCGCTGTACGTGGGGCCGTTGTCGTCGTCGAAGCGCTCCGAGGCGCCGCAGGCCAGCAGCAGGTCGCCGCCGTCCTGCGGGGCCCTGCCGTGCCCGGCGAAGTAGAGCAGGAAGAGCCCGCGGGCCTGCTTGAGGTCGCGCTCCAGGTACTGGAGGAACTGGGTGCCGGTCTGCGGGGACTCGACCTTGACCTCGTGGGCGCCGAAGACGCCGCCGCTCATCAGCGCGTCGAACAGGGCGCCCAGGTTGCGCTTGACGCCCGGGAGGTTCTCGTCATGGGTGTAGCGGTCCACCCCGACCAGCAGCGCGCGGCTGGCCCTGCCCCGGGGGTCGTAGTCGCGGGCCGGCACGTCGGCTAACCGATCCTTCCGGCCTCGCCGTCCCGCGGGCCGGACGCCCCCGCCGCGTCGTCGGTCGCCGCGCCGCCGGTGCGGTCGGTGGCGTCCGTGGCGTCCTCGGCGTCGTCCGCGCCCGCGGAGGAGTCCTCGACGGCGACCCGGCCCTCGATCCGGCGCTCCCCGCCGCTGAGGTTCGTCGTGAAGGCGTGCACGGAGGTCTTCACGTGCTCGTACAGGTCGTTGATGACCGGGTTCAGCGCCGCGCCGGCGAGCACCAGCACGATCTCGGTGACGACCCCGCCCATCGGCGGCCCGTCCGGCCCCGCCGCCTGCTCCCTGCCGTCGCGCCCGCGGTAGACCACTCTCAGTCCGTACTGCGCCTGCGCGTCGGTGAACCACTCCTCCAGGCTCAACCAGCTCCGCAGCGCCTTGAGGTGCTGCGCCTGGTCGCCGGTCAACCGGATGGAGATCCTGTGGCCCGCTTCCCCTCGCGTCATAACAGTCAACTCTGGCACGGTTGTTGACGTGCCGTCACGTGTCCGGCGCAAAACGCTCGCGGTCCAGCAGCGGCGCCAGCGGCGGCTCGGTGGCCAGCACCGCGCCGGCGGTGAGGGTGAAGGTGATCACCGCGCAGCAGGCGATCAGCCACGACAGCAGGGTGAACACCGAGCCCAGTGAGCCGTAGGTGGCGATGCTCCGGTTGAGGGCGAGCGGCATGTAGAACCGGGCGGTCACCGAGAGCGCCGTCATCGCGGCCGAGGTCAGCAGCGCCCCCGGCAGCAGGCGCAGCCAGGGCACCCGCGCGCTGAGCAGCAGCCGCTGGGTCCACCACCACACGGCGACGTCGGCCAGGAAGAGCAGCGGCACCCCGAGCAGCGGCCCGAGGCCGAAGCCCTTGCGCAGCGGGCCCTGCAGCACCAGCACCGCGCCCCAGGCCACCAGCCAGACGAACCAGCGCCACACCGCCACCCTGGCGCCCGCGCGGGGCAGCAGCCAGGCGCGTTCGCACACCCGGGCCATCGCCCGGCTGCTCGCGGTGGCCGACAGCAGCACGATCACCGCGCCGATCGCGCCGGTGGTCCCGCGCAGGCCCTCGTGCGAGCCGCCGGCCCCGGCCCCGTACACCTCGCGCAGCTGCTCCGCCGAGGCGCCGGTCAGCCCGAACAGGTCCCGGGTGGACGTCACCAGTTGGTCCCGCACGCTGCCCGGCATCAGCGCCGCGGCCACGAACACCAGCGGCACGGCGGTCAGGAAGAGCTGCGCCGCCAGGCGCGTCGCCGCGTCCAGCACGTTGACCGACAGCAGCCGGGCGGTCAGCTCGGTGATCACCGGGAACCGCCGCTGCGCCGCCGCCCAGGTGCGCTCCGCCCGGCGGTGCCACCGCGCCCACAGGCCCTGCCGGCGCGATCGCGCGCCCCGCCGGCGCGGCCCCCCGGCCGGTGGCGGGGCGGCTGCGGCCATGCGGGGGACCTCCACTGCGGGACGGAGAAAACGCGGGCAGTGAAGGCATTATGCGCGGAACGCGGTATTTCGCGGAGTGTTTCGGGGCGCGGCCCCGCCGCTCATTCCACCAGGTCGGGGCGTACGTAGGCGGGCGGCACGTCGGCGAGGAGGATGGCGCGGAAGGTCTCGGGGACGTCCGCCAGGGCGACCACCTGCATCGGGTCGGCCAGCCCCGTCTCGGCGGCGGCCGCCGCGAAACCGTCCGCGGCGAGCGAGTCGGCCCCCGGCGCCGGGTCGGTCTCGTAGACCACGAGCACCTTCTCCCGCGCGTCGGCCACCCGGTAGCGGGTGACGTAGACCCGGCGGACCGCGGTGAACTCGATCCGGGGGAGGGCGGCGGCCAGCAGCCGCGGCTGCTCGTCGCCGCCGGACTTGATCGCGATGAACGCCCCGGACGGGAACGGCACGCTCGCCGCGAGCACGATGTCGCGTTCCGCCGCGGCGACGAGCAGCGGCGAGGCGGCCCGCGGGTTGATCAGCAGCCCGCAGCCGGGCGGGAGTTGGGTCAGCAGCAGCGGCACCGGGATCTGGAACAGCCGGTATCCCTCTGGCAGGTCGCCGCTGATCTCCTCCGGGTCGGTGTACGCCACCGCGCAGGGCTCGCCCCCGACGTCGGTGAACAGCGGTTCCGGGCCGCGTTCCGTGGTGCGCACGCCGATCAGCACGGTGCTGTCGGCGATCCTGAAGACCAGCGGCGTGACCTCGACGGGCCCCTCGGCGGACTCGCTCATGACGCGTTCAGCCCGATGTCGGCGTCGGCGTCGGGCCACCCGGCCGGGAGCGGCGCGGTGATGCCGACGAGGTTGGCGCTGTCGCCCAGTGACATGGACGCGCGCTGGCCGCCGGGCCGGGAGGCGACCGCCGCCAGCCCGATCGTCGGCGGGAAGCGGAACTCCGCGCGCAGCCGCTCCAGGTGGAAGGGGCGGGCCAGGGTCAGGTCCCAGTAGCCGAAGTGCGGGTCGGTGATGTGCCAGTCCCGCTCGACCCGGTTGCCCCAACGGACCTCCGCGGCGACCACCGGGTCCAGGTGGGCGTGCGGGTTGTCGCCCGTCCCCGCCGGCTGGACCGGCACGGGCTGCTCGGATGGTGTGCTCATCTGCTTCACCTGCTCGGTGCGGTGACGTCGGCGCCCGCCTGGCCCACCCGGGTGACGCCGCTCACGATGGTGGCGCCGCCCTCCGCGGTGCGCTGGGTGGCGGCGTTGGTGAGGATGGGGGAGCCGGGGGCGAGGTCGAAGTTGTTCAGCGGGATGCGGCCGCCGCCGCTGAGGTCGACGAAGCCGTTGCTCACCGGCAGCCGGTGGCCCGCGGCGTCCACCACGGAGATCGCGCCGCTGTCGATGTGGGCGCCGATGTCCGGGACGAAGTACTGCGGCAGGCCGCCGCCGCCGAACTGGGAGTTGGCCACCGCCTTCGAGCCCGCCACCGGGAGGTCGCTGTTGACCTGGAGCTGCACGCCCTCGACACGGTAGTTGTGCTCGATGAACTTGTTCAGGTCGGACGGGCCGACCTGGACGCCGCGGCTGATCGCGTCGCTGTCGCCGCCCAGCGAGGCGATCGTGCCCTCCGGCATCACGAAGCCGGTCAGCTTGGGGTGCAGCGCCTCCAGCCGGGTGCCGGCCGGCAGCGTCGTGTCCTGCCACAGGTCGATGCCCGGATAGCCGCCGGAGCCCTGCCAGCCGCGGGCCGCCTGCGAGGGCAGCAGCCCCGCCGCGTCCCGGCCGCCGCGCCAGCCCGCGGACATCTCGGAGAAACCGTTCTTCATCGAGCCGAAGAAGCCCGCGCCGTCGCCGAATCCGGCGCCGAAGCCGGTGAACGCGCCGGCCGCCCCGTACCGCAGGTCGGTCGCCATCGAGGAGAGCTTGCCCCAGGCGGTGAACGGCAGCGCCCGCAGCAGGCCGGGCAGCGCGCTGCGGCCCTCCCACAGGGCCTTGGCCGCGGTGCCCATGCCCTTGACCGCGCCCCAGCCGGCGCCCAGGAGGTGCGTGCCCGCGCCCAGCAGGCCGCCGGCCTCGAAGGCGGTGCGCAGCTCGGCGAGCGTGGTCAGGCCCTTGGTCATCGGGATGCAGCTCAGCGCCGCGAGCCCCACGTCCCACAGTGACGCCTGGCCCTGGCTGTATTTGTAGAGCGTGTCGGCGAGCACCAGCAGCGCGGCCGCGAACACGATCCAGGCGATCGGGCCGCCGATGATCAGCGCGATGATGCCGCCGACGGCCACCACGATCTTCGCCACCACGATGAGCCCGTGCCACACCTTGGCCGCTATCTCGCCGAGCTTGTGCCAGAAGGAGTCCGGGGGGATGCCGGCGTCCGCCGCGTCGTGCAGCTTCCTGCCCGCGGTCTGCGCCGCCCCGTCGCGCAGCGAGGCGGCCTGCCCGGCCAGCTTCCTCGCCGCCTCCAACTGCGCCTGCGGACCGCTGAGCTGGGACGTCAGGGAGTCGACGTCGGCCTGCGCGGCGGTGTGCTTGCGGGCCTGCTCCTTGACCTGCGCCGGGTCGGGGGGCTGCGGCGAGGAACCGCCGGCCTTGTCCAGCCCGCTCAGCGTGCCGGCGGCCGTCGCCAGCCGGCTGTGCAGCGACTGCACGGTGTCGTAGACCTCGCGGGCCTGCGACAGCGCGCGGTCGGCCTGGCCCTGGGCGTGGTCCAGGTCGGTGGCGTAGCCGTCGAGCGCGTCTGCGGCCATGTGGTGGGAGTGCGCGACCTTGTCGAGCTGGCCGGGGAACTTCCCGATCGCGTCCTTGAAGACGTCGCCCGCGGCGCCGATCCACGACATCGTCGCCTGGTCGCCGGCCAGGCTGCGCACGTTGCGCGCCGCGCCGTCCGCGGTGTCCGCGATCGTCCGGGTCCTGCGGGACAGCTCACGAATCCGCTGCACGTCGCCCGGCGTCGGGTCCTCGTGCAGGTCCAGGACGTGCCAGTCGGTCGGACGAGCCATCTCAGACTTCCTCCACGAGTGCGGCGGCCGGACGGAGCCGGAAGGTCCCGGTGATCGCGTCGAAGACGTCGAGCAGCGCGGGGGCCACCTCGACCGCCGGGCTGCTGCAGGTGACGACCGCGATCCGGTTGACGTCCGGCACGGGTACGTAGGTCTGCATGATCACCACGCGCACCGAACGGGTCAGCCCGCCGCCGGACGCCGATCCGGCGTCGGGGTCCTCGACGTCCTCGACGCCGTAGGTGCGCGCGGCGGTTCCGGCCCGTGGCAGGTCCACCGTGGTGACCTCGGTCCACGGATCGCCCTCGCCGCGGGCGGACTTGGTGCGGAAGGTCGCGAGCAGCGGCGAGAGCCGGTCCGGCGCGCCGCTGTCGGCGTCGACCGGGCCCGGCAGGAAGGAGACGGTCACGCAGGCCGGCAGCAGCCCGTCGGCGACCGGCTCGGCCATCACCGCGCAGTAGACCGCGCCCGCGTCCCAGGCGGCGGCCGCCTGGTTGCGCACCAGCCGCACGATGTCCGCGCGGCGCTCGCGCAGTTCGGGCAGGTCGGTGATGCGCCGGTTGACCAGGTCGGCCGCGGAGGCCGCCCGGGTGGCGGGCCGCACGTCGACCTCGAACCAGCTGTCGGGGACGTCCAGCGCGTAGCCGTAGCCCGCGTCGAGCCGGGGGCCCTGACCGGTGGCCGGGCTCACTCGCCGGCTTTCCGGGTGAGCTGCTTCGCCAGGTCCTCGTCGACCTTGGTGTAGGCCTTGATCGCCTCGGTGACCATCGACGCCAGGCTGCCCGCGGTGTGCTCCACGTGGCCGCGGCCGTCGCGCCAGTGGCTCTCGAAGTGGTGCATGGCGTCGCGCACCGTGCCGTGACCGTAGTCCGAGTCGTAGGAGTCGATGGCCGAGTGGCTCTCCTCAAGCCCCTTCTTCACCGTGTTGAGCTGCCCGCTGAACGTCTCCAGCGCGGTCAGGTCGTACCCCAGATCGGGCATCCCCCGCTCCCGTCCCTCCGTGGTTGGGCTCTGCTCGGCCTCCGCCGGGGCCACAGCTTGCCACAGACGGTGACGCGGGCCGAGTGCCGGTGTCCGCGGTCCTCGATGGGCTGGGCACTAAGCTATTCTTAGTGCCAAGCCGGGCGTCTTCGCGTCCGGACGCACGGATGTGCCGACGATCTTGCGAGGAGCAACGCGATGGCGAAGCTGGGAATCATTGTGGCGAGCACCAGGCCCGGCCGGGTGGGACTGCCGGTGGCGCAGTGGTTCGAGGAGGAGGCGCGGGCGCACGGCGGCTTCGACGAGATCGACCTCATCGACCTCGCCGAGGTCGCGCTGCCGTTCATGAACGAGCCCAGCCACCCCCGCCTGCGCCAGTACAGCCACGACCACACCCGCGCCTGGAGCGCCCGGGTCGCCGCCGTGGACGCCTTCGTGTTCGTGATGCCCGAGTACAACTACGGGTTCAACGCCGAGCTGAAGAACGCGATCGACTACCTCCACCACGAGTGGCAGCACAAGGCCCTCGGGTTCGTCAGCTACGGGGGCGTGTCGGCCGGCACCCGCGCGGTGCAGATGCTCAAGCAGGTGGTCACCACGGTGAAGATGTCGCCGGTCGTCGAGGCGGTGTCCATCCCGTTCGTCCAGCAGTTCCTCGACGACGAGGGCAGGATCGTGCCGAACGACGTGATGACCGCCTCGGCCAAGACGATGCTGGACGAGCTGGTCCGGGTCGAGAAGTCGCTGCGCGCGCTGCGTCCGGTCCTCGCGGACGGGCCGCACGGCGCCTGAGCGGCGGCGGGCGGTACCCCGCGCCGTACGGTGGAGCACACCGTACGGCGCGGGGGCCGGGGCAGGTACGGCGGGTGGGTGAGGGGAGTTCCCAGCATGACCGAACAGGCGTCGACAGCCGAGGTGCACCGGGTGTGCCGGCGGTACCACTCCGCCATCGAACTGATCGGCGGCCGCTGGACCGGGGCGATCCTGAGGGCCGTCTTCACCGGCGGCCACCGGTTCGCGCACATCAGGGCGGCGGTGCCGGGGCTCAGCGACACGATGCTCGCCCAGCGGCTGCGCACCCTGGAGGAGAACGGTCTGCTGGAGCGCCGGGTGGGCCCGCCGCCCCAGGGCGGCGGCGCGCCCCCGCTGATCGAGTACCACCTCACCGACAAGGGGCGCGAGCTGGAGCCGGTGATCGAGGCGGTCATCGCCTGGTCGCACCGCTGGCTGCCGGAGCCGGAGGAGGTCTGAGCGCGGTCTGAGCGCGTGGGCTCCCGGTCCGCGGCTCCCGTGCGGGGCGCGGCGTCTCAGTCGAGGTGGAAGACCTCTTCCAGGGGCGCCCACCACTCGCCCTCGGCCGCGCCGTCGACCGGCTGCTGGCAGGGGTCGGTGAGCAGCCACCACGCGCGGGTGGCGGGGTCGGCGGCGATGGCCGCGGTGTCGGCGGCGTAGTCGTCGCCGGTGTACTCGAGGTAGCTGAAGAGCTGCCCGTCCCGCAGGAAGATCGAGTAGTTGCCGATGTGGGCGCGCCCGAGGGCGGCCAGCACGTCCGGCCAGACGGCCGCGTGCAGCTCCCGGTACTCGGCTTCCCTCTCCGGCCGGAGCCGGATGATCGCGGCGTGGCGCTGCACGTGAGGTCCCTCCCCGATGGCTGCTGAGGCGGGAGGAGCCTACCGGGGCCGCGGCCCGGCGAGGAGCGGTGCGCCGGTGCGGCCGCGATCGGGCCGCTCACTCCTCCCAGGCCCAGTCCGCGACTTCGGGCAGGTCGGTGCCGTGTTCGCGGATCCAGGCGTGGTGGCGCAGCCGGGTGTCCTCCATGACCTGGCGGACGGGGGCGGCGGGGACGGCGAGGCCGGGGACGCGGTCGATGACGTCCATGACGAGCCGGTAGCGGTCGAGGTCGTTGGCGACGACCATGTCGAACGGCGTGGTGGTGGTGCCGATCTCCTTGTAGCCGCGCACGTGCAGGTTGCGGTGCCCGGTGCGGCGGTAGGCGAGCCGGTGGATCAGCCACGGATAGCCGTGGTAGGCGAAGATCACCGGCTTGTCCGGGGTGAACAGCGCGTGGTACTGCGGCTCGGACATGCCGTGCGGATGCTCGTCGTTGGGAAGCAGCCGGGCCAGGTCGACGACGTTGACGACGCGCACGGCCAGCTGCGGCAGGTGGTGGCGGAGCAACTGGGCGGCGGCCACCACCTCCTGGGTGGGCACGTCGCCCGCGCACGCCAGCACGACGTCGGGCTCGCGCCGCCTGTCCTCGGTGCCGGCCCACTCCCAGATGCCCGCGCCGCGTGCGCAGTGCGCCTGGGCGGCGTCCATCGACAGCCAGTCGAAGGTCGGCTGCTTGCCGGCGACGACGACGTTCACGTAGTCCTTCGAGCGCAGCGCGTGGTCGGCGACCGAGAGCAGCGTGTTGGTGTCCGGCGGCAGGTAGACCCGGACGACCTCGGGCGCCTTGTTGAGGATGTGGTCGATGAAGCCGGGGTCCTGGTGGGAGAAGCCGTTGTGGTCCTGCCGCCAGACGTGCGAGGTGAGCAGGTAGTTGAGCGAGGCGATGGGACGGCGCCAGGGCAGCGCCCGGGTGGTGCGCAGCCACTTGACGTGCTGGTTGACCATGGAGTCGACGATGTGGACGAACGCCTCGTAGCAGGAGAACAGGCCGTGCCGGCCGGTCAGCAGGTAGCCCTCCAGCCAGCCCTGGCAGGTGTGTTCCGACAGGATCTCCATCACCCTGCCGTGCCGGTCCAGGTGTTCGTCGACGTCCAGCACCTCGGCCTGCCACGCCTTGCCGGTGGCGCCGTAGACGGCCTGCAGCCGGTTGGACGCGGTCTCGTCCGGGCCGACGAGGCGGAAGTCGCGGCGGTCCGCGGTGTCGGCCATCACCTGCTCCAGCAACGCGCCCAGCACGCGGGTGGGTTCGTGGAGCGTGTTGCCCGGCCGGTCCACCGCCACGGCGAAGGTCCGCAGGTCCGGGAGGGGCAGGTCGCGCAGCAGCAGGCCGCCGTTGGCGTGCGGATTCGCGCCGAGCCGCCGCGCGCCCGCCGGCACGCACGCCAGCACCTGCGGGCGGGGGCGCCCCTGGTCGTCGAAGAGCTCGGCGGGGCGGTAGGAGCGCAGCCACGCGTCGAGTTGCCGCAGGTGCTCGGGGTTGGTGCGGACTTCGGACAGCGGCACCTGGTGGGCGCGCCAGGTGCCCTCCACCGGCAGGCCGTCGACCTCGGCCGGTCCGGTCCAGCCCTTCGGGGTGCGCAGCACGATCACCGGCCAGGCCGGACGCGTGGTGGCGCCCCGCTCGCGGGCGGCCTCCTGGAAGGCGGCGATGCGGTCCAGCGCGGTGTCCATGGCCGCGGCCATCGCCCGGTGCACGGTGAGCGGGTCGTCACCGGTGACGTGGATCGGCTCGTGGCCGTAGCCGCGCAGCAGCGCGTCCAACTCCGCCCGGGGCAGCCGGGCCAGCACCGCGGGGTTGGCGATCTTGTAGCCGTTCAGGTGCAGGATCGGCAGCACCGCGCCGTCGTGCACCGGGTCGAGGAACTTGTTCGCGTGCCAGGAGGCGGCCAGCGGCCCGGTCTCCGCCTCCCCGTCGCCGATCACGCACGCCACCAGCAGGCCGGGGTTGTCCAGCGCGGCGCCGTAGGCGTGCGACAGCGAGTAGCCCAGCTCGCCGCCCTCGTGGATCGATCCGGGCGTCTCGGGAGCCACGTGGGAGGGGACCCCGCCGGGGAAGGAGAACTGCTGGAACAGCCTCCGCATCCCCGCCGCGTCCCTGGTGACGTTCGGGTACGTCTCGGTGTAGCTGCCTTCGAGCCAGGAGTTGGCAAGCACCGAAGGGCCGCCGTGGCCGGGCCCCCAGACGCAGATCGCGTCCAGGCCGCGGGCCCCGATCACCCGGTTGAGGTGGGTGTGCACGAGGTTCAGCCCGGGGGAGGTGCCCCAGTGCCCCAGCAGCCGCGGCTTGACGTGCTCCGGGCGCAGCGGTTCGTGCAGCAGCGGGTTCGCCATCAGGTAGATCTGGCCCACCGCGAGGTAGTTCGCCGCCCGCCAGTGCGCGTTCAGCGCCTCCAGTTCCTCGTCGGTGAGCGGTGCGGACGCGGGGGCGTCGGGCATGGGGTCCTCCACGCGGTCGGGTCGATGCCTTACCCGTTCCGGGGCAGAGGGGTTCCCTCACGGGGCCATCCGGGTGGACCCGGCGGCCCGGCGCGGGTCACCCCGGCGGCGCGCCCGGCGCGCTCAGGCGGGGTGCCGCCCCCAGATCGGCCCGACCTGCGCCCACTCCCGGCCCAGCGCCGCCACCCGCCGGCGGTTGAGCAGCGCGACGGCCGCACCCTGCGCGGCCAGCGCGGTCAGGCACACCGCGGTGGCCACCATCAGCCCGAAGACCACGGCGCGCGCCTGCGCCTGCGCCGGGTCCGCGGGGTCGCTGCGCAGCGTGCCGTGCCGGTCGAGCCAGATCCCGACGTGCTGGCCTGCCCTGCTGTTCGGCGCCACCATCGCGTCGCCGGTGCGCAGCGTGCCGTCGGCCGCGGTCCACTGGACCTCGGCCGCGACCCGCACGTTGCCGACGCCGACCGCGCTCCAGCCGGTGGCGGGCGCCGAGGACGCGTCGTCCACCAGCACGGCGGTGGCGCGGTGCCAGGCGGCGGTGGGTCCCGGGGAGTGCTTCACCATGCCGAGACCGGCGGCCGTCCCGGCGAGTGGAGCGCCGAGGCACAGCAGCAGACCCGCCACGAGCACCACCCACGCCTCGGTACGGTCGCTGCGCCGCCGCAGCGGATTGGGGCGCCAGCGCCAGAATCTCAGGGTGGTCCGCATCGCGCTCTCCCTTCCCCTCTTCTCCTCTTCCCGCTGCGGCGGTGGTCACACTGGTCGGGCCGCCCCGCGGGGGGCCGGATCGCACCGGGAGGCGAGGCGGAGGGCAGGGCGGCGGCTCAGGCGGGCATTCCGATGGCAAAAATCCGCTGAACCCGCTATCGGCTGGTCAGATTGTCCAGTGCCTCGCGATGATGTTGTCACGGGTGCCCTCCTGGGCCTGTACTGGCTTGTGTCCGTCCCCGCCCGAGCGCCGCCCGCGGCGCCCGTCCGAGTCCCGATCCACCGGCACCACCTGGGAGTACGCCGTGACCCCGTCCCGCGCCGCCGCGTCCGCGGCCCCCGCCGTGCCGCCGCTGTTCGCCGGACTGTGCGACGACGCCGCGCTCTTCCCGCCGGGGAACGCACCCGTCGCCGCCGCCGTCCCCGCCCACCGCGTGCACCGCTCGGCCTGGTACGCGGCGCTGGTCGGCCCCTTCCTGGTCGGCGCGGACCGCATCGCCGAGGTGGGCGGCACAGCCGCCGCGGACGGCCCGCTCGACGTGGTGCTGGTGGTACGGGCCGGCCCGGTCGCGCTGGCGCCCGCGCTGGACGCGCTCGCCGCGTGGCCGAGCCTGCGGCTGGCCGGCGTCGAACTGGGCCCCGACGCGGGCGGCACACCCGCGGAGGCCGCCGCCCGGGGGATCGCGGTGCTGGAGCGCACCCTGCCGTCCGGGACGGCCGGCGTGCTGGAGATCCGGCGGGGTCCCGGGCTCGCCGCCGCCCTGGACACGGTGGCCGCCTCGCCCTACCGGGCGAAGTACCGCACCGGCGGCCTGGAGTCCGCGGCCTTCCCGCCGGTGGCCGAGCTGGCCGCCTTCCTCACCGGGTGCGCCGAGCGCGGCCTGCCGTTCAAGTGCACCGCCGGCCTGCACCACGCGGTGCGGCACACCGACCCCGCGACCGGCTTCACCCACCACGGCTTCCTGAACATCCTGGCCGCCACGGTCGCGGCCACCCCCGCCGGCGACCCGACCGCCACCGCCGCGGCCGGACCGCAGGGTGATCCCGCGCAGGACCCGATCAGCCGCGCCGTCGCGCTGCTGGAGAGCACCTCGGGCCGCGAACTGGCCGCGGCCGTCGCCGGCGTGACCGACCGGGGACTGTTCACCGCCTACGGCACGTGCGGCATCGACGAACCCCTCGACGACCTGGCCGCGCTCGGGCTGCTCGCCCGGCCGGCCGGCGCACCGCCCCTGCCCTCCCTTCCGTCCCCGATCCTGGATGGCTCATGACCGCCTGCTGGCTGGAACTGCCCGACGACGCGCTCTTCGGCGTGCACAACCTGCCCTACGGGGTGTTCACCACGCCCGACGAGCCCTCACGCCGCCGGATCGGCGTGGCGATCGGCGACTACGTCCTGGACGCCGGCGCCGCCGCCCACGCCACGCAGGCGCTGCGCGAGGTGGCGGCGCCGCTCTCCGCGCCGGCGCTCAACCCGCTGCTGGCCGCGGGGCGTCCGGTGTGGACCCAGGTGCGGGCAGCGCTGATCGCCTGGCTGACCGACGCCGACCACCGGCCGGCCGTCGAGCCGTGCCTGCTGCCCCGCCAGGACGTCGCCCTGCACCTGCCGTTCGAGGTGGGCGACTACGTCGACTTCTACTCCTCCGAGCACCACGCGACCAACCTGGGGCGGCTGTTCCGGCCGGGCAGCGAGCCGCTGACGCCCAACTGGAAGCACCTGCCGATCGGTTACCACGGCCGCTCGGGCACCGTCGTGGTCTCCGGCACCCCGGTGATCCGCCCGCGGGGCCAGCGCAAGGCCCCCGACCAGGACGCCCCCGGCTTCGGGCCGAGCCGCCGGCTGGACATCGAGGCGGAGGTCGGCTTCGTCGTCGGCGCCGCCTCACCGCTCGGCGTCCCCGTGCCGCTGGACGCCTTCGCCGACCACGTCTTCGGGGTGTGCCTGGTCAACGACTGGTCCGCGCGGGACCTCCAGGCGTGGGAGTACGTGCCGCTCGGCCCGTTCCTCGGCAAGTCGTTCGCGACCTCACTGGCGCCGTGGGTGGTGCCGCTGGACGCGCTGGACCACGCGCGCACGGCGCCGCCCGCTCGCGACGTCGCGCCGCTGCCGTACCTCGACGACCGCGAGGACGCCGAGCCGTGGGGCCTGGACCTCGACCTGGAGGTGCGGCTGAACGGCACGGTCGTCTCCCGGCCGCCGTTCGCCGGCATGTACTGGACCCCGGCCCAGCAGCTCGCGCACATGACGGTCAACGGCGCCGGCCTGCGCCCCGGTGACCTCTACGCCTCGGGCACCGTCAGCGGCCCCGAGCACGGCACCGAGGGCTCGCTGATCGAGCTGGCCTGGAACGGCGAGCGCCCGCTGAACCTGCCCGACGGCTCCACCCGCACCTTCCTGGAGGACGGCGACGAGGTCACCGTCAGCGCGACCGCGCCCGGCCCGCACGGCACCCGCATCGGCCTGGGCGAGGTCACCGGCCGGGTCCGCCCTGCCGGGTCCGCCCCGCTCGCACCGCACTGACGCCGGACCGGCGGCGCGCCCCGGCCGTTCGTGCGAGGAACGTACAAGACGGGCGCCGGGCCGCCGCCGGAAGCTGGCGCCATGACCGACACCGCCCCGCCGCATGCCGCCGCCGCACCGCGGACCGCCGCCCCCGCTCCTGAAGCCGTCGACCTCGCCGCCAAGCTCGCCCTCTTCGACGAGCTGTGGGCCCAGCGCACGCTCGCATCCGTCAACGACTACGAGGTCAAGATCGCCAAACTCCGCGGGGAGTTCGTCTGGCACCGGCACGACGACACCGACGAGCTCTTCCTGGTGATCAGCGGCCGGCTGACCCTCCAGCTCGGCGGCGCCCCCGACGTGGTGCTCGGCCCCGGGCAGCTCTACGTGGTGCCCCGGGGCGTCGAGCACTGCCCGCGCGCCGAGGAGGAGACCGCCGTACTGCTGCTGGAGCCGGCCGGCACCCCCAACACCGGCTCCGCGGGAGGGGCGCGTACGAAGGCGCCGGTGGCCCTGTAGCGCGACCGCGCGCGGCCGCCGCCCGTCAGCGGGCGGCCGCCGCGGCGGTGGTCCAGGAGGCGTGCAGCCGCCTGGTGTGGTCGAGCGTGCGCACCGCACCGGTCAGCGTGCCGATCACGGTCAGCCGCAGGTCCGTCGAGGAGGCGCCTAGCCGCAGCTCGATCTCGCCGGGCTCGACGATCCGCCGCCCGTCCAGGCCGGTGAAGGACACCAGGTCGGCCGGCACGCTCAGGCGCACCCGGGCCGCCTCGCCCGCCGCCAGGTGCAGGCGGCGGTAGCCGATCAGCCGCTGCACCGGCTGCACCACGGACGCGACCGGGTCGTGCACGTACAGCTGGACGACCTCCGTGCCCTCGCGCTTCCCGGTGTTGCGGACCGTGAACGCCAGCCGTATCCCGTCCGCGGTGTCGGCCGTCAGGTTCTCCACGTCCAGCTCGGTCCAGTGGAAGGTGGTGTACGTCAGCCCGTGGCCGAAGCCGAAGGCCGGCGTCGGGTCGATGCTGGAGACCTCGCTGACCTGGCCGAGACGCGCCGCCAGATACGTCGAGGGCTGCACCCCCGGCCGCCGCGGCACGCTGACCGGAAGCCGCCCGGAGGGGTTGACCCGGCCGCTGAGCACGCCGGCCACCGCCGAGGCGCCCTCCTCGCCGGGGAAGAACGCCTGCACCACGGCGGCCGACTCGGCCACCCCCCGGCCGAGCACGTAGGGCCGCCCGGCGAGCAGGGTGACGATCACCGGCGTGCCGGTGTCGAGCAGGGTGTCCAGGAGTTGCTGCTGCACGCCGGGCAGCGCCAGCGACTCGGCGTCGCAGCCCTCCCCGCTGGTGCCGCGGCCGAAGAGCCCGGCGCGGTCGCCGAGCGCCAGCACCACCACGTCCGCGTCCGCGGCCAGCCGTACGGCCTCGGCGAAGCCGCCGGTGTCCTGGCCGTCGACGCTCGCCCCCGCCGCGGTGTCGATCGTGCAGCCGGGGAACTCCGCCGCCAGCGCCTCGCGCAGGGTGGGCAGTGCGATGCCGACCGGCGACTCGGGGTGCCGGGAGCCCACGTGCACGGGGAAGGCGTAGCAGCCGAGGACGGCCGTCGGGGTGTCGGCGGTGGGGCCGATCAGCGCGATCCTGGCCGGCCGGGCGAGCGGCAGGATGCCGTCGTTGCGCAGCAGGACGATGCTCTCCTCGGCGACCCGCCGGGCCATCGCCCGGTTGCCCGCCGGGTCCAGGTCGACGGTGCCCCGCAGCTCCTGCGGGTCTGTCAGGTCGGCGCCGGCCAGCGCGGCGGGCACCGGGTCCCAGTCCGGGTCGAGGAGCCCGAGCTGCGCCTTCTGCGTGAGCACCCGGTGCAGCGCGCGGTCGACGACCGCCTCCGGGACGACCCCGTCGGCGATGGCCTTGAGCAGCGGCTCGCCGAAGGTCTTCACGGTGGGCAGTTCGACGTCGACGCCGGCGGCCAGCGCCAGCCCGGCGGCCTCGCCGAGACTGCCCGCCAGGCCGTGCAGGGTCTTCAGGAACGCGATGCCGAAGTAGTCGGCGACGACGGTCCCCTCGAACCCCCAGGTGTCCCGGAGCAGCCCGGTCAGCAGCCGCTCGTCGGCCGCCGAGGGCACCCCGTCGGTGTCGGTGTAGGCGTGCATCACCGAGCGCGCCCCGCTCTCGCGGACCGCCATCTCGAAGGGCGCCAGGATCACGTCGGCGCGCTCGCGTGCGCCCATGCCGACCGGCGCGAGGTTGCGGCCGGCGCGGGAGGCGGAGTAGCCGGCGAAGTGCTTGAGGGTGGCGACGATCCCGGCGGACTCCAGGCCCTGGATGTAGCCGGTGGCGACGGTGCCCACCAGGTACGGGTCCTCGCCGATGGTCTCCTCGACCCGTCCCCAGCGTGCGTCGCGCACCACGTCGAGCACCGGGGCGAGGCCCTGGTGCACGCCGACCGCGCGCATGTCGCGGCCGATGCCCGCGGCCATCTCGCGGATCAGCGCCGGGTCGAAGGTGGCGCCCCAGGACAGCGGCACCGGATAGGCGGTGGCGCCCCAGGCCGCGAACCCGGCCAGGCACTCCTCGTGCGCGAGGGCGGGGATGCCGAAACGGTTCGCCTCGATGATCCTGCGCTGGCTGCGCAGCAGGGACAGGGCGCCGAGCGCCGGGTCGACCGGGTCGGTGCCGAAGGGGCGGGTCAGCTGCCCGAGCCCCTGCGGCAGCAGCGACTCCAAGGCCGGCGGTTCCTCCATCTCGTGCTGATAGGGGGCGACCTCGCCGCCCTCGTCGGAAGCGCCCACCCACACGCCGAACAGCTGCGCGACCTTCTCCCGCAGGGTCATCGCGGCGATCAGCGCCCGCGCCCGGGTCGCGGGCGCCAGGGAGGGGTCCCGCCAGGCGGGAACAGCGGAATCTGTCTCTTCGACCACGGTGCCGGTCACTTTCCTCCGACGCCCATCAGCCCCTGGACCAGGGCACGGCGGGCGAACAGGTAGACGATGAAGATGGGCAGCATCGACAGCACCACCGCGGCCAGCAGACCGGGGATGTCGATGCCGTGCTCGGTCTGGAAGTTGAAGAGGCCGAGGGTGATGACCTTCGAGGAGTCGGACTGGGTCAGCACCAGGGGGAACAGGAAGCCGTTCCACGCCTGGAGGGCGGAGAAGACCACGATGGTGGAGAGGCCGCCCCTGGACAGCGGCAGGACCAGCTGGAAGAAGACCCGCCACGGCGCCGCGCCGTCCATCGCCATGGCCTCGTAGAGGTCCGCGGTGATGTCGCGCATCACGCCGGTGAGGATCAGCGCGCAGACCGGCAGCGAGAACGCCGCGGTCGGCAGGATGACGCCGATCAGGTTGTCGTACAGACCCGCTTTGCTGATGACGTAGAACATCGGCACGACCACCGCCTGCGCGGGGATCGCCAGACCGAGCAGGAAGAGCCGGAAGACGCCGGTGGTGATGCGGCCCCGGCCGCGCACGATCGCGTACGACAGCGGCGGCACCACCAGCAGCACGATGGCGACCACCGCCAGTGTGACCAGGACGGTGTTGAGGAAGAACCGGCCGAACCCGTTGGAGAAGTCCTCGGTGTAGTTGTGCAGGGTGAGGTGCTCGGGGAGGGCCAGCGGGCCGTTCGCGGAGTAGTCGGAGCGGGACTGCAAGGTGGCGGCCAGCATCACGTAGAGCGGCAGGCCGATCAGGAACAGCCAGACGAGGGAGCCCAGTCCCGCCAGGTAGTTGGGGCGGCGCTTCATCACAGGCCCTCCGAGGAGCTGCGCATCGTGTCGTAGCCGGAGACCTTCACGACGACGAGCGAGATGACCGTGGCGATGAGCACCAGGACCAGGGCGATGGCCGAGCCGCCGCCGAAGTCGAAGCTCTTGAAGGCCCGTTGGTACATGTAGTAGGCGCTGATGGTGGTGTCGGTGCCGGGGCCGCCCTGGGTGAGGATCAGCACCGTGTCGAAGGTGGTGAGGCCGCCGACCACCATGAGGATCATCGAGGTGATCATCGTGTTGCGCAGCTGCGGCAGCGTGATGTGGAAGAACTGCCGTACGGTGCCCGCCCCGTCGATCGCCGCGGCCTGGTAGAGCACCTGCGGGACGGCGCGGGCCGCGCCCTGGTAGATCAGGGTGTGGAAGGGCGTGTACTGCCAGGCGCCCACGAAGACCAGCACGCCGATGGCGCTGGTCTGCCTGCCGAACAGGTTGCCGTCCCCGAACAGCCAGGTGGCCTGGGCCGGCACGCCGAAGTTCGGGTCGAGCAGCGCCCGCCACAGGATGGACACCGCCGTCGCCGACAGCAGCAGCGGCACGAAGTAGATCGCGGACAGCACCGCCCGGTTGCGCTGGCGGCCGGCCGCCCACACCCCGAGCAGGATGCTCAGCGGGGTCTGGACGGCGACGCCGAGCACCGTGATCAGCACGCTGAGCCACAGGCTCTGGATCATGGTGTGGTCGTGGACCAGCGTCTTCCAGTTGTCCAGCCCGGTGAACTCGGGCGAGCCCAGACCGTCCCAACTGGTGAAGGAGAGCACGGCGACCAGGACCAGCGGGACGACGGCGAAGAGGAGGAAGAACAAGGTGGCGGGCACCGCCCAGGCGAAGCCTGGGCGGGCCACGGCGGCGCCTGTCCGGCGTGCGGGCCGGCGCCTTGCCACCCTCGGTGCGGCAGAGGTGGTCATGTCGGAATCCCGGTTCAGGACGTGGGCAGGGCCTGCATGGCCTTGATGAAGCCGTCGGCGTCGAGCTTGCCGTCGAAGAACTGCTGCACGGCGGTGTGCATGCCCTCGCTGGCCGTCTGCGGGTACGCCTGGTCCCACGAGAGCTGGAACGAGGGCGCCGCCTTGACCAGGTCGTACTGGAACTTCGCGTACTCCGGTATCGCCGCGGTGCTCAGGAAGTCGACGGTGCTGGTGGTGGTCGGCAGGTTGCCGATCGCCATCTGCGCCTTCACGAACTCGTCGGAGGACTGCAGCTTCAGGAACCGGGCGACGGCGTCCGGGTACTTGGTCTTCTTCAGCACCGAGTAGAAGTTGTTGGTGTTGCCGACCACGTCGGCGGGGTCGCCCTTGCCGCCGCCGACCGTCGGGAAGGAGGTGAAGCCGAGGCCGGACGTGGCGAAGTCGGGGTTGTCCTGCTGCTGCTGGGAGTAGTACCAGGAGCCCATCAGCTCGAAGCCGGCCTTGCCCTGCGCCACGAGCGCGACCGAGCCGCCGTCGGTGTACTTCACCGAGTCGTAGTTGGTGCCGAAGGCGCCGGCGTCGACCAGCTCCCTGAGCTTCGCCAGCGCGGCGCGGCTGTCGGCGCTGTCCCAGGCGGACTTGTCGCCGCCCATCGCCTTCTCGAACAGGCCGGGGCCCGCGATGCGGTCGTACATGTACTCGTACCACATCAGGGTCGGCCACTGGTCGCCGCCGCCCAGCGCGATCGGGGTGACGTGCCTCGCCTTCAGGACCCTGACCGCGTTGAGCAGGTCGTCCCAGGTCCTGGGCTCGGTGAGGCCCGCGTCCGACAGCACCTTCTTGTTGTCGAACAGCAGCACCGGCTGGGTGCCGCGCATCGGGATGCCGTACGACCTGCCGTCCAGCACCGCGCTGTTGAACACCGACGGCAGGAAGTCGGACTTCAGGGCGGGGTCCTTGGCGATGAAGCCGTCCAGCGGGAGCAGGAGTCCGGCCTTGACGAAGGGCGCGATGCTGCCGCCGCCCCAGTTGAAGAAGACGTCCGGGGCCTGCTTGGTGTTGATGATCGTCTGCAGCTTCTGCTGGTAGTCCGCGCCGGGGATGGTCTGGAGGACCGCCTTGACCTTCGACGTCCTGTTGAAGGTGTCGACGATCTGCTTCTCGACCTTGTTGCTCGCGTCGCCGTACACCAGAACCTTGAAGCTGCCGGAGCCGCTGCCGCCGGAGCTGCCGCCGCCGCACGCGGCCAGGGTCAGACCGAGGGCGAGCACCACGCTGCCGGCCACGGCACGCGGAAGCCATCTCTTCTTCATCGTCCAGCCTTTCGAAAAGTTTCGGCCCCTTCGCCGAAAATTGCTGCGCGCTGCGACGCTAGGGTGCGTCCCGGAAGGGGTCAACCCTCGGGATATGGGTTATCAAAGCGTTACCGTGGGGTGGCAACGAACGTGCCGTACGCTGCGGTGCATGGATGTTGCAGGGGAATCGAGCCGGGTGACCCTGGCTCAAGTGGCCGAAACTGCGGGGGTCTCGATCTCGACAGTTTCGAAGGTCCTCAATGGCCGGCAGGACGTCTCCGCCCCCACGCGGCTCAAAATCGAGCGTCTGCTGGAGGTGCACGGCTACCGCAGGACCACCCGCGCCGCGCCCGAGGCGCCGCTCATCGAGATCGTCTTCCACGAGCTGGACGCGATCTGGGCGATGGAGCTGATCCTCGGTGTCGAGGCGGTGGCCAAGGACCACGGCGCCAGCGTGGTGCTGACCGAGAGCGGCACCCGGCACTCACCCGGCGCGGAGTGGATCGACGGCGTGCTGCGGCGCCGCCCGGTCGGCGTCATCCTGGTCTTCTCCTCGCTGCCGCAGGTCTTCAAGCAGCAGCTCAGATCGCGCTCGATCCCCTTCGTGATCATCGACCCGGCCGGTGATCCGGAGCCCGACGTGCCCTCCGTCGGCTCGGCCAACTGGTCCGGCGGGCTGGCCGCCACCCGCCACCTGATCGAGTACGGGCACCGGCGGATCGGCATCATCACCGGGCCCGAGGACATGATGTGCTCGCTGGCCCGCCTCGACGGCTACCGCTCCGCGATGACCACCGCCGGCCTGGAGATCGACCCCTCGCTGATCGCCTTCGGCGACTTCCACGTCGAGGGCGGCTGCGCCCACGCCAAGCACATGCTCGACCGCTCCGACCGGCCCACCGCCATCTTCGCCGGCAGCGACCTGCAGGCCATCGGCGTCATGGAGGCGGCGGCCGCCCGCGGGCTGCGCACCCCCGAGGACCTGTCGGTGGTCGGCTACGACGACGTCGCGGTGGCCCGGTGGTCGCGTCCCGCGCTGACCACCGTGCGCCAGCCGCTGCGCAAGATGGCCGAGGCGGGGGCGCGGATGCTGCTGCGACCCGGCGGCCCCGAGGGTGCGGCGACCCGGATGGAACTGGCCACCAGCCTGGTGGTCAGGAAGAGCACCGCGCCCCCGGCCGGGACCGGCCCTTTGGTCCAGACCTATTGACGAGTGGTCGAGACCGCCTCTACAACTCATTCCAGGGCCGAGTTGTCATGAGCATCCCCCAATGACCCGGCGACCGGCCCGGACGGGAAGGGAGCACAGCATGTTCGGTCGGAGGTTACGAGCGGCCGCGGCCGCCGTGGCGTTGGCCTTCCTCGCACAGATCCCGGTCGCGGCCGCCGCCCACACCGCGGCTGCCGCCGACACCTGCGCCACCAAGCCCAGACCGTCCGGCAAGGTCCTCCAGGGCTACTGGGAGAACTGGGACGGCGCCGCCAACGGCGTGCACCCCGGCCTCGGCTGGATCCCGATCACCGACAGCCGCATCGCCCAGCACGGCTACAACGTGATCAACGCCGCCTTCCCCGTCATCCTCTCCGACGGCACCGTCGAGTGGCAGGACGGCATGGACAGCGGCGTCAAGGTCGCCACCCCGGCCGAGATGTGCCAGGCCAAGGCGGCCGGGGCGACCATCCTGATGTCCATCGGCGGCGCCGCGGCCGGGATCGACCTCAGCTCCAGCGCCGTCGCCGACCGCTTCGTGGCCACCGTCGTGCCGATCCTCAAGAAGTACGACTTCGACGGCATCGACATCGACATCGAGACCGGCCTCGTCGGCAGCGGCAGCATCACCACCCTGTCCGCCTCCCAGGCCAACCTGGAACGCATCATCGACGGCGTGCTCGCGCAGATGCCCGCCGGCTTCGGTCTGACCATGGCCCCCGAGACCGCCTACGTCACCGGCGGCAGCGTCGCCTACGGCTCCATCTGGGGCGCCTACCTGCCGATCGTGAAGAAGTACGCCGACAACGGCCGCCTGTGGTGGCTGAACATGCAGTACTACAACGGCAGCATGTACGGCTGCTCCGGCGACTCCTACCAGGCCGGCACGGTCGCCGGCTTCACCGCGCAGACCGACTGCCTCAACAGGGGACTGGTCGTGCAGGGCACCACGATCAGGGTCCCGTACGACAAGCAGGTCCCCGGACTGCCCGCGCAGTCCGGCGCGGGCGGCGGCTACATGGCGCCCAGCCTTGTCGCGCAGGCGTGGAACCACTACGGCACCGCGCTGAAGGGGCTGATGACCTGGTCGGTCAACTGGGACGGCTCGAAGGGCTGGACCTTCGGCAACAACGTCAAGGCCCTGCAGGGGCGTTGACGGCCGGGGCCGCCGCCGTGGGCGCGGCGGCACCGGTGGTCGCGGCGGCCGGCGCGGTCGCAGTGGTCGCGGTGGTCACGGCGGCCGCCTCGGAGGCGGCCGCCGCGGGCCGGGGACTCGTGCGGCGGGTGACCAGCAGGGTCAGCACACCCGCGAGCAGGCCCCAGAAAGCCGAGTTGACGCCCAGCAGGGTGACACCGGACGCGGTGGCGGTGAAGGTCACCACGGCCGCCTCCCGCATCCGGTCGTCGGCCAGCGCGCTGTGCAGCGAGCCGCCGATCGTCCCCAGCAGGCCGATCCCCGCCACGCCCAGCACCAGCGCCTGGGGCATCGCGGTGAGCAGCGCGCCGATCGCGCCGGCGAACAGCGCGACGCACAGGTAGAACACGCCCGCCCAGACCGCGGCCAGGTAACGCCGTTCGCGGTCCGGGTGGGCCTGCTCGCCGGTGCAGATGGCGGCGGTGATCGCGGCCAGGTTCAGGCCGAACGCGCCGAAGGGCGCGAGCACCGCGTTGACCGCGCCGGTCCAGCCCAGCAGCGGCGAGACCGGCACCCGGTAGCCCGCGCCGCGCAGCACCGCCACGCCCGGCAGGTTCTGGCCCGCCATCGTGACCACGTACAGCGGCAGGCCCACGCCGAGCAGGGTGTGCCAGTCGAAGTGCGGGGCGACGAAGACCGGGGCCGCCGGGGCGAGCCTGATGCCGCCGCCGTGCCAGCCGCCGGTGGCGGTGGTCGCGACGACGCCCGCCGCCAGCCCCAGCAGGACCGCGTAGCGCGGCAGGAACCGGCGGGCGAGCAGGTAGCAGGCGAAGATCGGGAAGGCCACCGCGAACCCGCCGTGCAGGGCGGTGAACAGGCCCATGCCGAACTGCAGCAGCACGCCGGCGAGCAGCGCGGCGGTCAGCGGCACCGGCACCGCGTCCATCACCCGGGCGAACCAGCCGGTCACCCCGCTCAGCAGGATCAGCGCCGCGGAGAGCAGGAAGGCGCCGACCGCGTCCGCCATCGGCACGCCGGCCAGCCCGGTCGCGAGCAGCGCCGCGCCCGGAGTCGACCAGGCCGTCACCACCGGCGCCCGGTAGCGCAGCGACAGGCCGATGCAGGTGACGCCCAGGCCCACGCCGAGCGCGAGCATCCAGGAGGCGATCTCCGCGGAGTCCGCGCCCGCCGCCCTCGCCGCGGTGAAGACCACGGCGGCCGAACTGGTCACCCCCACCAGGACGGTGACCAGGCCGGCGGTGACCGCGGAGGGCGGTGCGGCGGCGCGCAGCGCGGCCAGCCGGCCGGGCGCGGCGCGGCGGCCGGCGTCCTCGGCGGCGGGGTCCGGCACGGGGTCGGGCGCGGGGTTCGCGAGGGGGTCCGGCGCGGACTCCGGTGCGTGTTCCGGTGCGGGGGAGGGGTGGCGAGCGGTGCGGCGACTCATGGCTCTTCCCGGGACGGCGGCGACGGCGGCACGGACGTACCGCCGGGCGTACGCGGACGGCGCGGCCGTGTTCCGTATATGGAACGTTCCGTATGTGGAACACTAGGGTCAGGACCGTCGGCGCGTCAACGGACGGCAGGAACGGCCGGAAACCGGGAGGGCCGCGGCGGGCCATGGAGCTGAACGAGCAGGTCGGGCGGCGGCTGCGGCAACTGCGCGAGGAGCGCGGGCTGTCGCTCTCCGAGCTGGCCCGCAGGTCCGGCACCGGCAAGGCCACCCTCTCCGAGCTGGAGGCCGGCCGCCGCAACCCCACCCTGGAGACGCTGTACGCGCTGACCACCGCACTCGGCGTGCCGCTCAGCGCGGCGCTCACCGAACCCCGGAGCGCCGTCGCCGCCCCGGCCGACCCGCACGCCGCCGCGGGTCCGGACGGCGCGGCGCACGCCCCCGGGGCCGAGCGGGAGGGCATCTCCGGCGCGGCGGTCACCGCGGTGCTCGCCGAGCGCTTCGAGGACGCCGACTCGGTCACCGACGTCTTCCGGATTCGGATCAGGTCCGGCGCCCGCCAGCAGTCCGCGGCCCATATCCCGGGTACCGAGGAGCAGTTGACGGTGCTCGGCGGGACGGCCGTGGTCGGCGACCCCGACCGCCCGCAGACCGCCGGCCCCGGAGCGTCCGCGCACTGGCGCGCCGACGTCCCGCACCTCTACAGCGCGCCGCACGGCGATGTGGAGGCCGTGCTCTTCGTGCGCTATCCGCTGCCGCTCCCGCCCGCCCCTGTCCCCGTGGCCGCCCCCACGCCTTCGCCTGCCCCGCCGCCCGACGCGGGCGACGGCGCCCGCGGCTGACGCCCGCGGCGGGCGGCGACCGGCCTCAGGCGGCGGGGCGCCGGGCGAGCGCCCGGCGGATCTCGGTGGAGGTGGCGCCGTGCTCGGCGAGCACGTCGGCCACCACGCCGGGCGGCGTGGCGAGCGCCAGCAGCAGGTGCTGGTCGCCGATCTGCTTGCCGCCGTTCTCCACGGCCTCCCGCAGCGCCCGCTCCAGCACCTTCTTCGCGCCCTCGGAGAACGCCCGGTACTCCGGCCGCCACCGGTCCCTGGTGGCGTCGCCGACCGCCAACGCGCCTTCGCCGTGCGCCCGTTCCGCCTGGCCGAGCACCTCCGCCAGGTCGATCCCGATGCCCGCGAGCGCCTCCGCGTCGGTCTGCGAGAGGCCGCCGCGGCGTGCGGCGTCGGCCAGCGCCTGCTCCACCGACGCGCGGCGCTCGGCCAGTCCCAGCGTCGCCAGCGCCGCGCCGGCCGCGATGTCGGGACGGTCGAAGAGCGGCAGCAGCAGGTCCTCGGTCCTGATGCCCGGGGCGCCGGCCTGCTCGGAGCGCTCCATCGCGGCCCGCAGCACGGACCGGGCGCTCCCTGTCAGCTTCTGGAACATCAATGCCTCCCGTGCTTCTTGTGCACTGCCTGCCTGCTGACTCCGAGGTCGTCGGCGATTTCCTGCCACGACCAGTTCTGATTGCGCGCGTTGCGCACCTGTACGGACTCCAACTGGTCCAGGAGCCGCCGCAGAGCGGCCACGGCCCGCAGGCCCACCCGGGGGTCGTTGTCGCCCGCCCGTGCGGCGAGGGCGGTCGCTTCAGTCACATCTGTCAACTTACATTGACAGTCGGAGTCTGTCAACCGAGGTTTACACGCGCGGCTCGCCCGCGTCCGCGCGGGCGCGGGCGCCCCGTGGACGACCGGCGGCCGGCGTGCTGCCGGCGCGCTGCCGGCGTCGGACCGCCGGCGCCCCGAACCGGCCGCGCGGCGTACTCCTCAGCAGTCGCGGTACTCCAGCAGTACGCGACCCAGCGCGAGCGAGGCACCCGTGTAGAGGGCGAGGACACCGAGCCCCGCCCACGGTCCGAGCGGCGCCGTCCCCGCGCCGGACGCCGCCGACTGCACCGCGAGCCCCGCCGTCATGGGGGAGAGGTCCTGCACCGCGTGCAGCGTGTGCGGGGGCATCGGGACGATCCTGGAGATCAGATACGGCCCGTACAGCAGCGCCGCCGTGGACCCCGCGGCGGCTGCCTGATGGCGCAGCGCCCAGGCCAGCCCGGCGGCCAGCAGGCCCACCAGCAGCAGGTACAACAGGGTTCCGGCGGCCGCCCGTTGGAGCGCCGGGTCACCGAACGACGCCGTGTCCAGGCCCCGGACTCCGAGCAGCGCGCCACCCGCCGCCAGCGCCCCGGCCACTCCGGCCGCCCCCGCGGCGCACACCGTGGCGGTGCCCACCGCCGACTTCGCGGCGAAGACGGCGCCGCGCCGGGGACACGCCGCCAGCGTCAGCAGGATCACCCGCGGCTGGTACTCCGACGCCACCAGTGCCACCCCCATCATGATCGCGGCGAGTTGGGCGACGTACACCCCCGACAGGGCGAGCGCGGTGGTGTCCGGCGCCGGACACGCCGCCGCGACCGGGCAGTTCGGAGCGCGCTGCACCGCGCCGACCAGGACGCCCACCCCGGTCATCAGCCCGGCGACCGCCACCGCCAGCCACAACTGCCCCGGCACGGTGACCAGTTTCGTCCACTCCGCGTGCAGCGCCCGCCGGGCGTGGCGCGTCCTCACGCGTCCCGCCGCCGCTGCACCCAGAAGGCCGCGCCGAGCGTCGCCGCCGTGTACCCGGCCAGCACCGCCAGCCCGGACCACGGGCCGGTCGCGTCCTGGAACATCGGCCGGGTCTGGCGGATCGCGGCCCCCGCGACGGGCGTCAGCCGGCCCACCCACAGGCCGGCGCCCACCGAGGTGATCGAGGCGACCAGCGGGATCACGACCAGCAGCGTGAACAGCAGGATCACCGCGCCCGCGGTGCGCCGCACCAGCACCCCCACGCCCAGACTGAGCAGCGCGACCAGCGCGAGGAACCCGGCGGTGCCCACCACCGCGCGCAGCACCAGCGGATCGGCCAGCGACCGTTCGGGGAACAGCGGCGGTCCGTACCCGTTGCGGCGCTGCACCGGGCTCGCCACCACGAAGGACACCGCACAGGCGACCAGCCCGGCCGCGAAGACCCCGGCCGCCAGCACCACGGCCTTCGCGGCCAGCACCCGGCCGCGCCGCGGGCATACGGTGAAGGTGGTGCGGATCGTCCGCGTCCGGTACTCCGAGGTCACCGCCAGCACGCCGAGCGCGATCACCGCGAACAGCGCGATCTCGACACCGCTCAGCGCCGAGGCGATCGTGTCGTCCAGAGCCTCCGTGCCGATGCCGCCGACGCCGAGACTGCCGAGGTCGCCGCTGCCGGTGACCGTCAGCGCGCCGCCCCCCGCGTGCACGGTGCCGGGCGTCTGCGGCCGGTTCGAGAGCGGGCCCGCGGGGAGGTCGGGCTGCGCGACGTCCGTCAACTGCCAGCCCCCGTCTGCCGCTTGCGCCCCGGAGGACGTCCCCGTCGCCGCACCGCCCGCACCGGCATCGGCGGCATCGACGCCCGCGGCGGCACCGGCGGTGAGGTGCTCGAAGACGGCCCGCCCCGTCGTCCGCCGGGCAGCGCCCACCACCTTGCCGGGCCCCGCCCAGTGCGAGGTCGCCACGTCGGGCGACGCCACGAAGACGCCCGCCTCGCAGGTCGCGGGCAGCCCGCCGTCGGTGACCGTCCCCACCGTCCGCCAGGCGCGCCCGTCCGCCGAGACCGCCCCCGTCACCCGGTGCGCGCTCCTGGTCAGCCGCAGCCAGTACGGCGCCGCGCCGCCGTCGGGCCAGGTCAGCTCCCGCTTGCCGTCCACCTGCATCCGTATGCCGTGACCTGGCGTCACCATCAGCGCGACCTCGGGGGACACACCGCCGGTCCCCGACTTCAGCATCACGCCCGCCTTGGCCCACGGCCCGGAATCGGACTGCGCGGCCACCTTCGTGGTCACCGTGCCGTCCCCGGCCAGCGGCCGGTGCACGAAGGCGAAGGAGTCGACGACCGGCGGACCGCCGTAACTGGTGTGGCCGCCCTCCGCGGTGAGCAGCCCGATCAGCACGGTCAGCGCGATCGTCGCGAGCAGCGCCACCCCGGTGCTGCGCACCGACCGCAGCTTGGTCCACTCGGCGCGCACCGCGCGCAGCAGGGAAGTGCTCATCGCCCCTTCTCCTCTGCGGAGTCGGAGCCCGAGCCCGAGCCCGAGCCCGAGCCGGAGGCCGCTGCCGCTGGTGCCGCCGCCGGATCGTGCGCCCGGTAGTCCGCCGCCTCGCGCGTCAGATCCAGGTAGGCCTCCTCCAGCGAGGCGCGGTGCGGCGCCAGATGGGCGAACGGCACCGCGTGCGAGGCGAGTTCCGCGGCGATCCGCTCCGCGCCGAGTCCGGTCACGGTCAGCGCGTCGGGACCGAGCACCGACACCGTCCCGCCCTCCGCCGCCAGCACCGCCATGGCCTCCGCGCGGTGCGCGGTGCGCAGTTCGACACGGTCGTCCGAGGCCGCGGCGAGCAGTTCGTCCACCTCGGTGTCGGCGAGCAGCCGGCCGCGACCGATCACGATCAAGTGGTCCGCGGTGTCCTGGAGTTCGCCCATGAGATGACTGGAGACCAGCACCGTGCGGCCCTCGGCGGCGAGCGAGCGCAGCAGCCCGCGGATCCACCGGATGCCCTCCGGATCGAGGCCGTTCACCGGCTCGTCCAGGATCAGCACCTGCGGATCGCCCAGCAGCGCGCCCGCGATCCCCAGGCGCTGCCGCATGCCGAGCGAGAAACCGCCCGCGCGGCGGCGGGCCGCGGGGTCCAGCCCGACCTGTTCGAGCACCTCGTCGACCCGCCGCACCGGCAGACCGTTGTACCGCGCCTGCCAGAGCAGATGGGCCCGAGCGCGGCGGCCCGGGTGCACCGCCTCCGCGTCCAGCAGCGCCCCCACCACCCTGAGCGGATCGGGCAGTTCGCGGTACGGCAGCCCGCCGATGAGCGCGGTGCCCGCATCGGGCGCGTCCAGACCCATCATCATCCGCATCGTCGTCGACTTGCCCGCGCCGTTCGGTCCGACGAAGCCCGTCACCCGGCCGGGCCGCACGGTGAACGACAGTGCGTCCACCGCCGGCGTCCGCCCGTACCGCTTGCTCAGACCGCTGACCGCGATCGTCATTTCCGTCATGCCCCGGACGCTAGTGAACGCCGCACCGGCTGCCGTCCCGCGCACGGGGAGTCTTCCGGCCCGGCCCGGTCCCCCGCGCGGGGGATGCGGCGGCGGCCGCGGCCACCGGATACTGGCGCGATGACGTGGTCGAATCCACCGGGCGGGCCGTGGGCGAGCAGAGTGCGCCGGTGCGCCGCCGCACCGGACCTGCCGCTGGTCGCGGCGGCCACCCTGGCCACCGCGGGGCTGTTGCAGAGCGCGGTGTCGGTGGGCCGGCACTCCTTCGCCGACGGCTCCACGCCGACGGCGACCGCGCTGCTGCTCAGCCTCGGCGCGACCGTGCCGGTGGCCTTCGCGCGGACCCAGCTGACCGCTGTCGCTGCCGCCGTCACCGCCGCCGTACTGCTCGGCCCGCTCAGCGGCGTGCTGCCCACGGCCGCCGGGCTGGTCGCGCTCGCCGTGCTGATCCACCTGGTGGGGCTGCGGTCCCGGCCCTGGGTGGCGGTGCTGTTCGCGGCGCCGTTCGTGGTCGACGCGGTCGGCGCGACCGCGGGCCTTCCCGGCGGCAAGCCGCTCGGGGTGGCGCTCCTCGCGCTCGCCGCCGCGGCGCTGTCGCTGGGCGTCGCACGCCGGGCCCACGCGGAGGCGGCCGCCCGCACCGAGGCCGGCTGGGCCTACGCCGACACCTTGCTCCAGCACGCGGTCCGCGGCGAACGAGCCCGTATCGCACGTGAGTTGCACGATATCGTCGCCCACCACATCAGCTCGCTCTCGGTCCAGGCCGAAACCGCCCGGCTGACCACTCCCGGGCTGCCGCCCGAAGGCGCCGACCGCCTGCTGGCCATCGGCGCGACCGCCCGGCAGGCGCTCACCGAGATGCGCAGGCTGCTCGGCGTGCTGCGGGAGGACGCGGCGCCCGCGGCGGCGCCCGGTCCTGCCGCCGCCGGAACCGCGCCGCCGGCGGCGGACCGCAGCCCGCAGCCCGGCCTCGACCAGCTGCTCGCCCTGGTCGACCAGGCGCGCGAGGCCTCCGGCGCGGTCGTCCGGCTCACCGTCAGCGGCCGGGTCAGGCCGCTCGGCCCCGGCGTCGAGCTGGCCGCCTACCGCATCGTCCAGGAAGCCCTCACCAACGCCCGCCGCCACGCACCGGGCGCGCCGGTCGACGTCGAGCTGGGATACGGCGAGGAGGCCCTGCGGGTCGCGGTCCGCGACAGCAGCGGCGGCGCGGCCGCCGGCACGTACGCCGGAGGTGCTCGTACCGCCGGCGTACGTGCGGCCGATGTGCGTACGGCCGGTGCGCGTACGGGCGTCGCGGCAGCTCGCGGCGGGATGGGCGATGGCCACGGCCACGGCCACGGGCTGCTCGGCATGCGGGAGCGCGCCGCCATGGCGGGCGGCACGTTGCGCGCGGGGCCCGGCCCGGCGACCGGGTTCCTGGTCGAGGCGCGGCTGCCGGCGTCGGCGGGAGTGGTGTGAACGGCGGCAGCGGCGGCGAGGACGCGTGTGGCGACCGCGCGCCGCGGCCGGTGCGGATCGTCGTGGTCGACGACCAGGACGCCGTACGAGCGGGGTTCGCGGCGCTGCTCGCCACCCAGACCGACTTCGACGTGGTCGGCAGCGCGTCCGACGGCTCGGCCGCGGTGCGGCTGTGCGAGGCGCTGCGCCCCGACCTCGTCCTGATGGACGTGCGGATGCCGGTGCTCGACGGAATCGAGGCGACCCGGCGCATCACGGCCGCCGCCGGGCGCCTGGCGCCGCGTCCGGCGGGTTCTGAGCGTCCGGCCGGTCCGCGGATCGTCATGCTCACCACCTTCGACCTCGACGAGCACGTGTACGACGCGCTGGCCGCCGGAGCCAGCGGATTCCTGCTCAAGGACATGGCCGCCGAGCGCCTCTTCGACGCGGTACGGGTGGTGGCCGCGGGCGAGGCGCTGCTCGCGCCGACCGTCACCCGGCGGCTGATCGGCCAGTTCGTCAGGGTGAGACCGCCGGTGCCGGGCCTGCCGACGCCGCTCGGCGCGCTGACCCCCCGCGAGACCGAGACGCTGCGGCTCGTGGCCGAGGGCCTGTCCAACGCCGAGATCGCCGAGCGCCTCGTCGTCAGCGCCGAGACGGTGAAGACGCACGTCAGCCGGGTGCTGACGAAGCTCGGCGCCCGCGACCGGGCGCAGGCCATCGTCCTCGCCTACGAGTACGGGCTCGTCGTCCCCGGCCGCCGGCCCGGCTGACCGCCGCCGTAGGAACCGGGGCGCGGGATCGTCGCCGACCGTGTCCGGTCGGTGACCCTGGGGTCGCGGGTGTCCGCCGTCGCGCGCGGCGAGCGATGCTGGAGGGGCGGGGGCCGTGCGGGAGGCCGCAGCAGCAGGAGGAGGCCGTGCCATGGCAAGCCTGGGAGTCGCCGTCGTCCGTCAGTACGAGCGCGGGGTGGTGTTCCGCCTGGGCCGGCTGCGCGCCGTCCGCAAACCGGGCTTCCGCTTCATGATCCCGCTGGCCGACCGGATGTCGAAGGTCAGCCTGCGCACGGTCACCATGCCGGTGCCCGGCCAGCAGGTGATCACGCAGGACAACGTCTCCATCGGCGTCGCCGCCGTCGCCTACTTCCGGCGGGTGGACGCGGTGAAGTCGATCGTGGAGATCGAGAACGTCTCCGACGCGGTGCGGCAGATCGCCCAGACCACGGTCCGCAACATCGTCGGGCGCTCGCTGCTCGACCAGGTGCTCACCGACACCCAGACGCTCAACCTGGCGATCCGCGAGATCCTCGACGGGATCACCCAGCAGTGGGGCGTCCAGGTGTTCCTGGTGGAGCTCAAGGACATCGAACTGCCGCCCAGCATGCAGCGGGCGATGGCCCGGCAGGCGGAGGCGGAACGGGAGAAGCGCGCGAAGATCATCGCCGCCGAGGGCGAGGCGCTCAGCGTGGGCCGCCTGGCCGACGCGGCCGACGTCATCAGCGACCACCCCATCGCCCTCCAACTGCGGAACCTGCAGATCCTCTCCGAGATCGCCGCGGAGAAGAACAGCACGATCGTCTTCCCGGCCCAGTTCCTCGACAGCGCCCGCGCCATCACCGACTTCGTCGCCGACGAGTCCCGGTCCGCCGACGAGTCCCGGTCCGCCGGCGAGCACGGCGCCGCCGACGGCGCCCGCATCGAGATCGAGGGGCGCGAGCGCCCCGACGAGATCGCGCGCCCCGACGACGCCGAGCGCGAGATCGAAGCCGCGGACGCCCCGCGGGGCGACGAGCCGGGGCCCGACCCGTCGGCCGGGTAGCGGCCGTCCCTTCCGCGGGCCCGCGGACACCCCGCCCGCCCAGGCGGCCGGTTGCGTCGACGGGTTGACCCGCGCCGCTGCGCGGGCGGTCGGGGGCGTCGGACCGGGGAGGGGCGGGGACGTGGCGGGGAAGGCGGCGGAGGGGGGCATCCGGCCCGGAGGGCGGTAGGGCTCGCCGCGGTGGGTCCGGTCACCGCATAATGCGCGGGTGACGACGAGTTCGACACCGTACTCGCAAGTGCGCGCGCGTCCCTGGCTGTCCGCGGACGCCGCGCGGTGGGCCGGGGTGCGTCCGGCGTGGTGGGCGCGGCCGGTGGGGCCCGCGGTCGCGCTGGTCGTGGCGCTGGCGGTGGTCACGTCCTCCGCGCCGGACCCGGTGTGCACGGCGTCCGCGCCCTGCGGGGCGCGCTGGCTGGACACCGCCGGCACGATGCTCTTCCTGCCGCACCTGCTGTGGGTGTTCCTGCTGCCCGAACTCACCGTCGTGTCCGCGCCGGTGCTGCTGCTGTGGATGGCGCAGCCGAGCGGCTGGGAGGGCGGCGCGGGGGAGAAGGCCGCAGACGCCGTCCTCGTCGCGGGCGTCGTGTGGAGCGGGGCGGCGGCCGTCGCGCGGTTGTGGGTGCGGCGGCGCCAGCGGCTGCTCGCCCTCGACGCCGCGGGCGGCATGACCGCGGTCGCGCCGCGCCCGGCGCACTTCCACCCGTGGCGCCGGGGGTTCGTGCGGTACGCCGGCGGCGTGCTGGTCTGCTGCGGCGGCGCCGCGCTCCTGATCGGCGTGGTCCGCGCCGATCGCGCCGACGACCGTACCGCGGCGAGGGCCGCCCACCGCACCGGAGTCGTCGACGCGTACGACCCGGACGCGTACGTGGCGACCGTACGGCTGCCGGACGGGTCGCAGCGTCCCGTCGACACCGTCGCCAAGCTCCGCGTGGGCGCCCGCGTGCCGCTGCTGGTCGACGGCGACTGGGTGCGGCTGGCCGCGGAGCCCCACGGGAACCGCACCGGGGCGCAGTTGCTCGGACTCGCGGTCGCCGGGCTCGGCGTGACCCTCGTCGCCTCGGGGGTGCTGACCCGCCGCAGGACGTACGCGCTGCGCCGCGGCCCGGTGCCGGTGCTGCGGGTGCAGGCCCAACGCGTGCACGCCCGCACCGAGATATTCGCCGCCGACGACCCGCAGGGCCGGCTGCCCACCCTCCACTATCTGCCACGCGGCTCCTCCGAAAGCTTCATGACGCTGCGTCAGGCATACCTGTACGGAGCGCCGCGCGAGGGCGGGGAGGCGGTGCTGGCGACCGTCTCCGGCGCGGGGGAGTCCGGGGCGTGGACCGCGGAGGCGAGCATCTCGGTGGTGCGCGGGGGCGCCTCCTGGGCGATGCCCCGCACCCCCTTCGGCGCGCGTACCGTCCCGGCCCAGCCGTCCGACGGCGACGCCGCGCCGCACCCGCGGATGCTCGCGCACCTCGCGGCGGCCGAAGCCCGGGTGCGGGCGGAGTCGGCCGCCGAGCCCGTCACCGCGGGGCCGGTGCACTGGCGTGCCGGCCCGCTCGCGCGTCTCATGGCCGCGCTGCTCGCGATCGGTGGACTGGCCCTGTTCCTCGTGCTGTTCGGCGGCACCGAGCGGTGGTTCTACCGCGGCGCCCTCTGTCTGGCCTGCTGGTATCTGCTGGAGGCATGCCGCAGGCTCGGGATCTGGCGGCTCACCGCCGACGCCGAGGGGCTGCGGCTGACGTCCCTGTGGTGGACCCGTGAGGCCCGCTGGGCGGACGTGGACGGCGTCGACTACACCCTCGCCGGTGAACTCGTCATCGCCTGCCGCCACGGAGCGCCCGAGATCCGCCTCGCCGGCCTCGGCGTCCCGCGCCTGGAACGCCATCTGCGCCGCCCCAGCCGCCCCGCCACGGCCGCCGCCCAGGCCACCGTCATGCTCCGCACCCCGGCCCGCCGCCCCCGCCCGACGATCGGCGCGTGACGACCGTCCGGCCGGTACCGCACCGGTGCGGTGGTCAGCCGCTGACGCTCGCCCGGCCGGTCTCCAGATGGCCGGTGAACCGCTGCGACCAGGTGCCGTCGCTGCTCGCGGTGACGGTGAAGTCGTACCAGCCGCCGCTGTACGCCACCGCGTTGAAGTAGTCCGAGGTGCTCGACCCCGGCTTCACGGTGTACACCCAGGGGCCGTCGGTCCGGTAGTCGGCGGCGGCGATGGTGAACGTCACCGGGGACGCCCCGGCGTTGGCGAGCTTGAACCACACGGCGAGCTGCCCGGTGTCGGGTGCGTTCGCGTACGAGGCGGTCACCGTGAGGTCCTTGCCGGCCTTGGTGGCGTCGCCGGTGAAACGCCGCAGGAAGCGGTTGGGACCGACCACCGACAGGTCGTAGAGGCCGGCCCCGTAGCCGGTACCGCAGTTGAAGGTGTCGCCCGCCGCGCCGCCCGCGCCCAGCGTGTACTGCCACGGGCCGCCGGTGCGGTGCGCGTTGGCGTAGACGGCCAGATGGCAGGCCGAGGTGGCGGGCGCGCCCTGGTTGGCCATCGCGATCCCGGCGAGGATCTGCCCGCCGGAACCGAACGTGAACGGGCCGAGGCCGGCGTTCGGCTGGTACGGCAGCGCGCGCGCCGGGCGGGTGCCGGGCTCCTGCTGCGGGAGCCGGTTGTCGACCGGCGCGGGGTTCGGCAGCAGGGTGCAGCTCGACTCGCCGATGACGGCGCCGGTGTCGGGCAGCGACGGAAGCCCGTACACCGGGTGGGCGAAGTCGAACATGCCGGTCAGGTCGCCACACACGCCGCGCCGCCACGCCGAGATGTTCGGGCAGCCGGCAGGCTTGCCGATGGCGGTGGTCCAGCGTTCGAGGAAGCGCAGCACCGACGTGTGGTCGGAGACCTCGGAGTGCACCCAGCCGCCGCGCGTCCAGGGCGAGACGGCGATCAGCGGGACCCGCACGCCCAGCCCGATGTTGACGCCGCCGTAGAACTCGCCCGCGGTGCCGGCCGGGGCGGCCGGCGGCGGCACGTGGTCGAAGAAGCCGTCGTTCTCGTCGTAGTTGAGGAACAGCACGGTGGAGTCGCGCACGGCGGGGTCGGCCGCGAGGGCGTCGATGACCATGTGCACGAAGTGCGCGCCGTCCCGGGGCGTGGCGTACGGGTGTTCCGAGGAGCCCTCGTCGGAGACGACCCACGACACCTGCGGCAGCGTGCCGGCCAGGGCGTCGGCGCGGATCGCCGCGGCGATGTCGTCCGGGGTGCGGCCGGTGACCTTCGGCACCGACCCCATGCCCTTGACGGCGAGCGCGCTGCCCGCGGGCGCGGAGCTGAACTGCCGGAAGTACGCGAGGCCGTTGTCGCCGAAGTTGTCCGCCGCGTTCTGGTAGACCTTCCAGCTGACGCCGGCCGCCTCCAGCGACTCGGCGTAGGTCTGCCAGCGCAGCCCCGACTCGTCGCCGCCGTTGTACGCCGGGCCGCCCGCGGTGCCCGCCGGGTCGATCATCCCGCTCCACAGATAGGTGCGGTTGGGGCCGGTGGCGCTGAGGATCGAGCAGAAGTAGGCGTCGCAGATCGTCCAGTTGTCGGCGAGCGCGTAGTGGAACGGGATGTCGTCGCGGGTGAGGTGGCCGAGGGTGCGCACGTTCCCCTTGGCGGCCACCCAGGAGTCCATCCTTCCGCCGTTCCAGGCCGCGTGCTGGTCGCTCCAGGAGTGCGCCAGGTCTCCGTTGCACTGCGCGAGCCGCTCCGGGTCGGCGCCGCCGGCCGGCTTCGTCGCGCTGAACTGCCAGGGGTACTGCCGGCCGGCGCCGTTCGGCTGGTTGAACACGCTGTAGCCGCCGGGCAGTTGGATGCCGCTGCGGTCGGCGAAGCCGCGTACGCCCTTCAGCGTTCCGAAGTAGTGGTCGAAGCTGCGGTTCTCCTGCATCAGCACCACCACGTGGCGGACGTCCGCGATCGTCCCGGTGGTCGCGGCCTGCGCGGCGCCGGTGGAGCCCGGCAGCGCCTCCAGGCCGAGGGCGGCGCCTGCCGCGACGGCGGAGCCGAGGAAGGTACGGCGGGTGACAGGTGACATGAGCGTGGTCTCCCGGGGGCGACGGGTGAGTGGGGGGCACGGTCGTGCGACATCCTCGCCTGCTTGCGTGTCCCGCCGGCGAACGGCGGATGCACCCGCGGAAAGCGGTGCGCCCGGCGCGGTCCCGCGGGCGCGCTCCGGTACCGCGGGGCGGGCCGCCGTCGCACGCTATCGGCCGCCCCACCGGCGCGGACGCGCGGCGCGCGGCAGATCTCCGCCATGGCGGGGAACCGTCACGGCAAAGGGTTCAGTCGCCGCCCCCGGGCCCAAAGAATGTGCAGCACCCACTGTCCCGTACGCACCCCGTACCGACCCGGAGGGCACAACTTGCCATCTCCCACGCGGCGCAGACACATGCTCACCGCCATCGGCGCCGTCCTCGCGGCGATCGCGGCCACCCCGGCGACCGCCCACGCCGACCAGGCGGCCGCCGCCGGCGCCCCCGCCACCGTCCCGGCCGCGGCCGGCGCCGCCCGCACCGCCACCGGCGCGGCGCCGGCCGCCCGCACCGTCACCCTCGTCACCGGCGACCGGGTGACCGTCACCCCGCTCGCGGACGGCAGGTCGGCCGCCACCGTCACCCGGCCGGGGAACCTCACCGGCGGCGTGCGGACCGAGACTGTCGGCAAGGACCTCTACGTCTACCCCTCCGAGGCGCTGCCGTACGTGGCGGCGGGCGTCCTCGACCCGCGGCTGTTCGACGTCACGCGGCTGATAGCCGACGGCTACGACGACGCGCACACCACCGCCCTGCCGCTGATCGTGCAGTACGGAGACGCCCGTGCGCGCGGCGCCGCGCCGGCCCTCCGGGGGCTGACCGCACGGCGCGACCTGCCGGCCGTGCACGGCGCGGCCGTGAACGCCGCCCGCACCCGGACCGCGCAGCTCTGGCAGGACCTGACACCGGCCGGATCGCTCGGCCGGGCGCAGTCCGCCTCCGCGGCCCGCGACGCCGCCTCCGGTGTCACTTCGGGCGCCGCCTCCGGCGCCACCCGCACCGCGCGGACCGGCGCCGGGACACCGGACGCCGCACCGGTCTTCGGCGGCGGCGTCAGCCACGTCTGGCTGGACGGCAAGGTCAAGGCGACCCTGGCCGACAGCACCGCGCAGATCGGCGCCCCCGACGTGTGGAAGGCCGGCGCCGACGGCACGGGCGTCGACGTCGCGGTGCTGGACACCGGCGTCGACGCCGAGCACCCCGACTTCGGCGGCCGGATCGCCGCCTCGCAGAGCTTCGTGCCGGGCCAGGACACCACCGACCGCAACGGCCACGGCACCCACACCGCCTCCACCGTCGCGGGCACCGGCGCCGCCTCCGGCGGCAAGGAGAAGGGCGTCGCGCCCGGCGCGCACCTGCTCATCGGCAAGGTCCTCGACGACAGCGGCTACGGCGACGAGTCGTGGATCATCGCCGGCATGCAGTGGGCCGCGCAGACCGAGCACGCCAAGGTCGTCAGCATGAGCCTGGGCACCGCCGAGACCAGCGACGGCACCGACCCGATGAGCCAGGCGGTCGACGACCTGAGCGCCGCCACCGGCGCGCTGTTCGTCATCGCCGCGGGCAACTCGGGTTCCGGCGGCATCGGCGCGCCCGGCGCGGCCGACGCGGCGCTCACCGTCGGCGCGGTCGACTCCGCGGACCAGCTCGCGTACTTCTCCAGCTGGGGCCCGCGCTACCCCGACGGCGCGCTCAAGCCCGAACTCACCGCGCCGGGCGTGGACATCCTCGCCGCGCGCTCGCAGTTCTCACCCGAGGGCACCGGCTCCTACCTGACCATGAGCGGCACCTCCATGGCGACCCCGCACGTGGCGGGCGCCGCCGCCCTGGTCGCGCAGCGCCACCCCGACTGGACCGGGCAGCAGATCAAGGACGCGCTCGTCAGCACCGCCCGCGCGACCCCTGACATCCCGGTCACGCAGGGCGGCAGCGGCCGGCTGGACGCGCCGGCCGCCGCCCTCGGCGCGGTGCACGCCACCGCGACGGCCTGGTCGGGCTACTACGCCTGGCCGCACACCGGCGACACCCCGGCGGTCAGGACCGTCACCTACACCAACACCGGCGACTCCGCGGTCACCCTCGCCCTGAAGGCCACCGCGGCCGGCCCCGACGGGACCGACGCCTCCGGCGCCTTCACCCTGTCCGCGCCGAGCGTGACCGTGCCCGCCCGCGGGGCCGCCTCGGTCACCGTCACCGGCGACCCCGGCGCGGCTCCCTACGGCGCCACCGCGGGACAGGTCGAGGCGACAGGACCCGGCGGCGCGGTGCTCGCGCACACGCTGATCGGCCTGGATCGCGAGGACGAGCGGTACAACCTCACCGTCAGGACCGCCGACCGGGCGGGCGCGCCCATCGGCGGCGTCGCGGTGATCGAGCGCACCGGCGACGACGTGCCCCTCCAGGTCCAGGTCCCGGACAGCGGCGAGCTGACCCTGCGGCTGCCCAAGGGCGAGTACTCGGTGCTGATGTACGCCGACCTGCCCGGCGCGGCGGGCCCCGACGACCTCGGCCTCGGCGTGCTGTCCGTCCCGCAGATCACCCTGGACCGCGACCGCGACGCCGACCTCGACGCCCGCCGCGCCCACCGGGTCGCGTCGGTGGCCCCGCAGCCCGCCCAGGACCAGCTGACCCGGGTGGAGTGGAACCGCGTCGCCGGCGGCGCCTCCTTCAACGAGAACTTCCTGCTGCCCGCCGCCTACACCAGCGTGTGGGCGCAGAGCACCGCACGGGTGACCAGCGGCGCCTTCCAGTTCGACACCCGGTGGCGGAAGACCGCCCCGGTGCTGACCGCGACCGCGAAGCCGACCGGCCCGCACCGCAAGGACGTCGGGCTGCCGGGGCTGCTCGTCCAGCCGGGCGCCACGCCGCTGCCCGCCGGCCGCGGCCGCCTCGCCGTCGTCTCCGCCGGACGGGGAACACCCGCCGACTACAAGGGACATGACGTCCGCGGCAAGGCGGTCGTCGTCCGCTACGACCGGCAGGCCGACCCGGCCGACCAGTCCGCGACCGACAGCGCGCAGGCGGCGGCCGCCGTCGCGGCGGGCGCGAAACTCCTGCTGGTCGTCGGCGACGGCCCCGGCCGCCTCAACACCTGGTACGGACAGGCCGACTTCGAGACGGCCACCCCGATCGAGGTGGCCACCCTCCAGCCGGCCGAGGGCGCCGCACTGATCGCCGCGGCCGCCCGGCCGGGCACCACCCTCGACCTGACGTCGACGCCGGTCTCGCCGTACGTCTACGACCTGGTCGAGCGGCACGACGGCGCCGTCCCGGCCACCGACCTCACCTACCGGCCGCGGAGCGGCGAACTGGCCCGGGTCGACGCACGGTTCGCCGGCGCCAAGGGCCAGAGCGGCGACAACGGCCGTTACGACATGCAGGACTTCGACCGCTACGGCGTCGGCTACCAGACCTCCCAGGGGCTGGGCGCGACCCGCACCGACTGGCTCACCCCGGGCGGCGGCACCTTCGGCTGGTACGAGGAGTCCGACAACCCGGTGGTCCAGGAGCGCTCGCTGATCACCCACCCCGCGGCGGGCTCGCGCGCTGCGGGAGACTGGTTCCTGCCGGTCTTCCACCCGCGGCTCAACGAGAGCCAGTCGCTGCCCAACCGGCAGGGCGACTACTTCGTCCTCAACGTCCCCGGCTGGGGTGACTCGGGCTCCGGCCACGACGGCTTCGACCAGAACCTGTGGGGCGACACCGACGACCTGCACGAGACGGTGACCCTGCGCCAGGCGGACACCGACCTCGGATCGACCGTCTACCAGCAGTTGGGGGCGACCGCGCCGAGCGGCGACCCGCTGCCGTACCGCCTCATCGCCGAGACCAGCCAGAGCGGCGTGCTCGCGACGTCGCCTGCCACCCGCACGGAATGGGACTTCACCTCCGGCGACGGCTATGCGACCCTCCCGCTGATCCAGCTCGACTACGGCGTGGCCACCGACATGGCCGGCGCCGCGGCCAGGACGAGCGCGTTCACCCTGACCGCGTCCCACCTGGCCGGGGTCACCGGCGCCGGCCGGATCGACGGCGCCGGGCTGCAACTGTCGTACGACGACGGGGCCCACTGGACGCCCGCGGCCCTGCACCGCGACCGCGGCGGCGTCTGGACGACCACGGTGAAGGCGCCGCACTCGGCGTCCTTCGTGTCGCTGCGCGCCACCGCACACGACGACGCGGGCAACGCGGTCAGCCAGACCGTGATCCGCGCGTACGCGCTGCGGTAACCGGAGGGCACTCCTGCCCGGGGCCGCGAACCACGGGTTCGCGGCCCCGGGACTTTTTCGGCCCGCTGCCGAGCGCGCTGTCAGCGCCCCGGCGCAGAATGGGAAGCCAGGACCGCGAAGATCCCCAGGGGCGATACTGCGACCGGTGCCCTGCCCGGGGGACCGCCGTCCAGTCGCGCCCACCCGACCCGCCCACCCGAACCGCCTTGCGGAGCAACCCGCCGCGTCCACCCGAGGAGCACCCATGCAGACCCCGACGGGCACCCGCAACCCGGTCGTGCGCGGCGGCCGCGCCGTCCTGGCGTGGCTGCGCGCCCGGGATCCCGGGCTGGCCGCGACCCGCAGGGCAGGACGCGGCGCGATCGTGATGCCCGCGCTCTTCGCCCTGTGCAGCAAGGTGATCGGCTCGCCCGCGATGGCGACCTTCGCCGCCTTCGGCGCGTTCGCCATGCTGCTGCTCGTCGACTTCACCGGACCGAGGTCGCAGAAGCTGCGCGCCCACGTGGCGCTCGCGGTGGCCTGGGCGGTGCTCATCTGCCTGGGCACCGCAGTGTCGTCCGTGACCTGGCTCGGCGTCGCCACCATGGTCGTCGTCGGCTTCGCGGTGCTCTTCGCCGGGATCGTCAGCTCGGTGCTGGCCGGGGCGACCACCGCACTGCTGCTCGCGTTCATCCTGCCGGTGACGCTCTCCGCGCCGATGTCCGCGGTGTCCGACCGGCTCGCGGGAGCCGGCCTGGCGGCCGGCGCCTCCACCCTCGCCGTGCTCTTCCTGTGGCCGCGCCCGTCGCGCGACCCGCTGGCCGCGCCCGCCGCCGCGGTGTGCCGCGCGGTCGCCGACCGGCTGCGCACCGACGCCGCCCGCCTGCTCGGCCCCGACGGACCCAGCGCGACCGCCTGCGCGGCCGCCGCCGACCGCGCGGCCGATGCTGCCGCGCAACTGTGCCGCGCCTTCGACCGGACGCCCTACCGCCCGACCGGGCTGTCCACCGGCGCCCGCGCGATGGTCCGGCTCGTCGACGAACTCACCTGGCTGAGCGCCATCGTGGCGCAGAGCGGCCCACCGGCCGAGGCGGCCCCCGACCACGCCGGCGCCTCCTGCGCCGTGCGGCGCGCCGCGGCCGCCGCCCTCGACCGCGCCGCGGAGCTGCTCGAGGGCGAGCGCGCCGACCTGGACCTGATCGCCGCCGCCATGGACGACCTGGGCAAGTCCCTGGAGGCCATGGAGGAGGACGCCACCACCCGGCTGGCGGTCGCCCGCCCGGCGGCCGCCGAGGACGCCCGGGGCGCCGGCGCGGACGAGGACGCGCGGGTCGGCGAGTTCCTCAGCTCCCTGGACAACTCCTTCCGCGCCCAGGAGTTGGGGTTCGCGGTCCTCCAGATAACCGCCAACGTCAGGCTCGCCGCGGCCGCCGAACGGCGCGGCTGGGTGGACCGGCTGCTCGGCCGCGAGCCCGGCGGGCTGGCCACGCCGCTCGCCGCCGCGCGCGAGCGGGCCGCCGCCCACGTCGACGGGCACTCGGTGTGGCTGCACAACAGCGTCCGCGGCGCCGCAGGACTCGGCCTCGCGGTCGCCGCCGCCGACGTCACGAGCGTGCAGCACTCGTTCTGGGTGGTGCTCGGCGCGCTGTCGGTCCTGCGCTCCAACGCCCTCAACACCGGGCAGAACGCGGTCCGCGGACTCGCCGGCACCGTCGTCGGCTCCGTCGTCGGCGCGGCGCTGCTGCAGCTGATCGGCCAGGACGAGACCCTGCTGTGGTTCCTGCTGCCGATCGCCGTCCTGGTCGCGGGCATCGCACCCGCGGCGGTGTCGTTCGCGGCAGGGCAAGCCGCGTTCACCGTCACCCTGGTGATCCTGTTCAACATCGGGCAGGCAGGCGGCTGGAAGGTCGGGCTGCTCAGGGTCGAGGACATCGCTCTGGGCTGCGCGGTCAGCGCGGTGGTCGGCCTGTTCTTCTGGCCGCGCGGCGCCGGCGCCGCGGTGGGCAAGGCGATGGCCGAGGCGTACGCGGACAGCGCGGACTACCTCGCCGGCGCGGTCGAGTACGCCGTGGGCTGCTGCACCGCGGGCCCCGACCCGGCCGCCGTGCCCATCGAGGAGGGCCGCCAGGCGGCGGCCGCCGCCCGACGACTCGACGACGCCTTCCGCAGCTACCTGTCGGAGCGCGGCCCCAAGCCGGTGCCGCTGGCCGAGATGACCACCCTGGTCACCGGCGTCGTCGGGCTGCGGCTGGCCGCCGACGCGATCCTCGGCATGTGGCGCCGCGCCGGCGACGACCACACGGAGCGCGAACGCGCCGCCGCCCGCGCGGAACTGCTCATGTCCGCCGGGCGGGTGGCCCGCTGGTACCACGACCTCGCAGCCGGCCTGGACGGCGTGCGCCCGGTCCCCGAGCCGCTGCCGCACGACGTCGAGGCGGACAGCCGCCTCGCCGCGGCGGTCCGCCGCGACCTCCACGACGAGCACGGCCAGGCCACCGCGACCGCCGTCCGCATCGTCTGGACCGGCGACCACCTCGAAGTGGCCCGCCGCCTCGAGTCCAGCCTCGTCACAGCGGCCCACCACCGCGCCCCATGACCCCGCCGCGCCCGCCGGGGGCGCGGGCCCGGCGGAGGGAGACGGCCCGGGAACGCGCACCCGGTCGCGGTCGCGGTAGCAGTCGGGGGCGGGACGGGGTCGAGTCCGGTCCGGTCGGGCTCGGCCGCTCCTACGCCGAGGAGCGCATTTCCTCAGGTTTCACCGCGAGAGGCCTCCGCACTGCCTAAAGTACGTGCGGCGCCGCAGTTCTGGCATTCCCCCTTCCCGGCCGGGCGCCCGGTCACCTGCGTGCGCGCGGAGAGACGATGGCCCAGGAAGACACCGAGTCAGCCGCCCCGACGCCCTTCACGGCGAAGGACCACAAGCAGTCGTCCGACGAGGACTCCCGGTGGCAGCTCAACGATGCCGACGCGGGAGTTCAGGCCAGAGAGCCGGCACGGTGGCTCTGGCAGTCGTACGGTTCCGCCCTCTCCGGCGGCGGCCCGGGCGACGGGGCCGGGGCCGGGACGCGGGGCCCGGCCGCCGGGAGCACCTCGGCACTGGGCGACGGGATCAAGCGGGCGGCGAGCAACCTCCTCAGCGAGGTCCTGGGGCTCCCCGAGCGCCGCACGACGCTCCTCGCCACCAGGTCCGAGGGCCACGCCGAGGGCGTGGAGTCCCTGACCGACCTGCCGAGCACGCGTACGGCCCTGGTCAGGAACCGGGTCCGCGCGTCCTACTGGTCCGTCAACTCCCAGTCCAGCTGGTTCGAGGCGCTCACCGACTTCCTGGAGAACAACCAGGTACTGGTGCCGCTCACGTTCCTGCCCGCGGCCTTCGCCGTGCTGCTGCCGGTGCTGATATTCCGGACGTCCGTCGAGCATCTCTTCGGCAGGGAGCGGTTCGACCTCCTGCTGGCGTGCACGGCGATCGCGGCCTTCGGGGCACCGGAGGTGCTCGCTCAGGCGGTGTCCGACACGGTTCTCAAAAAGGCCGTGCTCTGGATGCGCGTCACCCATGTCGCCGCTCTGGCGGGCCTGCTGGTCTGGCGCGACTGGGCGCCTCCGACGGAGAGACTCGCCAGGACCTCCTTCGCCCGCGACCAGGCCGGCAGAGGCAAGAGGTTCGACCCGTCGCAGCTGCACGCCGGCGCCGCTCTGACCGTCGCGCTGATCGTCGTCATATCGGTGGTGATCCTCCTGGCGCTCGCCCCGCTCATGCTCTCCGCGGCGCGGCGCATCGGCCCCGCCGAGCCGGCGGCAGCCGTTGCCAGCGGAAGGATGATCCTGGAGCTCTACCAGCTCGCGCTCACGGCGCAGGAGGCGAGGAAGACCTGGGGCGCCGGCCACGACGATCCGGTCGGCCCGGCGGGGCTCGAGCTGTACATCGCGAGCAGGGAGAGGCGGCGGCTGCTCACCCATCTCGACCGTCTCTCCCGGCTGGCCAGGGGCCGGTGGAAACGCTCCCTGCGGGCCGGCGACGCCGCCGCGGACTACGCCCTGGCCGGCCTGGCCGAGGGCATCAGCGTTGCCGCCACCCGTTGGAAGGCCAAGGTCTCCACCGCGAACCAGGACGATCTGGCCGCGGTCTCGCGGCACTTCACCGCCGCGCTCGTCGACGCCTGCGAGGGCAACTGGGGCGCCCTCGCCGCCGAGGCGACAGCGAAGGAGCTCATCGGACGGCGCCTCCTGTCCTGGGCGCGGCGCCTGGTGGCCACGGTGCTGATGTTCCTGGCCGTCGTCGTCATCGCGGTGCAGCCGGCCGGCTGGCCGAGCCTGACGGACAACCCGGTCGTCGGCTCCCTCGTCCTCGCCACGGCCGGAGCCCTGTGCCTGTACATCGACCCCCACCTGGGCGAGCGCATCGGCAAGGCCACGTCGCTGATGAACCCCTTCTCCGAGAAGAAGTGAGCCGGCGCCGGATCGGTACGGCCGGGGCGACGCCGCACCGGACACGGGCGACACCCCACCGGACACGGGCGACGCCGCACCGGGTACGGGCGAGGCGCGCGGGGCCCGCGTGACAGCGGATCCGGTCCATCGTCTTGACGTGAACGCGTCGCGCGCGGACACTCCATCTGCCGGTGAGAGCGCTCTCACCCCGACGAGAGGCCCACCGCCCGGACCGGCACCTCCCTTTGGCCCCACGGAAAGAGAAGGGACCCGCCACCGATGCGCAGAACCCCACTTCCGCGCCGCAGGCATGCCCCGGACCGGGCACGCACCCGCCTCAGTCGCGGCGTCACCGCCGCCCTGTGCGCCGCCGCGCTGGTGCTCGCCGGGCTGCTCGGCCTCGCCACCCTCCCCGGCAGCGCGGCCGCGGACTCCGCCGACTACACCCAGAGCGTCACCGCGACCAGCGCCAGCCAGGCGAAGATCTCCTTCACGCCCACGACGCCCGCCGCCTACGTCGACATCCACTACCTGGTCAACGGCGCCGGCCAGCAGAACCTCCGGATGACGAACGGCGGCGGCACCTGGACGCAGACCGTCGGCTCGCTGTCCACCGGCACCGTCCTCACGTACTGGTTCACGTACGAGAAGAACGGACCGCAGTACGACACCCCGCAGTTCACCTACACGCAGGGCAGCGGCGGCACGACCGCCGGCGGCACCACCGGCAGCACGACGGGCGGCACCACGGGCGGCGGCGGGCAGCCGGTCCCCGGCACGATCCCGCTGACCGTCACCAACAACTCCGGCCGCGGCGGCAGCGTCTACGTCTACGACATCGGCACGCTGCTCTCCACCGGCCAGCAGGGCTGGGCGGACGCGGCGGGCGGCTTCCACGCCTGGCCGGCCGGCGGCAACCCGCCGACTCCCGCGCCCGACGCCTCGATCGCCGGCCCGGCCAACGGCCAGTCCACCACCATCCGGATCCCGAAGTTCTCCGGCCGGGTGTACTTCTCCTACGGCCAGAAGCTCGTCTTCAAGCTGACCACCGGCGGCCTGGTGCAGCCGGCGGTGCAGAACCCGTCCGACCCGAACCGCGCCATCCTCTTCAACTGGTCGGAGTACACGCTCAACGACAGCGGCCTGTGGATCAACAGCACGCAGGTGGACATGTTCTCGGCGCCCTACGCGGTCGGCGTGCAGTCCACCACCGGCGCGTCGCAGACCACCGGGCACCTCAAGTCCGGCGGCTACACCGCGGTGCTGAACGCGCTGCGCGCCCAGCCCGGCGGCTGGGGCGGGCTGATCCAGACCGCCTCGGACGGCTCGGTGCTGCGTGCGCTGGCGCCCGGGCACGGCCTGGAGTCCGGCGCGCTTCCGGCCGGCGTGCTCGACGACTACATCAACCGGGTCTGGCAGAAGTACACGACGTCGACGCTGACCGTCACGCCGTTCGGCGACCAGCCGAACACCCGGTACTTCGGGCGCGTCTCGGGCAACGTCATGAACTTCACCAACAGTTCGGGCGCGGTCGTGACCTCCTTCCAGAAGCCCGACGCGGACAGCGTGTTCGGCTGCTACAAGCTGCTGGACGCCCCCAACGACCTGGTGCGCGGCCCCATCTCGCGCACGCTGTGCGCCGGCTACAACCGCTCGACGCTGCTGGTGAACCCCAACCAGCCCGACCCGAGCGCGGCGAACTTCTACCAGGACGCGGTGACCAACCAGTACGCGAAGGCGATCCACGCGCAGATGGCGAACGGCAACGCCTACGCCTTCGCCTTCGACGACGTCGGCAACCACGAGTCCCTCGTGCACGACGGCAGTCCGCAGCAGGCGTCCCTCATCCTCGACCCCTTCAGCTGACCCGGCCGCAGGGCGTGGCGGCCCCCCCCCCCCCCGGGGCCGGCCCGCCCGCCGCCCGCCCA
>NZ_JAZEWV010000023.1:0-105255 GCF_036353415.1 Actinacidiphila polyblastidii
TGCTCCTGCTCCTGCTACTGCGGTGCGCCCTGCGCCGACTGCGGCGCGATGCCCACCGCGGCCGCGTAGTGCGTGACCACCAGCTTGCCGACCGCCGGGTACGGGCCGAGGGCGTCAGCGCCGGAGCAGCCCGCCTCCGCGGCCGCCGTGTGCAGCAGCTGCGGGGCGATCTCCGGGCCGATCAGGCAGGGCGCCAGCGCCAGCGTGCCGGAACCCGACGAGCGCAGCTGCTCGGCGGCCCGGCCGATCGCGCCCTCCTCGTCCAGCGCCGCCGCCAGCACCGGCACCGCGAGGCGGGCCGCCAGCAGCAGACCGGTCACACCGGCCGCCTGCGCGGCCTCCTCGCCGCCGACGGTGGCCAGGATGATCCCGTCGGCCGCGGTGGCGACCGTGAACAGCCGGGCCCGGTCGGCGCGCGCCAGCCCGGCCTCCGAGAGACGCACGTGCAGCGCCTCGGCCAGCAGCGGGTGCGGGCCGAGCACCTCGGTCAGCTCCACCTGCGCCTTGCTGTCCGCGACGGCCTGGCGGATCCTGCGCAGCACCGACGCCTCGGGGCCCGCCAGCAGCGGCACCACGACCGCGGAGGTGTCCTCGCCCGGCCGCTCCGCCGCCACCTGGTCCAGCACCCCGCGCAGCGACGGGAAGTCCACGCCGTCGCCGTCCACGAAGGCCACCCGCGGGTCGAGCCCCGACAGCTCGGAGCGGGCCAGGCTGACGACCTCCTCGGCCAGGCTCAGGGCCGCGGCGGTGGGGGTGCCGGGGACGGCGAGAACCAGCACCGGCGCGCCCTCGGGGGCGGTCAGCGCCTCGGGACGGCGGTGCCGGCCGGTCTGGCGCGGACGAGGGCTTCGAACGGGGAGGCCGGCGGCGGGCCCTGTGGCGTTGCTCATGGCGTCGCATGCTAACGCCTTGCGGCGCCTGTTTGTTCGCGCGGGTACAAGGAAGGCCGGAGCTGTCCCGAAGTGTCCGAATCGACGGTCACGAGGCGTCATCGGACGGGTCTGACCAGTGCATGAGGGTGAGCAGCGCCCGGTCGTCCGGCAGCGCCGGCGCCCCGCGGCGCAGCGCGCCCGCGATGAGCACCGCGCCGTCCAGCGGATCGCCCTCCGCCGGAGTCAGGGTCGCGTCCGGCAGCAGCAGCGGCGCCTGCTCGCGCAGCGGCGCGAGCAGCGGCTCGCCCATCCGGAACAGCCCGCCGGCCAGCGCCACCTCCACCGGTCCGGGCCCCGGCCTGACCGCGGCCGCCGACCGCAGGATGTGCGCGGCCGCGCCGCGCAGGATGTCCGCGGCCACCGGGTCCCGATCGGCGCAGCGCCCCACGTCGGGCGCGAACGACGCCAGCACCGCCGGCCGGTCCGCCCGCGGATACAGCTGACCGGGCAGGCTCTCCGGCGGCCCGAACCGCTCGCGGGCCGCGGCCAGCAGCGCCGGCGAACCGCCCGCCCGGCCGTCGTGGGCGCACATCGCCGCCTCCAGGCCGGCCCGGCCGATCCAGGCGCCGCCGCCGCAGTCGCCCAGCAGATGCCCCCAGCCGTCGGCGCGCCGCCAGCCGCCGCCGTCGGCCGCGGGGGCCAGCGCGATCATCCCGGTGCCGGCCGCGACCACCACGCCGGGACGCAGCCCCAGCGCGCCCGCGTACGCGGTCACCGCGTCGCCCGCCAGGGCCAGCGAGCGCACTCCGAGGGCCGTGCGGAGCGCCTCGGGCAGCCTCGCCCGCAGATCGCCGCCGAGGCTCGCCATGCCGGCCGCGCCGACGCAGACGGCGTCCACCCGGGCGGCGCCCGCCGCGGCCATCAACGCGCGGGCGGGCGGCAGCGCGAGGGCGAGCAGGCTGTCCGCGTCGATGCCGTCCGCGCCGGTCACCGCGGGGCTCGACGAGACCGCGGGGGCGGACCTGGCGGTGCCGTCGGCGCGCGCCAGGGCCACCCGCACCCCCGAGCCGCCCGAGTCGATGCCGAGCACCCACGCGCCGTCGGCGCCGTCGCTGCCTGCGGTGATCCCGCTGCCTTCGGTGCTGTCGGAGTCCGCAGGGCGGGCCGGCCGGCCGGAGTGTTCCCGCACGGTCAGCCGAGCCCGCGCGAGTCCTGCTTGAGTGCGGTGTCCACGGTCAGCGCGGACGCCACGACCATGCTCAGCAGCGGATCGGCCAGCTGCCGGTGGATCTGCAGCACGTAGTTGTCCGCCGTGGTGAACATCGTCTTGGCGAGGCCCTCCCAGGTCTTGGTGATCCGGGCGATCTCGGTCTCGGTGTGGTCGACGATGGCGAAGTTCCACGCGCGCCAGTTCTCCGCCTTGATCGCGCCGATCTTCTGCCCGTTGTACAGGAACGCGAAGTTGATCTTGCCGATCGCGTTCTGCTGGACGATCTCGCCGAGCGGCTCGCCGTTGGCCCGGTGCACCAGCACCTTGGACTTGATGAACTTCGCCGGGCGGGTCAGCACCAGGTGCGGCACGCCCTGCGCGTCACGCACCTCAAGCTTGTGGGTGAGGAACTGGTCGACGCTGGAGACGAAGCGCAGCACCTTCTTCGCGGTGCTCTGCCCGACCTCCACCACCGAGCCCAGGGTGCGGCCGTGCTGGTCGAACACGGTGTACTCGTTGACGAGTTCGATCAGCTTGGCCTTCTGGTTGACGACCAGCACCGGCTCGGTGAAGAGGGTGCCGCCGCCCTGGCCGGCCGGCCCGACGCCGGCCTGCTGCTGCACCTGACGCTGCACCTTCGCCGGGTCCGGCGCGCCGCTGACGTTCAACTCCCAGGCGCCGCCGCCCTTCGCGGACTGGTGGGGCACCTGGCCGGGGTTGGTGTGCTCGGTCCACTGGGACCCGTCCCAGTACCTGAGCAGGTTCGGAGTGCCTTGCGGGTCGGCGTACCAACCGGCCGGGGTGTCGGAATGCGTCGTCACCCGCGCAGACTACCCCGGCCCCCGGCTCAGGGGAGCTGCCAGTTCACCGGCTGGGCGCCCTGCCGGGCCAGCAGGTCGTTGGCGCGGCTGAACGGCCGCGAACCGAAGAAGCCGCGGTCGGCCGACATCGGTGACGGATGCGCCGACTCGATCGCCGGCAGCTCGCCCAGCAGCGGCCGCAGATTGCGGGCGTCGCGCCCCCACAGCACGGCCACCAGCGGGCGCCCGCGCGCGGCCAGCGCCCTGATCGCCTGCTCGGTGACCTCCTCCCAGCCCTTGCCGCGGTGGGCGGCCGGCCTGCGCGGCGCGGTGGTCAGCGCCCTGTTCAGCAGCAGCACGCCCTGCCCGGTCCACGGCGTCAGGTCGCCGTCGGAGGGCCGCGGCACCCCCAGGTCCGCGCACAGCTCGCGGTAGATGTTCTCCAGGCTGCCCGGCAGCGGCCGCACGTCCGGGCCGACGGAGAAGCTCAGCCCCACCGCGTGCCCCGGCGTCGGATACGGGTCCTGGCCGACGATCAGCACCCGTACCTCGTCGAACGGCTGCTGGAAGGCGCGCAGCACGTTCGGTCCCGACGGCAGGTAGGTGCGGCCGGCGGCGATCTCGGCGCGCAGGAAGTCGCCCATCGCGGCGATCCGGCCGGCCACCGGCTCCAGAGCCTTGGCCCAGCCCGGCTCGACGATCTCGTGCAAGGGTCGTGCGGTCACGGTCCGTCACTCTACTGGCTCAACAGGGCCGCCGCCGACGGGCGTCGGGGATTCCCGACCGCCCGGGGCCGCCGCAGCCGCCCGAGGGCCGGGATCGCCGTCGCCGCGCTCAGACCTCCGCCGACCGGTCGTACTCCTCCATGCCGGCCGGCGGGGCGCCCGCCGCCCACGCCAGGTGGTAGCGCAGGAACAGCTCGGCCCGCAGCTGGGCCAGCGGCATCGGCGCGCCCGGCAGCAGCAGCGCCACCGTCGCGCCCATCAGCAGCGCCCGCAGCAGCCGGTACTCCTCGTCCGGGTCCACCGCGCCGTAGCGCACCACCGTGTCGCGCAGCAGCCGGGCCAGCAGCTGCTGCTCCGGGCACTGGATGAACCCCTCCTCCTGCAGGATCGAGGCCATGTGGGTGCGCATCAGCGTGGTGTGGTCCTGGGTGAGGCCGAGGATCGCGTCGATGGCGCGGGCGAGCAGCTCCTCGCCGTCCTCGGTGTGCGGCTCGCGCGCCAGCGCGGTGGCCAGCTCCATGTGCATCAGCCGGTGCACCGCGGACTGCAGCAGCGCCCGTTTCCCGGAGAAGTAGTACGAGACGAGACCGCGCGCCGATCCCGCCCGCTCGGTGATGTCCGCCAAGGTCGTGGCCTCGTAGCCGCGTTCCTCCACCAGCTCGACGGTGGCCTGGAGCAGGCGCTCGCGAGAACGCCTGCGCATCTCTTCATTGACCGAAGCGCTTCGAGGCGACATGCTTTACTCCTGCGTTGACTGGCTGCGAGCCAATATACTCAGCGCGAGTCGCCGGACCATGGTCCGTGCGGCGACGGGGAACGGGGGAAGGGTGCCGGACCCGGCGACACGGGGGATCGCCGGGGCCGGCGTTCTCCCGTTCAGGCTCTTCGGTCCAGCAGGTCGAGCACACCGCGCAGCGCGCCCGGCCGTTCCTCGGCGGGCAGATGGTCCACCAGCAGCACCGGGCAGCCCAGCGCCGCCGCCCCCATGTCCGCGGTGCGGTCGTCGCCCACCATCAGTGTCTCGCCCGGCGCCCGGCCCAGCGCCGCGCAGGCGATCTCGAAGATCTCCGGCGCGGGCTTCTTCACCTCGTGCTCGTAGCTCAGCACATAGGCGTCCACCAGCGTGTCCAGTCCGTGGGCGCGGAAGACCGGCCGCACGTCCCAGGCGATGTTGCTGACCACGGCGACCGGCACGCCGCGCTCCCGCAGCGCCCCCAGCACCTCGGCGGCGTCCGGGTACGGCTGCCAGGCCGCCGCGGTGGGGTGCCGGTCGTAGAGCGCGTCGTGGACGTCCCACGGCAGCGCGACACCGCGCGACAGCCCGGTGTACGCGGCCCGGTGCGCGCGCGCCGTCAGGTCGCGGTCCCGCCACAGCTGCCGGAGCCGCGGCGGCACCCGCTCCGGCGGGGCGCCGCCCGGCTGCGCCCCGGCCCGCTCCAGCAGCTCGGCGTACCGGGCGATCTCGTCGTCGTCCGGGTGCACGCCACGGTCGGCGAGGACCGCGCGCAGCCAGCGCCCGGTGGGCTCAACCCGGAACAAGGTGCCGGAGAAGTCGAACATCACGGCCCGCACCGCACCCCTCCCGTCCACACTCCGCGGCGTCCCCACGGTCAGGTCAGCGCGTTCAGGCCGGGCCCGAAGGCGATCAGCAGCGGGACGGCAGGCAGCAGCAGGGAGAACGCGGTCATCCGCAGCCGGCGGGCCAGCGGCAGCCGCGGGGTCGGGTCGAGCAACCGGTGCACCCGGCCCGGCATCTCGGCCTGCGGCGCCGGGGAAGGACCGAACACGCCGCGCTCCTCGTTCAGCTCCACCAGCGCCAAGGCGGTGGTCAGGCGCCCGAAGCGGCGCGAGGCGGTGTCGTCGGCGGCCAGCTCCACCAGGTGGTGCACCTGGTCGCGGAAGGCCGCGAACACCGGCACCTGCGGGAAGCCGCGGGCCAGCGCGCCCGCGCAGTGCAGCAGCAGATCGTGCCGGGCCCTGGCGTGACCCTGCTCGTGCGCCAGCACCGCGTCCAGTCGGCGGCCCTTGAGGCGGCTCAGCGCGGCGGTGGTGATCACCAGCTGCGGCTGGGCCCCGGACAGCCACCACGCGTCGGAGCGCTGGTCCTCCAGCACCACCAGACGCTCGCCCCGCGGCACCGTCTCGCCCGGCAACCGGGGAGCCCGATCCCGCAGTTCGCTCCTGCGCTGCTTGCGCCTGACGCGCGCCGACCGGACCTCGCGGGTCAGCATCGCGGCCGTCCACACACCGCCCAGCGCGAGCAGCGCCGCGACCCAGCCGGCCCAACGGCCGTGCTCCGACAGCCCGTAGGCGTCCACCACACCCGTGGGTGCGAAGGCGAACACGTTTCCCCGCACCGCCGACCAGGCGGCCGAGCCGGCGAGCGCCATGGCCAGCAGGCAGCACAGCAGGACCGCGGCGACCACGCACTGCCAGACCCACAGGGCCAGCACGGGTTCGCGCTCCGGCCACTCGGCACGGGAGAGCAGACGCGGCGCCGTCGCCGCCGCCAGTGCGCCGAGGACCAGCAGCACCATCGCGACCGTCATGGCGATCACCCTAGGAGCGGGCGCCGACACGCGGTACGCGACCCGACCCGATGTGACGCATCACTCACAGGACGTGGCGGATCACAGCAGCACGAGCATGGCGAACATGGCCAGCGCCATGGACACCCGGCAGGCGGCCGCCACCTCGGGGGAGTGCCGCAGCGGCACGGCCGCCTGCGCCGCGCCCCCCGGTATCCGTTCGTCGCGGTCGCGGTCGCGGTCGCCGGCCCCGGAACCCGCGGGCCCGGCCGCGGCCGCCGAGAGGGCCACCGGCGCCGCCGCACCGCCCGGCAGGGCGAACGGCACGACGACCAGCCGGACGCCCGTCCGCACCACGTATCCGGCGAAGTACAGCAGCAGCAGACCGGTCAGCAGCGGAACGCCCGCGCCGCCGTCCATGGAGTGCCCGGTGTGCTCCCCGCCCCCCAGGCCGAGGCCGGACATCGCCAGCGCCATGTAGACCATCGACGCCGAGCACACCGCGTGGTGCGTCCGGTGGCCGGTGTGGGCGGCGGGTCTGGCCAGCGTGGAGAGGACCGCGTACGCGTAGACCGCGGCGAGGACGGGGGCGGCCCACCGCCAGGGGTCGACGACCGACAGCGGCACCGCCATCGCGGCCATCCCGGCGCCGGTCAGCGCCTCCTGCCGCGACTGCCCGCGCAGCACGCAGGCCGCCGCTGCCGCCGTGCTCAGCGCCACCAGCAGCCAGGCCACCAGCGGTGGTCCGTGCGTCATCGTCGCTCCCCTCCCGTCCTGCCCCTTGTGTGCTGCCCGGGCCCGAGGGCGCACACGCCTGCGCACGGAGGTAGGAGGGGTGGTGCGTGCGCGCCGCGCGCGCCCCCGGTTTCCGGCCGCCGGCGGTCCGCGGCCGGTCCGATAATCTGGCGCGCATGGACACCGCAGCACAGCCCGCCTTCCGCCCCGCCACCCCGCAGGACGTGCCCGCGCTCGTCTCGCTGATCCAGTCCGCGTACCGCGGCGACGACAGCCGGGCGGGCTGGACGACCGAGGCGGACATCCTGGAGGGGCAGCGCACCGACCCGGCAGGCGTGCTCGACGTCATCGAGAAGCCCGACAGCCGGCTGGTGGTGGTGGAGGCGGACGGCGGACTCGTCGCCTGCTGCCAGCTGGAACACCGCGGTGAGCACGCCTACTTCGGCATGTTCGCGGTCCGCCCGAAACTCCAGGGCGGTGGCCTCGGCAAGGTCGTCCTCGCCGAGGCCGAGCGCTTCGCACGCGACGAGTGGGGCGTCGCGGAGATGCACATGACGGTGATCTCGGTCCGCGAGGACCTCATCGCCTGGTACGTCCGCCGCGGCTACGAGCGCACCGGCCGGACCTCGGCCTTCCCCTACGGCGACGAGCGGTTCGGCGTGCCGACCAGGGACGACCTGGAGTTCGAGCTGCTCACCAAGAAGCTCGGCTGACCCGCCGGAGGGCCCCACCGCGCGCCGTCACAGCCGTCCCGCCGCCGTGACGCGGTGCAGGAAGTCGCGGGTGCGCTGCCGGACCGGCGCGCCGAACACCTCGGCCGGGGAGCCGCGTTCGAGGATCACCCCGCCGTCGAGGAAGCACACCTGGTCGGCGACCTCGCGGGCGAAGGCCATCTCATGGGTGGCGATCACCATGGTCATGCCCTCGCGCTCCTTCAGGTCGCGCACCACCGCCAGCACCTCGCCGACCAGCTCCGGGTCGAGCGCGGCGGTGATCTCGTCCAGGAGCAGCAGCCGCGGCCGGGCCGCCACCGCCCGCAGCAGCGCCACCCGCTGCTGCTGGCCGCCGCTGAGCCGGTCCGGGTACTCCCGCGCGCGGTCCGCGAGGCCGAGCCGGTGGAGCAGTTCCAGGCCCTCGGCCTCGGCCTCCGCGCGCGCCACCCGCCGCACCCGGCGCGGCGCCAGCGTGATGTTGTCCAGCACGGTCATGTGCGGGAACAGGTTGTACGCCTGGAAGACCACGCCGATCCTGCGGCGCACCGCGTCCTGGTCGGCGTGCGGGTCGGTGATCTCCTCGCCGTCCAGGAAGATCGCCCCGTCGTCCACCTCCTCGAGCAGGTTCGCGCAGCGCAGCAGCGTGGACTTGCCCGACCCGGAGGCGCCGATCAGTGCGGTGACGCTGTGCGCGGGCACCTCCAGCGCGATGTCGCGGAGCACCACCGAGGCGCCGTAGGTCTTGCGGACCGCCTCCAGCCGCAGCACGGGCTCGTCCCCGCCCTCGCCCTCGCCCTCGTCGCCGTTCATGTCCCGGTCCCGCCGAACGGGTCCCGCGGCCGGCGCCGCGCCTTCCTTGCGCCACCATCCCCTCGTCCCGCTCATACCGTCCCTCCCTGCGACTGGCGGCGGTTCATCCGGGACGCCACCCAGTCGGTGAACCGCGTCATCGGGATGGTGATCGCCACGAAGACCAGTCCCGCGATCACATAGGGCGTGTAGTTGAACTCGCGGCTGGCGATGATCTGCGCGGCGTACACCGCGTCCACCGCGCCGCCGATGGAGACCAGACCGGTGTCCTTCTGCAGCGACACCAGGTCGTTCAGCAGGGCGGGCACCACCCGCCGCACGGCCTGCGGCAGTACCACGTACCGCATCGTCTGGGCGCTGCTCAGGCCCAGCGAGCGGGCTGCGGCGCGCTGGCTGGGGTGGACGCTCTCGATGCCCGCCCTGAACACCTCGGCCACGTAGGCCGTGTACGTCAGGCAGAGCGCGAAGCCGCCCAGCGTCACCGGGTCGTTGGTGACGCCGCGCAGCCGCAGCGCCGGCACCCCGAAGACGCTGACCAGGATGCAGATGATCAGCGGCAGTCCGCGGAAGAAGTCGACGTAGGCGGTGGCCAGCGCCCGCACCGGGAAGAACACCGGGCCGCGCAGCGTGCGCAGCAGGGCGACCGCGAGGCCCGCGACCAGCACCACCGCGCCGCACACCGCGAGCAGCCGCAGGTTCAGCCACAGCCCGTGCACGACGTCGGGGAACGCCACGCGCGCGTAGTGGGCGCTGAAGAAGGTCTCCCGGGTGCGCTGCCAGCCCGGGGAGTCGACGATCACCGCGTAGAGCGCGGCGGCCGTGGCCAGGGTGCTGGCCGCGGCCACGGCGAAGGCGCGGCGGGTCCTGGCACGCTTGTGGCGCTCCCGCTCGATCCGCCGCGCCGACGGCAGATAGCCGTCGGCCGCGGCGGCGGCCTGCTCGTCCTCGACGGTCACCCGGCGGTCACTTCAGGACGGGCGCGTCGACCGCGTCGGAGAGCCACTGCTTCTCCAGCGCGGCGAGGGTGCCGTCGGACCGCAGCGCGGTGACCGCCCGGGAGACGCAGGAGGTGAGCGCGCCGCCCTTGTCCAGGACGAGGCCGAACTGCTCGGGTGTGCCGCCGGTCGCGGCGAACTGGCCGACCACCTTGGCGTCGGTGACCTCGGCGCCGGTGATGTAGAAGGCGGTCGGCAGGTCGACCACGATGCCGTCGACCTGGCCGTTCTTCAGCGCCGCCACCGCGAGGTCGTTGCGCTGGAAGACCGCCGGCTGCTTCGTCGGCTTCACCGTGTCGGTGATGGTGTCCAGGCTGGTGGTGCCGACCTGGGCGCCGAGCTTGGCGTCCTTCAGGTCGGCCAGCGACCGGGCGGTGGCGATCTTCGAGCCCTTGCGGGCGACGACGGCCTGCCGTACGTCGTAGTAGCCGGGCGAGAAGTCGACGGCCTTGCTGCGTGCGGCGTTCACGGAGACCTGGTTGATGTCGAAGTCGAAGTTCTTCGCGCCCGGGGCGAAGGCGCTGTTGAAGGGCACCTTCTGCCAGACCACCCGGTCCGGGGGGTAGCCCAGCTGCTTGGCCACCGCGTAGGCGACCGCCGACTCGTACCCCTTGCCGTTCGAGGGGGTGTTGTCGGAGAACCACGGGTCGTACGCGGGGTTGTCGGTTCCCACGGTGAGCCGGCCCGCGGTCCGGGTGGCGAGCGAGGCGGGTTCGCAGGAGGCGGTGGTGGACGCGCCGGTGGCCGAAGGGGATGCCGCGGAGTCGCCCGAGCCGTCGTCCTGCGGGGCGCAGCCGGCCAGGGCGAGGGTGAGCAGGGCGGCCGCGGCGAGGGCGGCGCGGCGCGGTGACAGCGGATTCGCGGGACGCATGGCGGGACAGTGGCACCGCGGGGGCGCGGCTGTCCACGGCATTGGCCCCGATGTCCGGATGCCGGACCTTTGTGTCCGCGACATTGCGGGAGAGTCCGCACCGTCCGCACGCGGCCCGCGCGGGGGACGGGTCAGCGGCGCCACGGCCCCCGGCGCGGCCGGATCACGCGGCCGGTTGCGCGGGGAGGTCGGTCGCCGCGCCGTCGAGGCCCAGCGCGCGGGCCAGGGCCCAGTCCCGCGCCGAGTTGACCGTCCAGGCCATGACCGCGATCCCCGCGTCGTGGCAGCGGCGCACGACGTCCAGGTTCAGCTGCGTGAGGTCCAGGCTGACCAGGCGCGCGCCGACCGCCTGGGCGCGCGGCACGAGGTCGGGGCCGAGTTCGGAGGCGACCAGCACCGTGCGCACCTCCGGCAGCAGCGCCCGGATGCCGGCGAGCGCCTCGTCGTGGAAGGAGAGCACGCTGACCCGGCCGGTCTCGCCGCGCTCGCGCAGCACGCCGGCCAGCACCGAGGCCGCGGCGACGTCCTTGATCTCGGCCTGGATCGGGCGGCGCACCGCGTCCAGCACCTCGTGGAAGACCGGCACCCGCTCGCCGAGACCGGCGTCCAGGCCGCGGATCTCGTCCGCGGTGAGGTCCGCGACCAGGCCGCTGCCGTCGGTGGTGCGGTCCACCTCGGGGTCGTGGATGACGACCAGCTCGCCGTCCTTGCTCAGGTGCAGGTCCAGCTCGATCTGGTCCAGGCCCGCCTGCTCGGCCCGGCGGAAGGAGCGCAGGGTGTTCTCCGGCTCCACGCCCATGACGCCGCGGTGACCGACGGTGAGGAAGCTCATGGGCGCCCAGCCTAACCAGCGCGGGCGACGCGGAGCCGAACACGCCGTGACCGGACGGGGTTCACCCGAACGGCCCAACGCGGTCAGGTCGTCGCGCCCCGGCCGGCGGTGCGCCGACCGCTGGCCGCGGGAGATTTTCCGGCACGCATCCTGGGTGGCCGCCGGAAAAACAGCGGCGAACCGGCACTCAAACCGAAGAATCTCCATTGGCTCCCCTTGAATCGACAACAAGGTCCCCGATACGGTGGGCGTGCAACAGGTTCTTTTGTGGAGGAGGGGTCATGAGTGAGGTTCTTTCGTCGACAGCGCCCGCTGAGGGCCGGATATCCGGCGCCAGGGTCATCGAGCACCCCCAGTGGGCCGTCCTGAAGCAAGCCGTCGAGGCCATCCGGCCCTGGCAGAGCAAGGACGGGTCCATCGACTTCACCGCCGACGGCGCACCCACCCGGGACGACGCCGTACGGACCGTCGGACGCGTCGTGGACGCGGTCGAGCAGCTGTCCCCGCTGCTCCCGCACGACGCGGACTACCACCGCGCCATGGTCGCCGACCTGCGCCGCTGGGCCGACGGCGGCTTCACGGTCCCCGACTTCCTCGACTCCCTGCTCGCCTTCCAGCCCGCCGCCGACCGCCGCGACGGCCGGCAGCACCTCGTCGTCTTCCCGATGTACACCCAGAACGGCAACCCGGACCGCAACCTGGAAGCCGTCGTGATGCGCGTCGTGTGGCCCGCATGGCTGGCCGAGCTGGAGCGGACCCGGTACGACAACCCGCTCTTCGTCTCCATCACCTTCGAGGACTTCACGCCCGGCTACGACACCAACTCCGCCGTGCTGTTCCCGGAGACCGTCGCGGTCCGCGAGGCCCCCGAGCGCTGGACCTGGGGCGCGATCTTCTGCGACCGCGAGGCCGCCCGCTTCCGCGCGGTGACGGCCGCCGCCGTCGACACCCTCGGCCTGCGGCTGCCCGAGGACGCCGCCGCGCTCGTCGAGGACCAGGACCTGGCCCAGCAGACCTTCTCGCTGTGGGACATGGTCCACGACCGCACCCACAGCCACGGCGACCTGCCCTTCGACCCGTTCATGATCAAGCAGCGGGCGCCGTTCTGGATGTACGGCCTGGAGGAGCTGCGCTGCGACCTGACGTCCTTCAGGGAGGCCGTCCGGCTCCAGCAGGAGGGCCACCCCATGGGCCTGCGGGTCCAGTACGCCATCCTCTTCGACCGGCTCTTCCGCTTCCCGGTCACCGGCGAGCGGGTCCGCAACTACGACGGCCTCGGCGGCCAGCTGCTCTTCTCGTACCTGCACAAGCACGACGCCGTACGCTGGACGGACAACACCCTGCACATCGACTGGGAGCGCGCACCGCAGGTCACCAACCAGCTCTGCGCCGAGATCGAGACCCTCTACCGGGACGGTATCGACCGACCCAAGCTCGTGCACTGGTTCGCCGCCTACGACCTGGTCGCGACGTACCTGTCCCCGCACCCGGGCTCGGTCTGGGCCAAGGGGCCGGATGCCCTGGACCTGACGCTCCCGCCGCGCAAGCTGGTGGACGACGTGCTCGCGGACGAGTTTCCGCTCAGCATGTTCTACGAGGCCCTTGCCAAGAAGCTCCGTCAGGTGATCGCCTCGACCAAGGGCGTCACCGGCCACGGCGCGCTGGGGGCTGCCGCATGAGCGGTGCGGGCAAGGAGGCGGACATGACCACCGACACGTACGCGGGCGGACTCGACGGCGCGGTGATCGCGGTCGCGGGAGCGGGCGGGCCCGCGGGCCGCGCGGTGCTGCACCGGCTGGCCCGGGCCGGCGGCCATGTGATCGCCGCCGACGCGGACCCCGAGCGGCTCGCCGAGGCGGTCGACGCGGCACGCTACGACGCGGGCGGCGCGGACATCACCGGCGAGGTCGTCGACCTGCTGGACCTGGAGGCCACCCAGGACTGGGCCGGCCGGATCGAGAAAGACCACGGCAGGGCCGACGGCCTGGTCCACCTGGTCGGCGGCTGGCGCGGCTCCGCGTCCTTCCCGGAGACCGAGCTGGCCGACTGGGACGTCCTGCACCAGCTGCTGATCCGCACCGTCCAGCACACCTCGCTGGCCTTCCACGACGGCCTCATGCGCAGTCCGGGCGGCCGCTACGTGCTGATCAGCGCCTCCGGCGCCACCACGCCCACCGCGGGCAACGCCGCCTACGCCGCGGCCAAGGCCGCCGCCGAGGCGTGGACGCTCGCCCTCGGTGACTCCTTCCAGAAGCTCAGCGGCGACGACGGCCCCACCGCGGCGGCCACCGTCCTGGTGATCAAGGCGCTGGTGCACGATGAGCTGCGGGCCCAGCGCCCGAACGCCAGATTCGCCGGCTTCACCGACGTCCGCGACCTCGCCGAGGCCATCGCCGACGTCTGGAACGCAAGCCCCAAGGAAGTGAACGGGACCCGACAGTGGCTGACGCCCCGACCGTGACAGAACAGCTCGCCTCCGACGCCGTACGGCGCCACGACCCGGCCGTCCGCGGCTTCGCCAGCGACAACTACGCGGGCGTCCACCCCGAGGTGCTCACCGCCATCGCCCTCGCCAACGGCGGCCACCAGGTGGCCTACGGCGACGACGTCTACACCGCCCACCTGCAGGACCTCTTCCGCGGCCACTTCGGACCCGCCACCGAGGTCTTCCCGGTGCTCAACGGCACCGGGGCCAACGTGACCGCGCTGCAGGCCGTCACCGAACGCTGGGGCGCGGTGATCTGCGCCGAGTCCGCGCACATCAACGTCGACGAGTGCGGCGCGCCCGAGCGGGTCGGCGGCCTGAAGCTGCTCACCGTGCCCACCGAGGACGGCAAGCTCACCCCCGAGCTGATCGACCGGCAGGCGTACGGCTTCGACGACGAGCACCGCGCCCAGCCGCAGGTCGTCTCGATCACCCAGAGCACCGAACTCGGCACCTGCTACACGCCCGAGGAGGTCGCGGCGATCTGCGAGCACGCCCATCAGCTCGGCATGACCGTGCACATGGACGGCTCGCGGCTGGCGAACGCGGCGGCGTCCCTCGGCGTGCCGCTCGCCCGCTTCACCTCCGAGGCCGGGGTCGACATCCTGTCGTTCGGCGGCACCAAGAACGGGCTGCTGCTCGGCGAGTGCGTCGTGGTGCTCAGCCCCGAGCGGGTCCGCTCCATCCGCTACCTGCGGAAGATGTCCATGCAGCTCGCGTCGAAGATGCGCTTCGTCTCGGTCCAGTTCGAGGCGCTGCTCGCCGGCGACCTGTGGCTGCGCAGCGCCGCCCACGCCAACGCCATGGCCCGCCGCCTGGAGCAGGCGGTCCGCGCGGTCGACGGCGTCAGCGTGCTGCGCCCCGTGCAGGCCAACGCGGTCTTCGCGATGCTGCCCCGCGAGGTCAGCGAGCGCCTGCAGAAGCGGTTCCGCTTCTACTTCTGGGACGAGGCGACCGGCGAGGTGCGCTGGATGTGCGCCTTCGACACCACCGAGGCGGACGTGGACCGCTTCGCGGCGGCCGTCGCCGAGGAGATGACCGCCTGACCTGAGCGGGCGCCGTGAGCGGACGTCCTGTGCGGACGCCCCGGGCGGATGCCTGCCCCGTGCGGACGCCCCGGGCGACCGGGCCGCCACCGCGGCCCGGTCGCCTCCGGGCGCTTGCTCGCGGGCCCCGACCGCTCAGTCCCCGGGCGCCGCCTTCTCCCGCCGCGCCGCCTCCTGGGGCGTCGGAGCGGTGCCGCCCAGGTGGCTGGGCAGCCACCAGCGGTCCTCGGGGCCCGCAGGCCGTCCCTGGTAGCCGCGCTGGGCGTCTTCCAGCAGCTCCTGCACGCGCGCCCGCAGCCGCCCGGTCAGCGCCTCCGGCTTCTCCTCGGGCTCGGGCCGCAACTGCTCGCCCACCCGCAGCGAGATCGGGAAGCGGTTGCGGCCCAGCGAGCGGGGTGCGCCCTTCGTCCACAGCCGCTGGGTGCCCCACACCGCCATCGGGAGCAGCGGCACGCCCGCCTCCAGCGCCAGCCGGGCCGCGCCCGACTTGAACGCCTTCAGCGTGAAGGACTGCGAGATGGTCGCCTCGGGGAAGACCCCGATGATCTCCCCGCCGCGCAGCGCCTCCAGCGCCCGCGCGTAGGCGTGCTCGCCCTGCGAACGGTCCACCGGGATGTGCTTCATCGCCCGCATCAGCGGACCGGACACCTTGTGCCGGAACACCGACTCCTTGGCCATGAACCGCACCAGCCGGCGCGACGGAAGCGCGGTGAGCCCGCAGAACATGAAGTCCATGTAGCCGATGTGGTTGCTCACCAGCAGCGCGCCGCCCTCACGCGGCACATGCTCGGTGCCGCGTATGTCGAAACGCAGGCCCTGCAACCGGAACACGGTCCGGGCGAAGCCGATCACCGGCGGGTACACGAGGTCGGCCATGACGGGTTCCTGCTCTCTCCGGGGCGCACACCCGGGGGGACGGCACGCGTCCGTGAAACGTCGGCCGCTGGGCGATGGTGCCCGAGCCGGCGCCGCATGTCATCCCGCACGCCGCCGCGGGGGCCGAGATTCTTCTCACGCCGCAGCCGGAACCGGCCGGGAAACGCTCAGGCGGAGCCCGTCGTCGACCGCCTCAGCAGCAGGTACAGCTCGCAGCCCAGGCAGTAGGCGAACGCCGCGTTCAGGAAGGCGGCGGCGAGCGCGCAGGCCGTCGCGGCCAACCCCAGCCACCGCGGTCCGACCAGGTACCCGATCACGCCGACCACCGCGAAGGCCAGCCCGACGGCCTGCGCGAAGCGCGGCGGCGCGGGGTCCTCGGTGGCGGGCGGGGGCCCGATCCGCGGCCGCACCACCGCGCGGAAGAGCCAGCTGTACGGCGAATTCCGGACGCCGGCGCCCGCACCCACCGCGAAGACGGCGCTCTGCGCGAGCAGCAGCCAGCCGCTCCCCGTGACCAGCACGACCGCGAGCACCGCGGTGGTGAGGGCGGCGCCGAAGCGCGGCCCCCGGACATCGATCTCCATGGCGGGAATTCTCCCCCCGGCGCGTCCCGCGGCCGCCGCGGGAATCATTGCAGTCGCATGAACGCTGCACCGGTGGGCATGGACGTCATGCCCGTACGGGGCTTACCCAGGAACAACGGACCTGGAGCGCGAGCGGGAAGGACGGCGATGACGGGGCTGATCGTCTGTGCGGCCGTGCTGGCCGCCGCAACCGTCCACGGCCTCGTGCACCGGCGCAGGAACGGGAGGGTGCGGGTGCGCGCCAAGGACGGCGGGGAGCGGCTCACGGCCGCGGAACTGGGCGGGCCGCTGGGCGAGCGGGCCACCCTCGTGCAGTTCTCGAGCGCCTTCTGCGCGCCCTGCCGGGCCACCCGGCGGGTGCTCGGCGAGGTGACGCAGATCGTCGACGGCGTCCGGCACGTCGAGATCGACGCCGAGGCGCATCTGGAGCTGGTCCGCCGGCTCGGTGTGCTGAAGACCCCGACGGTCCTGGTGCTCGACGCCGGCGGCTCCGTCGTGCGCAGGGCCTCGGGACAGCCCCGCAAGGCGGACGTCATCGCCGCGCTGGGCGCCGCCGTCCAGACCGCATGACCGCCCGACCGGCGCCGGCCCGACCGGCGCACGAGGAACCGGCGCCGTCCCGGTCGGCACCGGCCCGGTCACCAGCGGCGCGGTCGCCCGGCCGGGCCGCCGCCGCGCTGCCCCACCGACCCCTGACGCCTGAGAAGGACGCCTGGTGACCGCTCCGACCGACACGGCGCGCCCCGGTGCGGCGCCCGACCCCGAGCCGTCCGCGCCGGCGCTCGACGTGGACGTCTTCCGCTCGGTGTTCCGCCGGCACGCGGCGGGCGTCGCCGTGATCACCGCGGCGGGTCCCGAGGGACCCGCCGGGTTCACCGCGACCTCGCTCAGCTCGGTGGCCGTGGAGCCGCCGCTGATCTCCTTCGGCGTCAGCACCGGGGCCTCCAGCTGGCCCGCGCTCGCCGAGGCGCCCTACGTCGGCGTGCACATACTCGGCGGCCACCAGGAGGACGTGGCGGCGCTGTTCGCCCGCAGCGGCGCCGACCGCTTCGGGCCCGGCACCGCCTGGCGCCCGGGACCGCACGGGGTGCCGCTGCTGGACGGCGTCGCCGCCTGGCTGGTGTGCAGGACGGTGGCCAGGGTGCCCGCGGGCGACCACCGCATCGTGCTGGCGCAGGCCGAGGCCGCCGGCCAGCAGGGCCCCGGCGACCCGCTGCTGTACCACGAGGGCGGCTTCCACCGGCTGCCGCGCTGAACCCCGCCGTCGACCGCACGCAAGTCGTGCGTCGTCCCTGTGTCCGCGCGTCGACCCTCGCCGGGCGCCGCTCACGCGGCGTTGGCCACGTCACAGTGCACGGGCCTTGCACATGCGTCGGCGGCTCTGTGTACTGGCGAGTAATATTTCGGTCGGGGCACTTGCCGCGTCCCGGCCGGAAGGCGCCGCGGCGGACGCCTATGCTGCGGTTGCCGGGGCAGTTGACGAAGACGTGCAGGACGATGCAGTAGGAGAGCAGGCGTGAGCTTGAGGATCGTAGTCGCAGTGAAGTACGTGCCCGACGCCACGGGCGACCGTCACTTCGCCGAGGACCTGACCACCGATCGCGACGCGGTGGACGGCCTGCTGTCGGAGCTTGACGAGTACGCGGTGGAGCAGGCGCTGCAGATCGCCGACGCCGCGGACGACGCGGAGATCACCGTGGTGACGGTGGGCCCCGAGGACGCGAAGGACGCTCTGCGCAAGGCGCTGTCGATGGGCGCCGACAAGGCCATCCACGTCGAGGACGACGCCCTGCACGGCACCGACGTCATCGGCACCTCGCTGGTGCTCGCCAAGGCGATCGAGCACGCCGGCTACGACCTGGTCGTCACCGGCATGGCCTCGACCGACGGCACCGCGGGCGTCGTCCCCGCGCTGCTCGCGGAGCGCCTGGGCATCCCGCAGGTCACCCTGCTGTCCGAGGTCGCGGTGGCGGACGGCAAGGTCACCGGGCGCAGGGACGGCGATGCGGCCAGCGAGCAGCTCGAGGCGTCGCTGCCCGCCCTGGTCTCGGTCACCGACCAGTCCGGCGAGGCCCGTTACCCCTCCTTCAAGGGCATCATGGCGGCGAAGAAGAAGCCGGTGGAGTCCCTCGACCTGTCCGACCTGGGCATCGACGAGGCCGAGGTCGGCCTGGGCGGGTCGTGGACCGCCGTGGAGACCGCCACCCAGCGCCCGCCGCGCACCGCGGGCACGATCGTCAAGGACGAGGGCGAGGGCGGCAAGCAGCTGGCCGAGTTCCTGGCCGCGCAGAAGTTCATCTGAGCGCGGCGGTTCCTCCGAGCGCGGCCGCCCGTGAGCGCGCGGCCGTCCGCCCCGGCCGAGCGCCGCAGCCGAGCGCCGCGGCGGCAAGGCCCGTCCTCCCCGCCCCCGTACCGAATCCGCAGGAGATCACACCCATGGCTGAAGTCCTCGTCTACGTCGACCACGTGGACGGCGCCGTCCGCAAGCCGACCCTCGAACTGCTCACCCTCGCCCGCCGGATCGGCGAGCCCGTCGCGGTCCACCTCGGCCCCGGCGCCGAGACCGCCGCGCCGGTGCTGGCCGAGCACGGCGCCACCCGGGTACTGGCCGCCGACGCGCCCGAGTTCGCCGACTACCTCGTGGTGCCCAAGGTCGACGCGCTGGAGGCCGCCGCGAAGGCGGTGAACCCCGCCGCGGTGCTGGTGCCTTCCTCGGGGGAGGGCAAGGAGGTCGCCGCGCGCCTGGCGCTGCGGCTGGGCTCCGGCATCATCACCGACGCCACCGACCTGGAGGCCGGCGCCGACGGCCCGGTCGCCACGCAGTCGGTGTTCGCGGCGGCGTTCACCACCAGGTCCAAGGTCAGCAAGGGCATCCCGGTCATCACCGTCAAGCCCAACTCCGCACCGGTCGAGGCCGCCCCGGCGGCCGGTACGGTCGAGCCGCTCGCGGTGACCTTCGGCGCGCTGGCCACCGGCACCAAGGTCGTCTCCCGCACCCCGCGCCAGTCCACCGGGCGCCCCGAGCTGACCGAGGCCGCGATCGTGGTCTCCGGCGGCCGCGGCGTCAACGGCGCCGAGAACTTCTCGGTCATCGAGGCGCTCGCCGACTCCCTCGGCGCGGCCGTCGGCGCCTCGCGCGCCGCGGTCGACGCCGGCTGGTACCCGCACACCAACCAGGTCGGCCAGACCGGCAAGTCGGTCTCGCCGCAGCTCTACATCGCCAACGGCATCTCCGGCGCCATCCAGCACCGGGCCGGCATGCAGACCTCGAAGACCATCGTCGCGGTCAACAAGGACGCCGAGGCCCCGATCTTCGACCTCGTCGACTACGGCGTCGTCGGCGACCTCTTCCAGGTCGTCCCGCAGCTCACCGAGGCGGTCGAGGCCCGCAAGGGCTGATGAGCCTCCCGCCGGCAGCCGTCTCCGGGCCCCCGCACGCCGCCAGGCGCGCGGGGGCCCTCGCGTCCGCTGTTGACCGTCGCGCCGGGTCGCCGCTAGCTTCGCCTTCAACGAAATGTTGAAGTCTCCGGACCCGGGAGGGCGCTCCATGGCACAGGCGGCCGGCACGACACTGGCGGACTCCGTACGTACCCGGGTCGGCGCCTCGCTCGCCGCAACCGACGCCGAACTCGCCCGCCGCTACCCCGGCGACCCCGGCACCCGCCAGCCGGTGCACACCGTCTACGTCCCCGCCGACGCCTTCACCGCGGGGACCGTGCGGGCCTGGGGAGACCAGGCGCTCGCCGCCCTGGACACGCACGCGCCCGGCGCCGCCGCGCTCGCCGACCTCCTCGACCTGCCCGCACCGCTCGCCGCCGAGGTGCACGACCGGATGCGCGCCAAGCTGCGCCGCGAACCCGTCGAGGACCTGCGGATCGACTTCGAGGACGGCTACGGCCCGCGCCCGGACGCCGAGGAGGACGCCGCCGCCGTCACCGCCGCCCGCACCGTGGCCGCGGCGGTCGCGGACGGCACCGCGCCCCCGTACGTCGGCATCCGCATGAAGTGCATGGAGGCCGCCGTCCGCGACCGCGGCATCCGCACCCTGGACCTGTTCCTGACCACCCTGCTGGACACCGGCGGGCTGCCCTCGGGGCTCGTCCTCACGCTGCCCAAGGTCACCTTCCCCGCGCAGGTCGCGGCGATGGCCGGGGTGTGCGAGGAGTTCGAGCGCGCCGCGGGGCTGCCCGCGGGGCGGATCGGCTTCGAGATCCAGATCGAGACCCCGCAGGCCATCCTCGGCCCCGACGGCGCCGCCACCGTCCCCCGGCTCATCGACGCCGCCGAAGGCCGCGCCACCGCACTGCACTACGGCACCTTCGACTACAGCGCGGCCTGCGGCGTCAGCGCCGCCCACCAGTCCCTCGACCACCCCGTCGCCGACCACGCCAAGGCCGTCATGCAGGCCGCCGCCGCCGGGACCGGCGTACGCCTCAGCGACGGCTCCACCAACGTCCTCCCGGTCGGCCCCACCTCGCAGGTGCACGCCGCCTGGCGACTCCACCACGGCCTGGTCCGCCGCTCCCTGGCCCGCGCCTACTACCAGGGCTGGGACATGCACCCCGGGCACCTGCCGACCCGCTACGCGGCCGTCTACGCCTTCTATCGCGAGGGCCTCGACGCCGCCGCGCAGCGGCTGGCCGCCTACGTCGCCAAGGCGGGCGGCGACGTGATGGACGAACCCGCCACCGCACGGGCGCTCAGCGGCTACCTGCTGCGGGGCGTGGACTGCGGCGCCGTCGACCTCGCCGAGGTGACCGGGCTGACCGGCATCGACCGCGCCGGACTCGACGCCCTCGCCGGACGCCCGCAGGCGTGAGCACGGCCCGCGGGCCGCGCTCGGGAGGACGGCCGGCTCAGGAGGACGGCCGGCCGCGCTCAGGAGGACGGCGGGATCTCCCCGGAACCGCGGGGGATCAGCCGGGCCGGCAGTTCGGTGCGGGTCGGCGCGTCCGTGGTGAGGCCGTCCAGCCGCCGGAACAGCAGCTGCGCGGCGGTCCTGCCCAGGCCCGGGGCGTCCTGCGCGACGACCGTGACCGGCGGGCTCAGCAGGTCGGCCAGCTCGAAGTCGTCGAAGCCCACCAGGGCCACCGGCCGCGGATGGTCCGACAGCACCCGCACCGCGGTCACGGTGACGCGGTTGTTCCCCGCGAACAGCGCCGTCACCGGCTCGGGCCCCGACAGCATGACGGCCAGCGCCGCGCGCACCCGGTCCGGTGTGGTCGGCCCCATCGCGTACCACTGCGGCAGCACCGGCAGCGCCGCGTTCGCCATCGCCTCGCGGTAGCCGCGCAGCCGCTCGTTGGCGGTGTGGATGCTCGGCTGGTCGCCGATGAAGCCGATCCTGCGGTGGCCGTGCGCGATCAGATGGGCCACGCCGTCCCTGGTGCCGCCGGCGTTGTCGGTGAGGACCACGTCGGCGTCGACGCGCCCGGCCGGGCGGTCCACGAACACCGTCGCCACGCCCGCCTCCATCTCCGGCGCCAGATAGCGGTGGTCGTCGCTGGCCGGCACGACCACCAGACCGTCCACCCGGCGGGCGCAGAACGCCAGCACCAGCTCCTGCTCGCGCCGCGGGTCCTCCGCGCTGGACCCGGTGAACAGCAGTGCCCCGTGCGAGCGTGCGACGTCCTCCACCGCGCGGCTGAGCGGCGCGTAGAAGGGGTCGGCGAGATCCTCGAGGACCAGCCCCACGCTGGAGGTGCGCCGGGTGCGCAGCAGGCGTGCGCTGTCGTTGCGGCGGAATCCCAGGGCGTCGATCGCCGCCTGGACCCGGGCCACCGTGTCCGGCGTGACGCCCGCTTCCTCGTTCACCACACGGGACACCGTCTTGAGTCCGACGCCCGCGCGGGCGGCGACATCCTTCATGGTGGGCCGGGGGGTACGTCCAGGTGTTTGGGTCACGGTCGTAGTATTCCCTGCGGCAAGAGATGGACAACGTTGTCAGAGACAGGCGAGACTACTCCTGGGACCGTCTCTGCGGAACCCTGGTGACCTGGCACCCGCTCACGGCATGTTTTCGGCGACATGCCCGCGGCGACCGACGAAGGAGAAACCCGAGCGATGCACCCTCACGGCGCGACCGGTCCACTCGTGGCCGCACTGGACATCGGCGGCACCAAGATCGCCGGTGCGCTGGTCGACGCGGAAGGGCAGCTCCTGACCAAGGCGCTGCGGCCGACCCCCGCGACCGAGGACGGCGAGAGTGTGCTGCGCGCGGTCACCGACGTCCTCGACGAGCTGCGCGCCGTCCCCCAGTGGCCCGCGACGATCGCGGTCGGGATCGGCAGCGCGGGCCCGGTCGACGCGCTCCACGGCACGGTCAGCCCCGTCAACGTCCCCGGCTGGCGCGAGTTCCCCCTCGTGTCCCGCGTCTCGCAGGCCGTCGGGGGCCTGCCCGTGGCGCTCACCGGTGACGGGGTCGCCATGACCGCGGCCGAGCACTGGCAGGGCGCGGCCCGCGGCTACGACAACGCCCTGTGCATGGTGGTCTCCACCGGCGTGGGCGGCGGCCTGGTCCTCGGCGGCGCGCTGGTGCCCGGCCCGACCGGCAACGCCGGGCACATCGGGCACATCAGCGTCGACCTCGACGGGGACCTGTGCCCGTGCGGGTCGCGCGGCTGCGTCGAACGCATCGCCAGCGGTCCCAACATCGCCCGCAGCGCCCTCGGCGGCGGCTGGCAGCCCCCGGCCGGCGTCGCCGCCACCGCGGCCGCCGTCGCCGACGCGGCGCGGGCCGGCGACCGCGTCGCCCTCGCCGCCTTCGACCGCGCCGCCCAGGCGCTCGCCGCGGGCATCGCGGCGACCGCGACGCTCGTCGAGATCCAGGTCGCCGTCGTCGGCGGCGGGGTGGCCAACGCGGGGCCGGTCCTCTTCGATCCGCTGCGCGAGCACCTGTCGCGGTACGCGACGCTCTCGTTCGCGGCGGGGGTGGAGGTGGTGCCGGCGAAGCTCGGCACGGATGCGGGGCTCGTGGGGGCGGCGGCCGCGGCTGCGGAGTCCCTCCGCCTGGAGGGGTTCACGTCCGCGCCCTGACGGCGCCCCTTTCCCGCCTCCCGCCTCCGGGCCGCCCGGTGACCTCCTCCGCCGGCGCAACGCCCCCGGCGGGTGGGCCGGGGCACCCCCTCCCGGTCCCCTTCCCGTCCCCGCCTGCCTCCTCGGCGGCCGACTGCGAGTGAGGGGGCGGCAAGGTCCTGCCCTGGCGGCGTCCACCCGTCGCCGCACGCCGAGACGGCGTGTGCGGGCGACCCCCACGGGGCGGCGCGGCGTCGGAAGAGGGGCGGCGCGTTTGCCGGGGCCGATGATCCGGGCAATTCGTAGGGGTCTACGGATAAGGGGGCACCGTGATCATCTGGGTGAACGGAGCGTTCGGCGCGGGCAAGTCGAGCGCCGCCCGCGAACTGCTGGACCTGATACCGGACAGCACCCTCTACGACCCAGAGGCGGTCGGCGACTGCCTGCGCCGGCTGCTGCCGGCGAAGCGTCTCGAAGAGGTCACCGACTACCAGGAACTCCCCATCTGGCGGCGCCTGGTGATCGAGGGCGCCGCGGCGCTGCTGCACGAGGTCGGGGGGGTGCTCGTGACGCCGATGACGGTGCTGCGCCAGGAGCACCGCGACGAGATCTTCGGGGGACTCGCGGCTCGGGGCATCGACGTGCGGCACGTGCTGCTGGAGCCCGGAGAAACGATTTTGCGAGGGCGGATCGCCGCGCGTGGCGCGGATCAGGACGGTCTGAACGCGGCGGACGCCGGTCGGCGCTGGGCGCTGGACCGGATCGCCGACTACCAGGCCGCGCTGCCGTGGCTGTCGGCCGACGCGTACACGGTGGCCACCGGGGGCCTGACGCCCCGTGAGACGGCCTCGCGGGTGGCCGAGGCGGTGGGCCGCGGGGAGGGGGCCTGCGGGATCGTGCAGACGCCGGAGCCGCGCACCGAGACGGTGGCCGCCGGGGTGCTGCTCTTCGACGACGCCGACCGGGTGCTGCTGGTGGACCCCACGTACAAGCCGGGTTGGGAGTTCCCCGGCGGGATCGTCGAGCACGGCGAGTCGCCGACACGGGCCGGGCGGCGCGAGGTCGCCGAGGAACTCGGCCTGGAGCTCGGCGGCGGACTCGAACTGCTCGTCGTGGACTGGGAGCCCCCGCAGCCGCCCGCCCACGGCGGCATACGGCTGCTCTTCGATGGCGGCCGGATGCCCGTCGCCGACATCGGGCGGCTGCTGCTGCCGCAGTCGGAGCTGCGCGGGTGGCGCTTCGTCACCGAGGAGGAGGCGGCGGGACTCCTCCCGCCGGTCCGCCTGGACCGGCTGCGCTGGGCGCTGCGCGCCCGCGAGCAGGGGCGCCCGCTGCACCTCGAAGCGGGCCATCCCGCGGAGTAGGGCGCCGGCGGATCGCCCCGTTGGGCCGTCCCGGCCTGCTGGTGGGGGCCGGGACGGCCCGGGGCGCAGGGTCAGACGCCCTGCGTGGCGGACTGCGCGGCGGCGTAGCGCCGCAGGAAGAGCGCCTCGGTCAGCGAGAGCCGCTCGAGCTCCTCGGGGGAGACGCTCTCGTTGACCGCGTGGATGCGGGCGTCCGGCTCGCTCAGGCCGATCAGCAGGATCTCCGCCCGGGGGTAGAGGGTGGCCAGGGTGTTGCACAAGGGGATCGAACCGCCGTTGCCCGCCTCGGCCATCTGCTGCCCGTACGCCTCCTGCATCGCCTCGGCCATCGCCGCGTACGCCGGGCTGCCGGTGTCGGCGGCGAAGGGCTGGCCGCTGCCGCGCTGCGTCACCTCGACCCGGGCGCCCCACGGCGCGGCCGCCCGCAGGTGCGCGGTCAGGGCGTCGGCTGTCTTCGCCGCGTCGAAGCCGGGCGGCACCCGCACGCTGACCAGGGCGCCGGCCGTGGCCTGCACGGAGGGGGTGGCGCCGATCACGGGCGGGGCGTCGATGCCGAGCACGGTGACCGCGGGGCGGGCCCAGAGCCGGTCGGAGATGCCGCCGGTGCCGACCAGTGCGACGCCGTCCAGCACCTTGGCGTCTTGCCGGAAGTCCGCCTCCTCGTAGACGATGCCGGGCCATTCACCGCTGGCGTCCACGCCGTCGATGGTCGTCGCGCCGGTGGCGTCGCGGAGCGAGGCGAGGATCTGGATCAGTGCGGCCAGCGCGTCGGGCGCGGCGCCGCCGAACATCCCGGAGTGCAGGTTGCCCTCCAGCGTGGCGACCCGCACCTCCAGCACCGCCATGCCGCGCAGCGCCGAGGTGACGGTCGGCAGCCCCAGCCGGAAGTTCCCGGCGTCGCCGATGACGATGGTGTCGGCCTTCAGCAGGTCGGGGTGCTCCTCGGCGTAGCGCTCCAGACCTCCGGTGCCCTGCTCCTCGGAACCCTCCACGATCACCTTGACGTTGACCGGCACGCCGCCCTGCTCGCGCAGCGCCCGCAGCGCGGTCAGGTGCATGAGCAGCCCGCCCTTGCAGTCGGCCGCGCCGCGCCCGTACCAGCGGCCGTCCCGCTCGGTCAGCTCGAACGGCGGCGACAGCCACGCCGACTCGTCCAGCGGCGGCTGCACGTCGTAGTGGGCGTAGAGCAGCACCGTGGGCGCGTCGGCAGGTCCTGGCAGGTAGCCGTAGACCGACTGGGTGCCGTCGGGCGTGTCCAGCAGCGCCACATCCTGGAAGCCGTCGGCGCGCAGCGCCCGGGTGATCCAGCCGGCGGCCTTCTCCGACTCGCTCTTCGGGAACTGCCGCCAGTCCGCCACCGAGGCGAACGACACCAGCTCGGCCAGCTCGGTCCGGGCCTGCGGGATCAGCGCGGCCACGGTCTCGGCGAGCGGAACGGACGACATGAGGACTCCTTGCGCGTTGTTGGCGTGATCTGCGGCCGGGGAACACCCCGGCTGGCGCGGCCGTTGGCGACCGCGGTGGCACCTGCCGATGGTGCCACAGCGAGCTGTTCCACCCGGGCGCATAGGATGCGCCTGAACAGCCAGGTCAGCACGAGACAGCCGAACGGGCCGAGCAGGAGCGGGAAACAGACGTGAGCGGTGAGCAGGCGGCGCAGGACAGTGGTGCGGGGGACGGCGAGGGCCCCGTGGTCTGGGACGTCGTGGTGATCGGCGCGGGCCCGGCGGGAGCCTCGGCCGCGCACGCCGCGGCCGTGACCGGGCGTCGGGTGCTCCTGTTGGAGAAGGCGGAGCTGCCGCGGTACAAGACATGCGGCGGCGGAATCATCGGGCCGTCCCGGGACGCCTTGCCGCCCGGTTTCGAACTGCCGCTGCGGGACCGGGTGCACGCCGTCACCTTCAGCCTCAACGGCAGGATGACCCGCACCAAGCGCTCCCGGCAGATGCTGTTCGGGCTGATCAACCGGCCCGAGTTCGACGCCGGGCTGGTCGACGCCGCCCGCGAGGCGGGCGCGCAGGTGCGCACCGGCGTGACCGTCTCCCGGGTCGAGCAGCACGGCCCCGGCGTCCCCGACCGGCGTACGGTCGCGGTCATCGTCAACAGCACCGCCTCCGGCGGCCAGCAGGACGAGGTCGTCTACGCGCGGGCCGTGGTCGGCGCCGACGGCAGTGCCAGCCGGATAGGAGCACACGTCGGCGTCAAGCTCGACCAGGTCGACCTCGGCCTGGAGTCGGAGATCCCGGTGCCGGCGTCCGTCGCCGACGACTGGGCCGGCCGGGTGCTCATCGACTGGGGACCGCTGCCCGGCAGCTACGGCTGGGTCTTCCCCAAGGGCGACTCCCTGACGGTGGGTGTGATCTCCGCGCGCGGCGACGGCGGCGCGACCAAGCGCTACCTCGACGACTTCATCGCCCGGCTGGGTCTGGCCGGCTTCGAGCCGAGCGTGTCCTCCGGCCATCTGACCCGCTGCCGGGCCGACGACTCCCCGCTGTCCCGCGGCCGGGTGCTGGTCTGCGGCGACGCGGCCGGCCTGCTGGAACCCTGGACCCGCGAGGGCATCTCCTACGCTTTGCGCTCCGGCCGGCTGGCGGGGGAGTGGGCGGTGCGTATCGCGGAGTCGCACGACGCGGTGGACGCGCGCCGCCAGGCTCTCAACTACACCTTCGCGGTGAAGGCGGGGCTCGGCGTGGAGATGGGCGTCGGCCGCCGCATGCTGGCCCTGTTCGAGAAGCGCCCCGGGGTGCTGCACGCCGTGCTCACCACCTTCCCGCCCGCCTGGCGCGCCTTCGCGGGCATCACCCGCGGCAAGAGCTCGCTGGCCGAACTGGTCCGCACCCACCCGCTGGCCCGCCGCGCGCTGGAGTCCGTCGACCGCGCCTGACCGCTCGTGCCCGCGGCGGCCGGAGGCCGTTCGGCCGCCGCGCGGGCCCGGATCGTCACCTGCCCTCGGCGCGGTCGAGCCGGAACACCGGGTGCTTGGGCGCTATGGCGCGCAGCTCCTCGTCCGTGGAGTCCGGGCCGACACCACCGAAGAAGACGCCCACTTCGGCCTTCCAGCGCTTGAGGTAGGCCCTCAGCACGTCCGCCTTGTCCTCGTCGGCCACCTCGGTGGCGGTGAACTCCTCGACGCGCTTGCCGAGCAGCAGCCGCCCGCCGCCGGCCGCCCGCATGTTGTGGGTCCACTGCACGTGGCCTCGGGGGGCGACCAGATAGCGGTCGCCGTCGACGGTCAGCAGGTTCACCGGTGTGCGGCGCCACTCGCCGCTCTTGCGGCCGCGGACGGCCAGCACCCGCGAACCCCAGACGCTGATGCCGCGCCGGGTCATCCACGTGACGGCGCGGTTGAAGACGTTGACGGTGAACCAGCCGGGCTTCTGAACGTGCAGGGCCTGCTCGGACATGACGACTCCTCCGTTGTCAGTGTGCTCTCCGGCACACCGGGCGACCACTTCCGTGAGCGCCCTTCGCATTTTGTGAGCACCGCTCTCTCTTGAGAACAGTCTGCCGGATGCATCGCCGGAATGGCAAGAGCGCCGCTCTCTTTTTTGTTCGACGCTCTCGAACTGTGGCAGAATGGGCCCATGAGCGTCATCAAGGGAGCCAGGGAACGGGCCAGGATCGAGGTCACCGCGGCCATCAAGGAAGAGGCCAGACGCCAGCTCGCCGCCGAGGGCGCGGTGCGGCTGTCGCTGCGCTCGGTCGCCCGCGAGCTGGGCATGGCCTCCTCCGCGCTCTACCGCTACTTCCCCAGCCGCGACGACCTGCTCACCGCGCTGATCATCGACGCCTACGACGCGATAGGCGCCGTCGCGGAGCAGGCCGAGGCGGACACCGAGCACGCCGCCCCGGCCGACCGCTGGATCGCCGTCTGCCGGGCGGCACGCGACTGGGCGGTGCGGCACCCCCACGAGTACGCCCTGATCTACGGCTCACCCGTGCCCGGCTACTCCGCGCCCCAGGACACCGTGACACCGGCCTCCCGGGTCGCCCTCGCCCTGGTCCGCGTGGTGCGCGACGCCCACCGCACGGGCCGGCTCGGCCCCCCGCAGGGCCGTCCGCTGGCCGCCCCGGTCCGCGCCGACGCCGGCCGGCTCGCCGCCGAGATCGCCCCCGACCTGCCGATCGCCGCCATCGCCGCGCTCGTCGCCGCCTGGGCCCAGGTCTTCGGCATCGTCAGCTTCGAGGTGTTCGGCCAGTTCAACAGGGTGGTGGAGGCGCGCGGCCCGTTCTTCGACCAGTCCGCAGCGGCGCTCGCCGCCCAGGTCGGCCTCGTCCCCTCGGCGGCCGCCGACACCGGATCGGCCACCCCCCGATCGGCTGACGCGGCGCCCGGCGACACGCCCGGGCCGTACTGCCGCTGAAGTAGCCGCGGCGCCCCCGGCAGGCGGACGCCGCGCACGTCGGGACCGGTCTAGCGTGAGAGCCATGACCTACGAGGAGCCGCCCGGGCCGCCGCATCGCACGGGCCCGGCCGGCCGTCGGCCCGTCTGGGTCCTGGCGATCGTCCTCGCCGTCGTCCACGTGGTCGGCACCAGCGTCGCGGCGCGCCACCAGCCGCAGCGCGTCCCGCTCGACGCCGTCGGCTACCTGCTGCTCCTCGCCGGGCCCGCGCTGCTGCTCCTGCGCCGCAGCAGGCCGGTCCTGATGAGCGCGGCGACCGGCGCGGTGACGCTGCTCTACGTGGTCCTCGGCTACCCCTGGGGCCCGGTTTTCGCCAGCCTGGTCGTCGCCTTCTTCACCGCCGTCGCCGCGGGACACCGCAGAGCCGTGCTGATCGTCGCCGCCGTGGTCTACGCCGGGCATGCGGCGGTGGCCGCACGGCTCTACCGCTGGCTGCCGCCCGCGCACGACCACGGCCTGTCGTGGGCGGGGATCTCGGGCTCGGCGGCGTGGCTGCTCGCGGTCCTCGCGGGCGCCGAACTCTTCCGGGTCCGCCGCGAGCAGATCGCCGGGGCCCGCCGCGAACGCGCCGAGAGCGCGCGCCGCCGCGCGGACGAGGAGCGCCTGCGGATCGCCCGCGAACTCCACGACGTCCTGGCGCACAGCATCTCGGTGATCAACGTGCAGGCCGGCGTCGCGCTCGCCCTCATCGACGAACACCCGGAGCAGGCCCGCACCGCGCTGACCACCATCAAGGCGGCCGGCAAGGAGGCGCTGGGGGAGGTCCGCCAGGTGCTCGGCGCCCTGCGCGCCCCGGGCGACGCGCCCCGCTCGCCTGCCCCCGGCCTCGACCGGCTGCCGGAACTCCTGGCCCAGGCGGCTGCCGCCGGGCTCGCCGCCGACGTCACCGTCGCGGGGGCCCGCACACCGCTGCCGCCCGGCGTCGACCTCGCGGCGTTCCGAATCGTCCAGGAGGCGCTGACCAACATCGTCCGCCACTCCGGCGCCCGTAGCGCGCGGGTGCGGCTGCACTACGCACCACGGTCGCTGGAGGTGCGGGTGGACGACGGCGGGACCGCGGTCGCGGGCGGCGAGAGCAGCGGCGGCAACGGCCTGCTCGGCATGCGCGAGCGTGCGGCCGCTCTCGGCGGCTCCGTCGAGGCCGGCCCCCGGCCGGGCGGCGGCTTCCGGGTGCGCGCCGAACTTCCGCTGGCCGGGGGCGCGCCGCACGCCGCGCCGCCACGGGCCGTGGACGCCCCGCCCCCGACTGCCGAGGAGCCCCGATGATCCGCGTACTGCTGGCAGACGACCAGGTGCTGGTCAGAGCCGGCTTCCGGGCGCTGCTCGACGCCCAGTCCGACATCGAGGTGGTCGGCGAGGCGGCGGACGGCGAGCAGGCGGTGCGCCTGGCCCGCGAACTGGCCCCCGACGCGGTGCTGATGGACATCCGGATGCCGACGACGGACGGACTCGAGGCGACCCGGAGGATCACCGCGGACCCGGCGCTCGGCCAGGTCAGGGTGATCGTGCTGACCACCTTCGAACTCGACGAGTACGTCTTCGAGGCGATCAGGTCCGGCGCGTCCGGATTCCTGGTCAAGGACGCCGAGCCGGCGGAGCTGCTGCGCGCGGTCCGCGCGGTGGTGGGCGGCGACGCGCTGCTGTCGCCCGGTGTCACCCGCCGGCTGATCGCCGAGTTCGCCGCCCGCTCCAGGGAGCCCGCGGCGGCGGCCGGCCTCGACCGGCTCACCGACCGGGAGCGCGAGGTGATGGCCCTGGTCGGCATCGGCCTGTCCAACGACGAGATCGCCCGCCGGCTGGTGGTCAGCCCGCTCACCGCCAAGACGCACGTCAGCCGCGCGATGGTGAAACTCGGCGCCCGGGACCGCGCCCAACTCGTCGTGCTCGCCTACGAGTCGGGGCTGGTCCGGCCCGGCTGGCTCGGTTGATCCGGTGGCCGCTCGCGGTCCCCGGCCGCCGGTCGCCGCTGCCGCGGCACCCGAGGCTCGGTGTCCGCCGCCTCCTGCGCACCGCTGTCCGGCCCGTCGGGCTGCCGCGCGTCCGCGTCGGTGTCCGACAGCCGATGCTCGAAGCGGCGCAGCGTCCTCGCCACCCGCCAGCAGAAAGCCGCGGTGGCCGCGACCACCGCGCCGGTCAGCCAGCCCTTGCGCGCGGCGCCGTGCGCGTCACCGGCGAGCACCGGACCGCACACGGCCAGGAACCCGGCCGCCGCGAGCAGCGCTCCGGTGAAGGCGGCGTAGATCATCTCGACGGTCCGCGCGTCGCGTTCGGCACTGGTCCTGCCCTGGTGCATCCCCGCTCCTCCCCGTCCCCCACGGTGCGTCCAGTCTGGCACGCGCCGCGACGGCCCCGCGCGCTCCTTTCTCGCGCGGGGCCGTCGAACTCCGGTACGGCGTACGGGTGGTGACCCGTCACCGGACCGGCGGCGGTCAGTCGTGTACGGCGACCTGCTCGGCCTCGCGGTCCGGCAGGGACGCCTCGCGGGGCGCCTCGGTCGCGGAGGAGGCGACCAGCAGCCCGTAGGACGGGGGCCGCCGGCGCAGACCGGACACGGTCAGCAGCAGGCCGAAGGCGCCGATGCCGGTGACCACCCACAGGCCGGGCCGGTAGCTGTCGAGGACCGCCTGCTTGCTGCCGCCGCTGCCCGTGTGGGCGGTGACGACCGCGGTGACGACGGCGAGGAAGATCGCGCCGCCCACCTGGAAGGAGGTGTTGAGCAGGCCGGAGACCATGCCCTGCTCCTCGTCCTTGACGCCGTTGGTGGCCTGGATGTTCAGGGACGGGAAGGCCGTCGCGAAGGCGCCGCCGAGGAGCAGCATCGAGGGCAGGATGACCCCCGCGTAGCTCGGGTGCAGGTTGATCCGGAGGAAGAGGACGTAGCCGATCACCAGGGCGGTGAAGCCGAAGCTGATCACCCGCATGGTGCCGAAGCGGTCGACGACCGGGCCCATCCGGGTGGACAGGATGGCGACGAGCGCGCCGGCGGGCAGGAAGGCCAGCGCGGTCTGCATCGCGCTGTACCCGAGGACGTTCTGCAGGTACTGGGTGACCAGGAACTGGAAGGCGACGTAGGAGCCGAAGAAGGTGGCCGCGCCCAGGTTGGCGCGCACCTGTCCGGACGAGCGGAGCACGCCGAGCCTGATCAGCGGGTGGGACGACCGCTGTTCGACGACGACGAAGGCGGCCAGCAGCGCCGCCACCCCGACGAACGAGCCCAGGGTGCGTGCGGAGGCCCAGCCGGCGCTGGTCGCCGAGACCACTGTGAAGACCAGCAGCAGCATCGCTCCGGTGCCGGTGACGGCGCCCGGCAGGTCGTATCCGCGGCCTTCGCGGCCTTCGCGCGGCGTCTTCGGTATCAGCTTCAGACCGGCGATCAGCGCGATCAGGGCGACCGGCGCCGGCAGCAGCATCGTCCAGCGCCACCCGGCCTCGGTGAGGAATCCGGACAGCACCAGGCCCATCGAGAAGCCGGTGGCGCCGCAGCTGGAGTAGATGGTGAGGGCGCGGTTGCGGATCGGGCCCTCGGTGAAGGTGGTGGTGATGATGGACAGTCCGGCCGGTGCGGTGAACGCGGCGCTCAGCCCCTTGATGAAGCGGCTGGCGATCAGCAGTTCGCCCGAGTCGACGAGGCCGCCGAGGAGTGAGGCGACCGCGAAGACGGCGAGCGCGATGAGGAAGACGCGGCGCCTGCCGAGCAGGTCGGCCGCGCGGCCGCCGAGCAGCAGCAGGCCGCCGTAGCCGAGCACGTATCCGCTGACGACCCACTGCAGGGACGAGGTCGACAGGTGGAGGTCGTGGCCGATCGAGGGGAGTGCGACGCCGACCATCGACACGTCGAGCGCGTCGAGGAACAGGGCGGCGCAGAGCACGAGAAGGGTGCCCCACTGCAGGGCGGTCCAGCGCTCTTCCGTACGGGGGACGGTAGGAGACGGAGAGGTCATGGACGTCAGATTACATGCATACGCATCCAATGCAAGTGCATTTAATGTTCGTGCATACGGGTCCGTTTTCTGCTACCCTCGGCGTCATGACAGGCGACAAAGGTGCGCGTTCGCTTGAGGCGGAGTGGCGGGAGATCCTCGCCGTTCACGCCCGTACGGCCTGCGAGATCGACCGCGAGCTGCATCAGTACGGCCTCGGCGCGAGCGACTTCGAGGTCCTCGACGTGCTCGCGGGCGGCGACGCGGAGGACGGCTGCTCGTTCCGTGTGCAGGAGCTGGCGGACCGCGTCCACCTGAGCCAGAGCGCGCTGTCCCGGCTGGTCGCCCGGCTGGAGAAGGAGGGCCTGGTCGACCGCGGCATCTGCAGCGAGGACCGGCGCGGCGTTCGCGTCGCCATCACCGGCACCGGCCGCGAGCGCTACGAGAAGGCCCGCCCCGGGCACCTCGCCGTACTCGAGCGGATGCTGCCCAAGGGCTGACCGCCTTTCGTGCGCCGCGCCCGCCGCGCCGCCTACGGCGTCAGGTGATCGCGCCCGTACGCCGCCACAGCTCGACCAGTGCGTCGTCGCCGGCCACCGACAGCTCCTCGTAGGGCGCCCTGTTCCACAGCGTCAGATAGAGCTGCGCCGCCGATCCGCTCAGCGTGCAGTCCGCCGGCCCCGGCGCGCCGCGCTCGACCACCGGCGGCTCGGGGGAGAGGCGGACCAGCCAGTCCGCGTCGGTGTCCAGCGCCCGCACCCGCAGCGTCCGCGGCTCCGGGGTGCGCACCGTGCTGCGCGCCCTGCCGTGGAAGCCGGCCAGCAGTTCGTGCACGCCGTCGGCCGCGAAGGCCGGGTCGATCGGGGACAGCCCGGCGCCGAGCGCCGTCTGTGCGTCCACCCGGTGGATCGTCGCCTCGTGCGCCTGCCGCCGGGACCAGAACACCAGCGGTGAGGGTGCGGCGAAGAAGTACCAGCAGTCGAGGTCCGCGGGAGCGGCAGCCAGCACGTCCGCCAGCCGCGTCAGCAGAGCCCGGTACCAGTCGGCGAGTTCGCCGTCGCCGGGGGCGGACTCGTCCCAGTCGGCGCCGTCCTTGCGGGCCTCGGCGACGAAGACCGTGGCCCAGCGGTGCACCGCGCCGGTGTGCCGCAGCAGGTCGCGCACCTGCCACTGCGGGCACGGCGGCACCGGGGCGTCCAGCCCCGCCTTCTGCGCGGCGTCGGCCAGCAGGTCGCCCTCGCGGCGCAGCGTCTCGATGAACCAGCTCGTCTCCATGCGCGGATTCTCGCAGGTCACGGCCTGGCGTGGGCGGAATTTCGGCGCATCCCGGAGGGGGCGGCGGCGCGACGGCGCCGCACCGGGGCGGCCCAGCCCAGCAGCACCGCGTTGAGCAGCGCGGACAGGGCCGCCGCGACCACCGCCGGGTAGATCCGCGACAGGCGCTCCCGGTGCAGCGCGCGGGGGGCGTGGACGGCCCGGATCGGCAGGCGCATCGCTCCTTCGCGGATGCGCGGCCGCGGCCGTACGGTCGCGGTGGCCCACCGGCATGCCGCCCGATCGGCCCGCGGGCGCCTGCGACGTGCGTCAACCCGCTCGCGGCGGGACCGTCTGCTGCGTACCGCTGTTGCGCGCCGCGTACGCGATGCCCGCCGCGACCGCGGCCAGGACGGCGACCGTGGTCAGCGCGGTCGGCAGCCCGAAGGCGTCGGTGAGGAAGCCGATCGAGGGCGGACCGAGCAGCATCCCGCCGTAGCCGAGGGTGGACGCGGCGGCGACCCCGCTCGGGCCGGTCAGCTCGCCCGCGCGGGCGATCGCGGTGGGAAAGAGATTGGCCAGGCCCAGCCCGGTCAGCGCGAAACCGGCCATCACCAGCGGGATGTAGGGAGCCAGTGCGCCGACCAGCATCCCCGCGCACGCGGTGAGTCCGCCGAGGACCAGGGCGCGGGTCTGGCCGAGGCGTTCGAGCAGCGCCGTGCCGGACAGCCGGCCCAGCGTCATGGCCAGCGCGACACAGGCGTAGCCCGCCGCCGCGATGCCGGGGCCGCCGTGCAGGTCCTGCTGGATGTGCAGCGGCCCCCACTCGGCGAGCGCGCCCTCCCCGTACGCCGTGCAGGCCGCGATCAGTCCGAAGACCGCCACCAGCACGGCGGTGCTCCGGGCGGCCGTGCCGGAGGCCGCGGCCGCCGGCTCGGTCCCGGCGGGCGCGGTGGCGTGCTCCTGCGCGTCCGGCCGCGCGGGCTCCGGCGCGGGCCCGGCCGGCCGCCTCAGCGGATGGGCCAGCAGCACCCGGCCGGCCAGCGCGACCGCGACCAGCCCCACCGGGGTGAGCAGCAGCAGGTGGGTGGCCGCCGACAGGTGCGGGGCGAGCAGCCCTCCGAGCCCTGCGCCCAGCAGGCCGCCCATGCTGTAGGCGGCGTGGAAGCCGGACATCACCGGCCTGCGCAGCGCCGCCACCAGGTCCACGGCGACGCTGTTCATGGCGACGTTCATACCGCCGTAGGAGATGCCGAACAGCAGCAGCACCATGCCGAGGGCCGGCGCCGAATGGGTCCTGGGCGGCAGGGCGATGCTCAACGCCAGCATGACGCCGGTCACCACCGTCACCCGCTCGCTGCCGAACGCGCGGCACAGCCGGCCGGTGAGCACCATCGTCGCCACCGCGCCGGCCGACACGCCGAGCAGCGCGAGGCCCAACTGCCCGGCTGACGCGCCGACCTGCTCCTTGATCGCGGGAATGCGGACCACCCAGCCCGCGAACAGGAAGCCGTCCACGGCGAAGAAGGCGGTGAGGGCGATCCGAAGTCGGCGAAGGGCCGGATCGGGCCCCGGAGTGTGGTGGGATCGGGACAATGCAGTCCCTATTTTGTTTAGCGTCGGCACAAAGTCAGAATAGAGGGGTGACACAGATTCGGACAAGGCTTGAGCGGGGACGGGGAGCACTCGGGCCCGCGCTCTCCCTGGTGCACACCGGCCGCGCCGCCACCCGCGCCCTGCTCACCGCGGAACTCGGCGTGACCAGGGCCACCGCCGGCGCGGTCGCCGCGGAACTCGAGGCGCTCGGCCTGATCCGGGTCGACACCCGGCCCACCGGCCCCTCCGGGTCGCAGGGGCGGCCCTCGCACCGGCTCGACGTCGCCCCCCAGGGCCCCGTCACCCTCGCCGCGCAGGTTCACGCGGACGGGTTCCGGGCCGCCCTCGTCGGCCTCGGCGGCGAGATCGTCGCCACCGCGCCCGGCAGCATGACCGTCCCCGCCGACCCCGCGCACGTCCTGGGCGCCGTCGTCGAGGCCGGCGCGGAACTGCTGCGCGCCTCCGGACGCGTCTGCGTCGGCGCGGGACTCGCCGTGCCCTCCGCCGTCGCCGAACCCGAGGGCACCGCCCTCAACCCGCTCCACCTCGCCTGGCCCGCCGGCTCCCCGGTCCGGCAGATCTTCGCCGCGCAGATCGCCCGCACCGGCATCCTCGGACCCGACGGCGCGCCCGTGCCGTCCTTCGTGGGCAACGACGTCAACGTCGCCGCGCTCGCGGAACACCGTCACGGCGCCGGACGCGGCGCCCAGCAGCTCCTCGTCGTCGCCTCCGGACACCGCGGCGTCGGCGGCGCCCTCGTCCTCGACGGCCGCCTGCACACCGGCAGTTCCGGCCTCGCCCTGGAAGTCGGCCACCTCACCGTGCTGCCGGACGGACGCCCCTGCCACTGCGGCTCCCGCGGCTGCCTCGACGTCGAAGCCGACCCCCTCGCCTTCCTCGAAGCCGCCGGCCGCGCCCCCGGGCCCGAGGTCTCCCTGCTGGAGCAGTCCCGCGACCTGCTCCGTGCGGAGTACGACGACCCCGCGGTCCGCAACGCCGCCCACACCCTCGTCGACCGCCTCGGCCGAGGGCTCGCCGGGCTCGTCAACGTCCTCAACCCCGACCGCATCCTGCTCGGCGGCCTGCACCGGCATCTGCTCGACGCGGACGGCGAGCGGTTGCGGGCGGTCGTGGCGGACCACAGTCTCTGGGGGCGCAGCGGAGGCGTGCCGTTGATCGCTTGCGCGCTCGATCACAACAGTCTGGTGGGGGCCGGGGAGTTGGCGTGGCAGCCGGTACTCGACGATCCGCTCGGCGTCCTGGGGGGCTGAGCGAACCCCTTCGGGTTCGACCGTCTCTCCTCCCGCCCGCCCACCCGTCGACCGCTTCGGTCGGCTTGACGCCCCCTGTGGGTGGGTCGGGGCCAGTCCGGGCGCGTCTCCCCGACTCTGCAGCCATAGCAGTTTTCGTTCGCCGAGGTCGTGTTGCTGCAAAGTCTGCGGGGACACCCCCTCCCGGTCCCTCCTGCCTCGTCGGCGGCCGACCGTTGGTGGGGGTCGGCAAGGTCCTCCCATGGCGGCGCCCCAGGGGCGCCGAGCCGACGGAGGGGTTCAACGGGTGGGCGCGAGGGAGGAAAAACGGGAGGACGCCGCGGCGTCAGAAGAGGGGCGGCGCGACGGCCGTGGGGAGGGGGCGCGTCAGGACGCGCGGGACCGCGTCCGGCGCGGCGCGGTGGAGCGGCCAGCCGGAGGCGAGCCGCGCGTCGAGGAGGAGCACCCGGCCGTCGGGGCAGCGCAGTTCGAGGTCGTGGCCGACGACCGCGGTGACCTCCGCCCGCAGCGCGCTGCCGGGCGCCATCGCGGTGACCTCGGCGACGGGGGCCGCCCGGTCCGCCGCGCCCGGGCGCAGCCCGAAGCGGGCGGCGTGGTCGACGACGTGGAGGGGGAGCAGGCCGAGGGAGGACGGGAGCCGGTCGCGGAGGGCGAGCACCGACGCGTGGAGCTGCCGCAGGGACTCCTCCCGCTCGGCGGCCGGGGGCACCTCGCGGCGGGCCGCGGACTTCGCGGCCGAGCGCACCCGGTCCGGCACGCCGAGGGCGGCGCCGAGCACCGCCTCGGTGCGGCGCGCCGTCATCAGCGGCCCCTGGCCGAGGAAGGTGAAGGCGAGGGCGCCCTGTTCGAGCAGCCGGGCGTCACCGCGGGCCACAGCGGTGATGCCCACCTTGTGCAGGCCCGGCCCGAAGCAGGCGAGGTAGACGGCATAGGGCTGCGGATCGTCGGCGCGGGTGTCGGCGGCCACGGACGACGACCTGTCCAGTGCGGAGCACTCCTCGCACTGGTCGCGCCGGGCCTCGGACGGCACCGCGGCGGCGTACGGGCAGGGGAGGCGGCGGCTGCCGCGCCGCACACCGGTGCAGCGGCGCTCCGCGTCGTGCGCGAGAGCGAAGGCGAGGGTGCTGCCCACCGGCTGCGGGCTGCTCCGCTCGCCGTGCTCGGGGTGCCACCACGCCCACGCGGGACCGCCACCCCGCCACCGGAGTCCCGCGCAGCGCCACATGATCCTCAGCCTAGGCGGCAGCTCTGACACCGGGCTCGGGCCGAGGCCGGGTACGCGCGGGGAGCGGCCCCGGCGGGAGCAGCCGGCCCGGCGCCGCGTACTCCGCCCGGAGCAGCCCATGTGCCGCTGGCGGGACGACGATTCCGTCGCGCGCGGAAGCCAGGCTCGATGGTGCGGGAGGGACCCGCACCGAACCGAGGAGACGAGTTGCGATGACCACGCTGGCGTGGCACGACGGCGGGCCCGGCCCGTGGATCCTGTTCTTCCCGCTGATCTGGGTGGCCGCAGTCGCCGCCCTGATCACCGTGCTGCGGCGCACCGCGTGGTGGGGACGCGGCGGTCCGTGGCACCTGCGGGCGACGACCGGCGAGCACTCGCCGATCGCCGTGCTCGGCCGCAGGTTCGCGGCGGGCGAGATCGACGAGGACGAGTACGGGCGCCGGCTGTCGGTGCTCGACGAGCGGTTCGGCCATGACTTCCGGGGCGAGCGGCGCGGCGGCAGGGGCGGCGCGCCGTGAACGCGGCGACCGTGACCGCGTCGCCCACCGCGGCGCGGGTGGCCGGCGCGTCGAAGGTGGAGCCGCTCTCGACACGCTCACCTCCGGCGCCGCCTGCATCGGCGACACCGAGCCGGGGGCGCTGGGTGACCGGGCTCCGGGCGACCGGCAATCTGGACTCGCGCGCGGGCGGCGAGGTGCGCGGCCTGCTGGGCCGGGCCGTGCACGACATGGGCGGCACCGCGGTGACGGGTCCCCCACGACCCGGCCGCCGGCTCCCCTTGCGGGGGAGCCGGCGGCCGGTCTGTCGGGTCCTGTTCAGGCGACCGCGGCTGCCACGGCGATGCGTTCCGGAGCGGTCCGCTCCACCGGCAGCACCGCGGCCTTCAGCGGCACCAGGGTCGGCACGGCCATCGGCGTGCGCAGGACGAACCACACGACCTTGCCCGTCTCCTGCGGCAGCAGGTCGGTGCCCCAGCCGTCGCTCATCGCCTCGACCATGGCCAGGCCGCGGCCGGTGGTGGCGGTCGGCTCGACCGGCTGCGGGTGCGGCAGCCGCGGGTCGTGGTCGGCGACGGCGACGGTCAGCCGGTCGACGGCCAGCGTGAGCTTCACCGCGCACCGCTTGTCCGGCACGGCGTGGCGGTGCACGTTGGCCAGCAGCTCGCTGATGCCGGTGGCCGCCGCGTCGATGAGCGGATCGAGGCGCCAGTAACGCAGTTGGGCCGACACGATGCGGCGGATCTGCTGGATGCGGTAAGGATGCGCTTCGAGTTCGAGCGCGCACTCCCTGGCCGCTGGATCGGCTTGGTCTTCTTGCATGATCACGGCTGCGACTCCCTCCGCGGCGAGGGCCGGTCACCGCGTGCGCGGTCCGGGGCCTGTGCGCCGCTCCGATGGGAAACACCTGAGCGAAAATGCGTAGAGTGACTGCTGCAGTACTCCGTGATGCGTCTTCAGGGTGACCCGGGGGACCCCGGAGCGCAAGTCGTCACGGGGGATGCGGCAACCCGCGCCCGGGGTGCGCCCGCGGAGTCGGGGGCGGTGCGGACGCACCGGAAGCGCCCGCCGGGGCATCGCCGCGCAGGTCCCGGGTGCGGCTCACTCCGGCGTGGAGTCCTCAGGGGTGCCGCGGGCGATCGCGGCGAGGACGCCCAGGGTCTGTTCCAGGACCGCCGGCGGGGGAGAGGCGAGGCCGATCCGCACGGCGTTCGGCGCCCGGTGCGGTCCGACCGCGAAGGACGCCGCCGGGGTCACGGCGATGCCGTTGCGGGCGGCCGCCGCGGTGAAGGTGTCGGCGCGCCACGGCTCGGGCAGGTCCCACCAGCAGAAGTACGACCGCGGGTCGGTGCGCAGGGCGTATCCGGCGAGGGCGGCCGCGGCGATGCCCTGCCGGTCCTCCGCGTCGGCGCGCTTGGCCGCGGCGACGGCCGTCGCGGTGCCGTCGGTGAGCCAGCCCGTCGCGGCCTCCAGGGCGTAACCCGTCGCCGTCCAGGCGCCGGAGCGCAGTGCGGTCGCCAGACGGCCGGCGAGCGGGGGAGGCGCCAGCGCGAAGCCGAGCGTGAGACCGGGCGCCAGGCGCTTGGAGAGGCTGTCGGCGAGGATCACCCGCTCCGGCGCGTATCCGGCGAGCGGCGGCGGGGCGTCGTCCTCGCGCAGGAAGGACCAGATCGCGTCCTCGACGGCCACGCCGTCCGTCTCCCGCAGGGCGGCGGCCAGTTCGGCGCGCCGGGCGTCCGGCATGGTGGTGGTGAGCGGGTTGTGCAGGGTCGGCTGGAGGTACACGGCGGCGAGCGGCGCCTCCCGGTGCGCGGCGAGCAGCGCCTGCGCGCTCAGGCCGTGGGCGTCGCAGGCCAGCGGGACGAGCGTGATCCCGAGCCGGCCGGCGAGCGCCTTGACCACCGGGTACGTGAACGCCTCGACGCCCAGCCTGCCGCCGGTGGGCACCAGCGCGGCCAGCGCGGCGGCGATCGCCTGGCGGCCGTTCCCAGCGAAGAGGACCGTGTCGGGGTCCGGCGTCCAGCCCTGGCGGGCGAGCAGCGAGGCGGTGGCCCTGCGTGCGGCTGCGGTGCCTGCCGCCCCCGCCGGACGCAGCGCCGCCTCCAGCACGTCGGGCCTGGCCAGGCGGGCGAGGCTCGCGCCGAGCATCGCCGACTGGCCCGCCACCACGGGGTAGTTCAGCTCCAGGTCGACGCGGGCCGCGGCGGTCGGCTCGGCGAGCGCGGGACCGGCGGGCGGCGCCGTCGCCCGGACGAAGGTGCCGCGCCCGACCTCGCCGACGACCAGTCCTCTGCGGGCCAGCTCCGCGTACACCCGGCTCGCGGTGGAGTCCGCGATGCCGTGCCGGCGGGCGAACGCCCGCTGCGTCGGCAGGCGTTCGCCCGCCCGCAGCCGTCCTGCCGCGATCTGCGCGGCGACCGCGTCCGCCACCCGCCGGAAATCCCGCACCGCGCACACTCCACTCCTCGCCGACCCCGGTCCTGCCGCCTCCGAGGCGCCTTCGAGCCGTCCCCGACACAGCACGGGACAGCCCCAGGCACTCCCTGGGCAGGCCCGAGCCGCTCCCGAGGCAACTCCTGACATTGCACCGAGATCAATATAGGGATTGCTCTCGCACGGGGCCACTCATAGCATCGGGCAAGGCGTACGGAGAAGAGGTCGGGCAGATGGGCAGCGTGTTCGCGGGCGGCATCCGGATGGGCTTCGACGACACCGACGGGGACGGCCCCGGAGCAGCCCCTGACGGCACCGGGGTGGGTGGCGCGGGAGCGGCAGGCGTGCCGGTGCTGATGGTCCACGGCCACCCCTTCGACCGGACCATGTGGGCGCCGCAATTGCACGCGCTCGGCGCCCGGCACCGGATGATCGCACCGGACCTGCGCGGCTACGGGCGGAGCACCGTGGTGCCGGGGATCACCCCGCTGGACACCTTCGCGCGTGACCTGGCCGCGCTGCTCGACCACCTCGGGATCGAGCGCGCCGCGCTGTGCGGGCTGTCCATGGGCGGCCAGATCGTGCTGGAGTTCCACCGGCTCTTCCCCGAGCGCGTCGCCGGCCTGGTGCTGGCCGACACTTTCGCCCAGGCCGAGACCCCGCAGGGCAGGAAGGAGCGCAACGACCGGGCGGACGCGCTGCTGCGCGACGGCATGTCCGGCTACGCGCACGCCGTGCTGGACTCCATGGTGGCCCCCGCGACCGTACGGGACCTGCCGGACGTGGCGGCGCACGTGCTGCGGATGATGCTCGGCGCTCCGCCGCAGGGGGCGGCCGCGGCGCTGCGCGGCCGTGCGGAGCGCCCTGACTACACCGCCATGCTGGCCGGCGTGGCCGTGCCGACGCTCGTCGTCGTCGGGCGCGACGACGTCTTCACCCCGGTCTCCGACGCCCGGTTCCTGCACGACCGCATCCCCGGCGCGCGGCTCGCCGTCATCGAGGGCGCGGGCCACCTGCCCAACCTGGAGCGGCCGGCCGAGTTCAACCGGGCGCTGAGCATGCTGCTGGCAAAGATCTGACCGGGTGGTTATGACGAATTGCTGACATCGGCCGCCGAACCTGGTCACGTGCCGTCCGCCGTGTTCGAATCGGTGCATGGACGACACCACGGCCGGTCCGTCGGGCACCCCGGCCAGGGCCCACCGCGCCGGGGAAGCCGCGGCCGCAGCACCCGACACCGCGGGACCGGACGCCACCGGACCCCGCGCCACAGGCCCTCGCGCCGGCGGACCCGACGCCACCGGAACCGGGGCGCGGAATCCCGGGGCGCACAGTCCCGAGGCGGCCGGGCGCGGCGCGCCCGTCGGGCGCAGGGTCGTCCTCGGCATGCTCGGACTCGGCGCCGTGGGCGTGGCGGTGGGCGGCGCCGTCCAGGGCAAGATCGACAACGTTCTGGCCTCGGTCAGCGCCGAGGACCCCACCGGTGTGACCGGACTGCTGCCCGGCGGCGGCGGATTCCGCTTCTACTCGGTGTCCGACAGCATCCCGCACCGCGGCGAGGCCGACTACCGGCTCACCGTCGGCGGCCTGGTCGACAAGCCCGCCACCTACACCCTCGCCGACCTGCGCGCGCTGCCGCAGACCCGGCTGGTGCGCGACGTGCAGTGCGTCACCGGATGGCGGGTGCCCAAGACCGCCTTCTCCGGGGTGCTGCTGTCCACCCTCCTCGAGCACGCCGGGGTGCAGCGCAAGGGCGTGGCGCTGCGCTTCAACTGCTTCGACGGGGTGTACACCGAGAGCCTCACCCTGGGCCAGGCACGGCGGCCCGACATGCTGGTCGCGCTGACCATGAACGACAAGCCGGTGACGGCCGCGCACGGCGGCCCGGTGCGCCTGTACGCGGCGCCCATGTACTTCTACAAGTCCGCGAAATGGCTGTCGGGCATCGTCGTCACCGACGAGGTCCAGCCCGGCTACTGGGAGCACTACGGTTATGACGTGGACGGATGGGTCGGCAAGTCGAATGGCCGCAATGATGACCCGACTTCATGAGTCCAGGGCCGTCACGGGGGTGCGCCGCTTCACCCGTGCGGAGAGCTGGGTGCACCGCAGCCTGACGGCGATCATGGGGGTCTGCGCCTTCACCGCCGCCTGCCTGTACTTCCCGCCGCTCGCCGAGATCGTCGGCCGCCGCCGGCTGGTGGTCACCGTGCACGAGTGGTCGGGCATCGCCCTGCCGGTGCCGATCCTCGCCGGGCTGGTCTCGCGGGCCTTCCGTGCCGACGCCGGACGGCTCGGCCGGTTCTTCCCGCACGACTGGCGGTGGCTGCGCGCCGCCGCCCGCACCCGCCGCCGCGAACCCGCCCTCGCGGGGAAGTTCAACGCCGGGCAGAAGCTCTACGCGGCCTTCACCGTCGGCGCGGTGCTGGTCATGATCGGCACCGGGCTGATCATGTGGTTCCCCCGGCTCTCACCGCTGTTCTGGCGCACCGGCGCCACCTTCGTGCACGACTGGCTGGCGCTGGCGGTGGGCCTCGTGATCGCCGGGCACGTGTGGTTCGCCGCGAAGGACCCCGAGGCGCGCCGGGGCCTGCGCACCGGCTACGTACCGCGCTGGTGGGCGCGCGAGGAGCACCCGCTGTGGCAGGCGGAGCCGCCCGAGCCCGAGAAGGAGCCGTCCGAGCCCTGACGGCCGCCCGGCTGCCTGCTCCCGGCTGCCTGCTCCCGGCTGCCTGCTCCCGAGGCGGGTCGCTCCCGCCGGACCACTGTCGCAACTCGCTTACAAGGCAACGGCGTTGCGCTTCGGAGCGGTTCCGTTACAACCCGGACACCGCACGGCCGCCCGCCCGCAACCGGTCGGTGGCCGCCCGCTCCTAGCGTCGCAGCATGACGACGTCTCAGGTCAGGGCGCGGACAGGGCCCGCGGCGCAGGGGGAGCCCGCAGGGACACCCGCGGTGCCGGCGCCCCCGCCCGAGGCGTACCGGCTGCGCGTCCCCCGCCGCGTGCCGGGTCCCCGGCAACTCACCGTACGGGCCGTGGTGGCGCTGGCGCTGGTCGCCACGCTCGGCGTGCTGACCGCCGTTGCCGCCGTGTCGGTCCGCCGTGACACCGGCGACCTGCGCACCACTGTCACGCAACGCGCCGCGGTGGCAGCCCAGTTGAGGTTCGCGTTGGCCGACCTCGACGCGCAGCGGGCGAACGCCCTGGCACCCGGCGTGTCCGCCGCCGACCCCGACGTGGTCGTCGGCAACCAGCTGAACGCGCTCATCACCGCGCAGCAGCGGCGTGCCCAGGTCAGCGATCTGCTGCGGCAGTTGGGCGGCGACACCGCGCGGAGCGGCCGGGTCAGGTCGCTGCTGGACGCGCTCGGCCGCTACGACGACCTGAGCGGCAGATCCGCCTACGTCGACGAGCAGGACCCGGTCCGGCCGGCGGGGCATCCGCCGCGCGTGGCGGTCTCCATGAACGTCCAGGCGGGCGACGTCATGCACGACTCGCTGCTGCCCGCCGCGGCCGCGCTGTCCGCGGTGTACGGGCGGGAGGCGGACGACCGGCAGGCGCAGGCCCACGACGCCGCCCTGCGCTGGACTCTGGCCGTCGGTGCGGCCGGGCTGGCGACGCTGGTCTTCCTCCTGTGGTGGCAGCGCGGCCTGGCACGCGAGTACCGGCGGCTGCTCAACCCGCCGGTCGCCGCCGCCACCGCCGCGGTGCTCGCCGTCACCCTGGCCGCGATCGCCGCCCTCACCGCGACCGCCGCCGCCGTCGACGCATCGGGGCGGACCGGACTGCGGCCGTGGACCCGGCTCGCCGAGGCGCGGGCGGTGGCGGCGGAGGCCGCGGCCAGCGAGAGCCGCTGGTTCGTGCACGACGCGGCCTTCGGCGCGGGCGACCAGGCCCAGTTCGCGTCGCTGACCCGGCGGCTCGACACGCTGCTGGCCCCTGGCGGCTACGCCACCGCGCAGGAACGCCCCGCCTATGACGACGTGCTGACCCGCTACGGCCACTTCCGCGCCGACGACCGCAGGCTGCGGACGCTGAAGGGCACCGGGCGGACCGAGCAGGCCGCGTCGGTGCTCACCGAAGTGGGCCGCGGCGACGTGGCGTTCGACTTCTGGGACTTCGCCACCACCCTGGACGCGCTGGCCGACCGCCGGCTCGCCGACTTCTCGGCCCACGCAGGCGACGCCCGCGGCTCCCTCGACGGCTGGCCGGGAGTTCCGGCCGGCGTGCTCGGCGCGGCCCTCGTCCTGGTGCTGCTCGGGGTGCGGCCGCGGCTGGCCGAGTACCGCTGACCGCGCCTTTTCCGGCGCCAGCGCGCGCCTCCGCTCCCGAGTCGCGGGCCGGGCCGGGCGGTTCACCGGATCGGGCGACCCCGCGCCCCGGGTGGGCCGGTGCCGAGGGGAGCGCCCCGGCCACCGGGTCGGGCAGACGGTCGGGCAGGTGATTGGGCAATCCAGCGACCCCACAGAGCAATAACGCGACTTGTGGGGCGGTCGCCTCGGACGCCTCAATGGGGTGCCGGAGCTGTACACCGCCTGCGGGGGCGCCCGGTGGTCGCCGCCCCCGGCCGTGCCTGGACGAGTCGACGGGGGAGTGTTCGCCGTGACGCCCGATTCTTCGCCCGGACCCGAGGAGGAGCCGTCCGGGTCGCCGGTTCCCGACGACGTGTGGGAGCTGTTCCTCCACGACAACGAGCGGGACATCGAGGCCAGCGCGCCCAAGGAGCTGTCCGCGAGGGCCCGCGTGGCGGCCCGGCGGATCCGCGAGGAGAAGGAGCGCGCCGCCGCCAGGGGCGACCGCCGGCCCGGTCTCGGGGAGCGGGTGAGCCGGCCGGCGGACGGCGGCCCGGTCGCCTCCACCACCGCCGCCGCCAGGCGCGCCGCGCGGCAGCGCGAGAAGGAACGCCGCAACACCCGCAGGCAGTTGCTGCACAACCTGATCGGCATCCTCGTGGTCTTCTCGATGGTGCTGCTGGCGCTGTCGCCGGGCCGCGCCTGGTCGATGATCACCTTCAGGGGCCTGAACGGCGGCTCCCACGCGGCTGCCGCGCCGGCCGTCACCCTCGGACCGGAGACCGCGCGGCCGGCCGGCCCCCCGGCCGCGGTCAGCAGCCGGCGGCCCACGCTGAAGAGGCCGTTCGCGGGCTCGCCCGCCGAGTCGTGGGGCGACGGCGCCGCCGCGATCGTGCCGCCGACGGCGAGCGCGTACTTCGCCGTCAGCAGCCAACGGGTCGCCGACGGGCTGCGGCTGGCGAAGGACCTGCTGGTCGCCGGCAGCATCGATCCGGCGGTCGTGCCCGGCGCCGGCGTCGCCCGCGTGGTGGCGCTGATCGACCCGCACGCCGACGACGCGCAGGCCAGGGTGCTCGGCGCCCTCGCGCATCCGACGGCCGGCAACGACCCGACCACCCTGTTCAGCCGGTTCGGCCCCGAAGTGCGGCTGGTCGGCGCGGTGGTGAAGGTCCGGGGGCGGATGACCGTCGGCCTCGGCGACACCTACGGCGGGGCCAGGATCGTCGCCGATTACACCTTCGTCTATCCGGTGCGGAAGACCTCGGACACCGGCAACTCGCCCGAGATCACCCGTACGGTGGTGCGGCGGACCCTGACCATCGAGCTGCCCGCGGACATCCAGCGGCCGTCCGGACTCAGCGCCGTGGCGCTGAGCGGCTGGACCGGCTCCGCGGTCAACGGGGGCTGCGGGTTCCACGACGGCTTCCTGCACCCGTACTTCGCCGACGGCAGGACCGCGCCGGGCGGCCCGACGCGGGGTGGCACCTTGAGCGGACCCGCGGTCGATCCGTACGACCGCAGCGGTCCGGCGCCCGGCGGCGACGGCGGCTGCGTCCGGGCGGAACGCATCTGAACGGGCCGGTCAGCGGGGGAGACCGATCCGGGACGGCACCGCGTACACCTGGTCGAGCCGGTGCGCGGCCCGGCGGAAGGCGGCGCGCAGCGCGGGGTGGAAAGCGCGCAGGAGCACGGCGGCGGCCGGCGAGAGCACGGCGGCGGCCGGCGACAGGTCGGCGGCGACGGTCCACTGCACCATGCTGGCGCCGGCGAGCGGCTCGATCCGCCACTCCTCGGCGAGCGCCCGCAGCCCGGCACGGTTGACGCTGTCGGCGCGGTAGGCGTAGCGCCGCGGGGCGTCCGCGGCCAGCACGGTCTCCTCGAAGCGCAGGCCGCCGGCGAGGGTGATCAGGCGCCCGGCGTCGCCGTGCGGCCGGGCGTCCCTGACCGCGGCGAACCAGGTCGGCCAGTTGCGGGTCTCGTCGGCCAGCGCGTGGTACACGGTCGCCGGCGGCGCGACCAGGACGGCGCTGAACGCCATCCGCACCGGTGCGGTGCCGAGGAAGTCGAGACCGACCGGGTGCAGACGGTGCGGTGGGCGGGTCATGCCCGCAGGCTACGCCTCGCCCGGCGTGCCGTAGCCCGTCCCGCCGCTCGCGCTCCCGCCGGAGAGCCCGCCGCCCGAACTCGCGTGGTCCGCTGCGCCGTTGTCCGCGCCGGGCTCGCCGGCCACGATCAGGTGCGAGAGGTGCTCGGCGATCTCCTCGCGCAGCACCTCGGGGATGCCCGCGTCGGTCACCAGGGTGTCCACGTCCTCCAGCGAGGCGAAGGAACTCAGGCCCACCGTGCCCCACTTGGTGTGGTCGGCGATCACCACGACGCGCCGGGCCGAGCGGACGAACTGCCGGTTGGTCTCGGCCTCGGCGAGGTTCGGGGTGGACAGGCCCGCCTCGACGGAGATGCCGTGCACGCCCAGGAAGAGCAGGTCGAAGTGGAGCGACTGGATGGCCCGGTCGGCGACGGGACCGACGAGCGTCTCCGAAGGGGTGCGCACACCGCCGGTGATGACGACCGTCGCGGTCGCCTCGGCGTGGCCGGCGCCGGGCCGCCGCTGCCCGGACTGGAAGACGTCCGCGACCCGCACCGAGTTGGTCACCACCGTCAGGTCGGGCACGTCGAGCAGGTGGTGGGCGAGCGCGAAGGCGGTGGTGCCGCCGGCCAGCGCGATCGCGCTGCCCGGCGCGACGAGGGTCGCCGCGGCCCGTGCGATCGCCTCCTTCGCGCCCAGTTCGAGACCCGACTTGGCCTCGAAGCCCGGCTCGTGGCTGCTGGCCTCGACGACCGGCACGGCGCCGCCGTGCACCTTCTCCACGACGCCCTGCCGGGCGAGCGCGTCAAGGTCTCTGCGCACCGTCATGTCGGAGACGTTGAGCCGCCGCGTGAGCTCGTTGACCCGCACCCCGCCACGCCGTCTGACCTCGTCGAGGATCAGGGCCCGGCGCTGTTCCGCGAGGAGGTTCTGGTTGTCGCTCACCCGTGACCCCGTCCCGTCCGTCTCGTTGTCCACACTGACGTGTACCGATGTGCTGCGGTCATCCTTCCACGCGCAACCACCTCCGGTGTACGCAAGATGACCGCGGAGATCCTGATCCGGTCCCCCAGCGTCACGATTTCGGTACATATCGGCGGCGGGTGTCTCACCGCGGTCCGCTGCGGGCACCACCACGGGGACACCACCAGGATCGGGGGTACCAGTGGCCACGGAGCTGGACACCCCACCCGGCGCCCGCACCGCGCTCGCCCTCGAACTGCTCGTGCACGGCGTCGGCGGCACCACCGCGCAGCAGATGCTCGGCGACCCGCGCACCGTACGCCTCGCCGGGGACGAGACCGCGGGGATCCACCGCCGGGCGTGCGACGCCGACGCCGAGGAACACCCCGAACGGCACCGGGACGAACCGGTGCCCGAGGCGTACTGCTGGTCCAACCTCACCTCGGGAGACGGCAGCAGGGCGCTGTGGCTCCTGCTGCTGCCCTTCATGTTCGCCAACCTCGCGCACTGGATGCGGCCGCCGACGCTGCGCACCCGGCTGGCCCGGGGCTACGAGGTGATCGTCCGGCTGCTCGCCCTGAGCCTGACCGTGCTGCTGGTCGCCGCGGTCTGCGAGGTCGCCCTCGACATCGTCGGCTGGCAGTGCGCCGGGCGCGCCGGCTGCGCCCGCGACAGGTCCTGGCTGAGCTTCGCGGCCGCCGAGCGCGGCGGCTGGTGGAGCCTGCCGGGCCGCCGGCTGCTGCTCGGCGCCCCGGCCCCGGTCGCGATGGTCACCATGCTGTGGTGGCTGTCCCACCGCACCTGGTACGCCTACGAGTCGCAGCGCCCCGCCAGCCGCCCCGCGCCGCCGCCGGGCACGCCGTCGCTCGCCCTGCCCGGCTTCTGGTACGGCCGCCGGTCGGTGGCCCGGCTGCGCACCGCGCACACCGCCGCGGGGCTGCTCACCGTGGCCACCGCGCTGTGCGTGCCGGCGCTCGGCCACGACCTCGCCCACGACGGGCAGGACGCCGGGCACGTCGGTTGGCTGCTGCCCACCGCGGGGTGGACCGTCGTCGCGGTGATCGCCGGGCTCGGCGGCACCGCGGTGGGCGTCGTCTGCCACGCCGACCGCAGCGAGACCGGACTCGACGACACGCCTGACCACCGCACCACCCGGCTGCTGCTCGCCGGCTCGCCCGGCGTCCTCACCGCGGCGGCCGTCTACGCCGCGTGGGGACGCGCCGGCTGGACCTCGACCGGACGGCTGCCGTCCGCCCAGGCGTTCTCGGCGATCACCGTCACCCAGGGGGTGCTCGTCACCGCGCTCGCGGTGACCGCGGTGATGCTGCACCGCAAGCCCCCCGCGGACTTCGAGGACTGCACGGTGGCGCTGCGGGGCCTGGCCGGCCCGGCCGTCGCCCTGCTCGGCTGCGCCCTGGGCGGGGTGCTCTCCGGCGGCGTCGCGCAGCGCTGCGCGGACTGGCTCGACGGCGGCCGCACCCCGGGCGCGTCGGGCAGCCCGCTGGTCGGCCCACCCGCCGTGCTCACCTGGGAGGCGTCGGTGATCCCGGCGATCCTGGGCCTGCTGGGCCTGGGCGCGGCCGCCCTGTGGTGGCGGCTGCGGCGGCGCGAACACGCCCTGCGCGGGCCCGTCGAGGCGCTCTACCCGCGGGACGAGCACCACGCGGCGCGGACCCGGCAGATCGCCAGGGCCGTCGCGCGCGCCGGACTGACCGACGCGGCGCCGCTGCTCATGGCCGTGTTCTGCGCGGCGGCGTTCGCGCTCGGCGCCGGGGCCGTCGCGGGCGCCTGGGTGGGCGGCGGCACACCGGGGGAGGTCGCCGCGCACGCGCCCAAGGCGCTGGCCGCGGTGGCCGACGCGTCCCAGTCGCTCGGCTCCTGGCTGGTCGGCGCGGGCGTCGTCGCCCTCGTCACGCTCGGCCGCCGGGCGTACAGCGACGCCTCCGCGCGCCGTACCGTCGGCATCCTGTGGGACGTCGGCACCTTCTGGCCGCGCGCCGCCCACCCCTTCGCACCGCCCTGCTACGCCGAGCGCGCGGTGCCCGACCTCAGCTGGCGGATGGCCACCTGGACCGCCGCGACCGGCGGCCGGATCATCCTCTCGGGCCACTCGCAGGGCAGCGTGCTGTCCGCGGCGGCCGTCTGGCAGCTCGACCCCGCGGTGCGCGGCAGGGTCGCGCTGCTCACCTACGGCTGCCCGCTCGCCCGGCTCTACGGCCGCTGGTTCCCTGCCCACTTCGGCACCGGCCGGCTGCGCGACCTGCACGAGGACATGCACACCTGGAGCAACCTGTGGCGTGCCACCGACCCGATCGGCGGTCCCGTCGGCATCGGCGGCCCCGGCGACGGCGTCGACTGCGGGCCGCTGCTCGACCCGGTCGCCTACGGGCGCGACGCCGCCCATCCGCTGCTCGAACCGGTCCTCGGCCACTCGGACTTCCAGGCCGACCCGGCCTTCGCCGAGCAGCGCGCCCTGCTGCTCGCACGGCTGCCGTACATCCCCACGCCGGTGCCCTCTCAGGGGAGTTCGGGCAGATCCTCGGGGTAGAGCAGCTGCAGCTCCTGATGCGTCGGCTCGTCGACGTGCGCGAGCCGCACCGCGTGCCGCTCCACCATCGCCTCGAACGTCTGCCGCGCCGTGCGGCCGTTGCCGAAGGCCGGCCCCTTCGGCAACGCGGTGAAGAACTTCAGCAGCGCCTCGCCGGCGTCCTCGCCCAGCTCGTACTGGTGCTCGGCTGCCTGCGCCCGCACGATCCGCAGCAGTTCCTCGGAGGTGTAGTCGCCGAAGGTGATCGTGCGGGAGAACCGGGACGCGACACCGGGGTTGGAGGCCAGGAACCGCTCCATCTCCGCGGTGTAGCCGGCGACGATCACCACCACCGCGTCCCGGTGGTCCTCCATCAGCTTCACCAGCGTGTCGATGGCCTCACGGCCGAAGTCCCGGCCGGCGTCCTCCGGCGACAGCGCGTACGCCTCGTCGACGAAGAGCACACCGCCGCGCGCCCGGTCGAAGGCCTCCTGGGTGCGGATCGCGGTCGAACCGATGTGCTCGCCCACCAGGTCCACCCGGGAGACCTCCACGAGATGGCCCCGCTCCAGCACCCCGAGGGAGGCGAGGATCTCGCCGTAGAGGCGGGCCACGGTGGTCTTGCCGGTGCCGGGGGAGCCGGTGAAGACCAGGTGGCGGCGCGGCGAGGGGGCCTTCAGCCCGGCCTCCTCGCGGCGCCGGCCGACCGAGATCAGGTCTATCAGCGTGCGCACCTCGCGCTTGACGCCGTCCAGGCCCACCAGGGCGTCCAGGTCCCCCAGCACGTCCTCGCTCTGCCGGGCGGCCGGCACGGGCGCGACGGCGTGCGTGGCGGCCTGCTGCTCCGGCACCCCGGACAGCAGGCCGTACGACTGCCCGGCGGTCTGCCGGACCTCGGGCGTCGCCGAGTCGCCCGACGGCACCGGCGTGGGGGAGTCCTCGGTCGCGGCCCGGTCGGTGGTGCAGTCCTCGGTGACCGGGCCGGGCTCGGCGAACTCGTACCCGCCGCGCTCGCACCGCTCGGTGCGGCAGCGGGTCAGGGTGGCGCGGCACCCGTCGATGATGTGGAAGCCGTATCCGCGGCTGCCGGTGACCCGGCAGGCGGTGAAGGTGCCGCGGCCGCCCGCCGAGACGTATATGCCGGCCTCGGACGAGCCGGTCACGGTGCAGCGTTCGAGCGCCGGGTCGGCGCCCTTGGTCACGATCACGCCGGTCGCCGTGTCGTCGATGGTGACCTGGGCGAGCGTGCCGCCGCTGCCGTGGTCGCGGAACCACGCCCCGGTCGCGGCCTCGCGGATACGGCAGTCGTCCAGCTGGACGTTCGCGCCGTCGCTCACCGAGACCGCGGTGTTGCGGATCTGGGTGAAGTCGCTGTCGACGACGTCGGCGCGCGAGCCGCGGTCCAGGACGAACAGCGCGTCCGGCACGTCGTGCACCCGGCAGGCGTCCAGTATGGCGACCGCGCCGTCGCTGACCCACACCGCCGGATAGTCGCCGGTGCTGTCGTGGATCTCGCACTGGTTGGCGTCGACGCGGGTGCCCGGGTCCCACACCGACAGGCCGTTGCGCCCGAACCGGCGGACGGTGGAGCGGGTCAGGGTGAGCACCGAACGGGCCCGCAGGTCCACGGCGTTCTCCGGGATGTCGTGGATGTCGCAGTCGGACAGGGCGAGCGCCGCGTCGGTGTCCAGGCTGACGCCGTCGCCGGTGGTGCGGTGCACCTGGCACTCGGTGAACTGCGCGGTGGCGCGCTGCGAGACCTGCACGCCGGTGCCGCGGATCTCGAACACCTCGCAGCCCACCGCCTCCAGCGCGCTGTGCTCGCCGGTCACCGACACGCCGCTGCCGGAGGTGTGGTGCACCCGGCAGCGCTCCAGCCGCGGGGCGGCGCCGCCGCGCACCGCGAAACCGGTCTGGCCGGCGGCCACCACCTCGCACTCCTCGAACAGGCCGCCCGCGCCGTCCAGCACGCTGATGCCCAGCCCCGCCGGATTGTCCACGGTGCAACGCCGGACGGTGGGGCGGGCGTTGTCCCGGACCTCCAGGCCCACCGCGGAGCGGGTGTTCAGCCGGAGCCCGGACAGCTCCGGGGCGCACGCCTCGACCAGCAGCGCGGCGGAGGAGGTGTCCTGCCCCTCGACCAGCAGGTCCTGCACGGAGGCGGCGGCCCGCACGGTGAGCGCGACACCCGAGGGAGGCGCGATCCGGACGGTGCCGGGGCCGTCCGCGCAGCGCAGGGTGACGGCCTTGTCCAGCACCAGGTTCTCGCGGTAGGTGCCCGAACTCACCGACAGCACGTCACCGTCACCCGCCGCCGCCAGCGCACCGGCGAGCGTCTCGTACTCGCCTGTGCGGCGGCGCCACCGCGAGCTGTTCGGATTGGTGACCTGCACCACGCCATGTGCCATCGGGCTGTCTGCCCCCACCTCTTGCATCGGCCGACCGGGGGTCAACGGTAGCGTGCACGGAGACCCGTTGGTGACGCCTCCTCGCCGGCCCGACGCGTGTCCCCGCGTCGCGTGGAGGCGCTCGGCCGTCAGCCGCCCGCTCCCGCGTGCCCCCAGTCCTGGCCCGCCCTGGCCCACTCCCGCTCCCAGAAGGCCATCCTGCGGTGCATCAGACGCCAGCCCAGCACCGAGCGGAAGATCAGCACCAGGCCGCCGGTCGCGGCGCCCACGGCTATCCCGGCCAGCACCGCGTGGGTGGCGGCGGTGGCGCCGTCCAGCGGCGCCGGCACCAGCTCGCCGCGCCGGTCGGTCCACAGCTGGACGCCGCTGGAGCGCCAGACCTCCAGATCCGCGGAGACCTTCTTGGTGTGCGCGCTGCCGTCGGGCCCGGTCCAGCGCAGGATGTCGCCCTGGCGGCCGTCGTCGACGGCCGCGACCTTGCCGGCGGCGGTCGAGGCGGCGCCCGCCGGCACGACGGTGGCCGTCACCAGCGTGCGGGCGGCCCGCTGGGCGCGCACCACCCCGTGCAGGGTGCGGTCCACGGACTGCCCGGCCCACCAGCCGACCACGGGTGCCAGGCAGAAGAGCACCGCGGTCAGCACGCCGAGCCATGCCTCGACCAGGTCGGTCCTGCGGCGCAGCGGATTGCGCCGCCAGCGCCAGCCGAACCGGCGGAGCCTGACCTTTTCGGAGCGGCTCTCCGCGGGCCCCGACCTGCGGAGCCTCCTGCGGCGACGCGGTGACGGATCTTTCGACGCACCCACTGGCGACCACCCCCCTTCACCCCGGCACCAGCGTGCCGGTCACTCCACCAGTGTCAACGGATCGCCCACCCGCACGGTTCCGGCATGTTGCGGAATCAGATTCTGTCCGAAAAGCAGCTTCGAACCGACGTTGCGGTGCCGCCCCAAGGTGCGCAGCGGCTCCCCGCCGCGGTCGCCGGTGAGCTGGTCCGTGGTGGTGACGACGCAGCGTGCGCAGGGCTTCGGGACCCGGAACAGCACCTCGCCGATGCGTACACGGCGCCAGCCGTCCTCGGCCCAGGGGGGCGTCCCTTCGATGACCACGTTCGGCCGGAAACGGTCCATCGGCAGCGGTCCCTCGTGCGGCCGGTCGCCCGCGGCGATCAGGGAGTTGAGCGCGTCGAGCGAGCCCGTCGCGGTCACCAGCAGCGGGTAGCCGTCGGCCAGGCTGACCGTCTCGCCCGGCAGGCCGAACTCCGGGTCGACCGGGCGGCGCACCGACGGCTCGTCCAGGTGCACCAGCCGTACGGGCGTGCCGAGGCAGTCGCTCAGCCAGCGGTCGGCCGCCGCGCCCGCGGCCAGCACCTCGATCGGGTGCGAGAAGAGCCGCACGGTCTCCAGCGGCCCCGGCGGCGGCACAGGCACGTCCAGCGGCTCCCGGCCCGGCGCTTCGAGCCGCACGCCGCCGCCCGCGGTGGTCAGGGCGGTGAGGAGCGCGAGCCGCGGCTGCTCGCGCTGGGTCACGGCTTTGAGCCGGGTCGCGTCCACCAGCATCCAGCGGCGGTCCCCCGCGAGCCCCCACGGCTCCACGACCGCTTCTCGCGTGCTGGTGGCACGCAGCGACTTCACCGGGTATACGTGCAGCGCGCTCACCTGGGGTGCGGTCATACGACCATCTTCTCAGGCGCCGCCGACGTGCCGGGGGTCAGCCCTGGTAGTACCCCTGCCCCAGATTGCGGCGCGGGTACTGGTCCTCGGGGTGGCCGCCGGGCGCCTGCCGGGGCGGCATCGGACGCGGCGGCACCGGACGGGCCGCCTCGTAGCCGCTGGGCGACGGCTGCGGGGCCTGCGCCGGGTAACCGGCACCGTTTCCGTAGCCGTTGTAGCCGCCGCGCGGGGCGGTGGTCTGCTGCGGGATGTACGGCGTGGGCGCGGGCTGCTGGTAGCCGCCGCTCTGGTAGCCGCCGCCGTTCTGGTAGCCGCCCTGCTGCGGGTGCGCCTGCGGCTGCGGCTGCTGGTACTGCGGCTGGTGCGTCTGCGCCGAGGGTCCCGACGGCAGGGCCGGGAGCGCGGGCAGGGCGGGCAGGTTGCTGCCCCCGCCGAAGGAGTTGTAGCCCGTCGACTCGTAAGCGGAGTAGGGCGACGGCACTCGGATGGGGGCGATCTGCGGCGTGCCGCGTTCGGCGACGAGACTGTCGTAGATCGGGGTGTCCGGGAAGGACGCAGACGAGGGGTGGCCGCCGTAGCCGCCACCGTACGAACCGCGGGGGGTGGTCATGGGCCATAAGTTAAGCCCACGATGTGGTCGTTGGGGAGACCGATTGGAAGGTTGTTTTGCGTGCAGTGAGTGACCCTGGGCCCCCAATATGAGCGAATCCGGGTCAAACAGTCACCGTCTCATGATGTGATCAGGTAAAACGTGCGCTGCGGGGGTGTTACCCGGGGTCCGCTCGCGCCGTGGACGCACCGCGGAGGGGGAGACGATGACGCTGCGCAAGGGGGAGAACGTCCCGCTGCGGACGACCGACGTCCAGGTGGAGTTCCGGCGGCGCCAAGAGCCGGGGACGCCGCGCACCGACGTCTGCGCGCTGCTCCTCGTGGACGGTTCGGCGCGCGGGCCCGACGACCTCGTCGGTCCGGGCGCGCCCCGGCACCCCGCCGGCGCGGTGCGGTGCCAGGCGGGCGCCGAGGTCGGCGGGACGGCGGTCGACACCGTCGCGCTCGACCTCGCCGGGCTGCCCGCCGAGGTGACCTCCGTGGTGGTGTTCGCCCGCGGCGACGGCGGCGCGTTCCGGGACGTGCCCGCGATGCGGGTACGGGTCACCGGCGCCGACGGCGCGGAGCTCGCACGCTACGACTGCGGGCAGGCCGGCGCCGAGACCGCGTACGTGCTCGGCGAGTGCTACCGGCGGGCCGGCGGCTGGCGGTTCCGCGCGGTGGGGCAGGGCTACGCGAGCGGGACCGGCGGGCTCGCCGCCGCGTACGGGCTGGCGCCGGGGGAACTGCCGGAGCTGCCGGCCGCGGCCCCACCCTCCGCGGCCCCACCGGCCGCCCCAGCGCCGCCCCGGGCCGCAACGTCCGCCCCCGCCAGGCCCGTTCCCGCGACGGCCGTTCCCGCGACGCGCGTTTCCGAGTGGCACGGTGCGGCCGCCTCGCCGCCGGCGAAGGTCACGCTGACCAAGCAGGCGCCGGCCGTCTCGCTCACCAAGCAGGGCGGCACCTCGGGCGCGCTGCGGGTGAGCCTGGACTGGCAGGCGCCCCAGGGCAGATGGGCCAGGAGCAGCGCGGTCGACCTCGACCTGTGCGCGCTCTTCGAGCTGTCCGACGGCAGCAAGGGCGTCGTGCAGGCGCTCGGCGGCGCCTTCGGCTCGCTGGGACAGCCGCCGTTCATCCTGCTCGACGGCGACGACCGCGCGGGCGGGGCGGGGGAGAACCTCACGCTCAACCTCGACCGCGTCGCGTCCTTCCGGCGGGTGCTGCTCTTCGTGACCATCTACCAGGGCGCGCGCAGCTTCGCCGGGCTGCACGCCTCGGTCACCCTGCGCCCCCAGCACGGCGCGCCCGTGGACTTCACGCTGGACGAGTGCACCGTCGACTCCAACGTCTGCGCGCTGGCCCTGCTCGTACGCGAGGGCCAGGACCTGGTGGTCCGGCGGGAGGCCCGCTACCTGGTGCCGCGCCGGGGCGTCAGCCCCCAGCGCACGGTCGACTACGCGTACGGCTGGGGCCTGGCCTGGACGCCCGGCCGCAAGTGAGTCAGACCGGGGTGCTGTCCTGCGCCGCCGCGTCCCGCGCGGCGGCCCGCTCGGGCTCCGGGCGGGAGTAGGTGCGGCCCTTCCAGGCGGCGCCGCGACCGCGGTAGTGCTGCACCGCGGAGTCCACCGTCATCAGCAGGTACAGCGCGGCGGTGTACGGCAGCAGCGGCGCGAGCCACAGCGGCTGCTCGTAGTACCGCAGCATCGGCAGGTACGTGCCCGCCATCACCGCCCACCCGGCCAGGCCGAGCGCCGCGAGCGGCCACGCACCGGCCACCGCGCCGCCGACCGCGGCGACCGGCGGCACCAGGTAGATCAGCGCGAGGCCGAGCACGGTGCCGGCCAGTAGCGCCGGACTGTGCCGCAGCTGGGCGTACGCGCTGCGCGAGACCATCCGCCACAGCTCGCCCAGGTCCGGGTAGGGACGCACGCTGTCGACCTGCTCGGCCAGACCCAGCCAGATCCGCCCGCCGGAGCGCTTCACCGCGCGGGCCAGCGCCACGTCGTCGATCACCGACTGCCGGATGGCCTCCGGCACGCGCGCCGAGGCCGCCGTGGAGGAGCGCAGCAGCACGCAGCCGCCGGCCGCGGCGGCGGTGCGGCCGCCCGGCCGGTTGATCCGGCGGAAGGGGTAGAGCTGGGCGAAGAAGTAGACGAAGGCGGGCACGATCAGCCGCTCCCAGCCGGTCCGCACCCGCAGCCGCGCCATCTGCGACACCAGGTCGAGGTCGGCGGTCACCGCCGCGGCGGCCAGGTTCCGCAGGCTCGGCGGGCGGTGCGCGATGTCGGCGTCGGTCAGCAGGAAGAAGTCGGGTGCGCCGCGCTCGCGGGCCAGCGCCATGCCGTGGCGCACCGCCCACAGCTTGCCGGTCCACCCGGCCGGCGGCTCGCCCGGCGAGGTCACCGTCAGCGGCAGCCCGCCGTGCCGGGCGCTCAGCGCGCGGGCCAGCTCGCCGGTGCCGTCCGTCGAGCCGTCGTCCACCAGGATGACCTCGGCGCGGCCCGGGTAGTCCTGGGCCAGCAGCGACACCAGGCTGACCGGCAGCACCTCGGCCTCGTCCCTGGCGGGCACCACGATCGCCACCGAGGGCCAGACGGCGGGCTCGCGGCCCGTGCGCGGGAGCCGCACGTCGGTGCGCCAGAAACCGCCCTGGGCGGCGAGCAGCCAGAGCCAGGCGGCGAGGGCGGCGCCTGCGATCGTCACCATTGTCACCATCACCCGGGCAGTCTGCCGCACGCGGCGCCCGCGGTCCGCGCCCGCCCGCCCCCGCGGGTCGCCCCGGCGGGTCGGGCCCCGGAGCCCGGGGCTGTGCCCCCGACCGGCGGCGCGGGAGGACGGATTAGGGTGGGTGCGTGAAGATCGGGCTCATTGACTCGGGGATCGGGCTGCTCGCCGCGGCCGCGGCGGTACGGGGGATGCGGGGGGACGCCGACCTCGTCCTGGCGTCCGATCCGGAGACCATGCCGTGGGGGCCGCGTACCCCGCAGGAGGTGGCGGAGCTGGCGCTGGGGTGCGCGCGGGCCGCCGCGGCGTACCGGCCGGACGCGCTCATCGTCGCCTGCAACACCGCCTCCGTGCACGCGCTGCCCGCGCTGCGCGCCGCGTTCGAGCCCGGCCTGCCCGTCATCGGCACCGTGCCGGCGATCAAGCCGGCCGCCGCCCTGCACCGCAGCGTCGCGATCTGGGCGACCCCCGCCACCACCGGCAGCCCCTACCAGCGCGCCCTGATCGCCGAGTTCGGCAACGGCGCGGACGTCACGGAGGTGCCCTGCCCCGGGCTCGCCGACGCGGTGCAGAGCGGTGACGCCGCCGCCGTCGACGCGGCGGTCGCGGCGGCCGCCGCGCTCACCCCGGCCGGCGTCGGCGCGGTCGTGCTCGGCTGCACCCACTACGAACTGGTCGCCGGCCGCATCGCCGCGGCGGTGCCGGGCGCGGCGCTCTTCGGCTCGGCCGACGCGGTCGCCGCCCAGGCGCTGCGCCGGATCGGCGCGGCACCGGGCGGCACTCCCGGCGCCGCCCCGGGCAGCGTCGACGTCGTCCTCGGCGGCCGCCCGGCGGAGCTGCCGGCGGTGGCCCTCGGCTATCCGGAAGGCGCCGTCCTGGCGGGCTCGCCCGCCACGGCGTGACGCGGGACCGTGCCGTAATCGCTCCGGCTGAGTACGCTTCGTCCCATGACGCACGCCTCCTTGCCGGGGTCCACCGCGTCCCAGGAGTGGACGGGCCGGGCCAGCAACCGTATCCAGTGGCTGCTCGCAGCCGCGGGCGCCGCCTGCCTGGCGCTCGGCATCCTGCTCGCGGTGAACGGCCCGGACACCTCGGGGCTGGTGCCGCTGGTCATGTCGGTGGTGGGGTGTCTCACCGTCGGGCTCCTCGTGCTCTTCGGCACGATCGCCTTCACCCATGTGTCGGTGCGCATCGACGGTGAGGGCGTGCACGTGCGGTGCGGGCACATCGGGGTGCCGCGGCGGCGCATTCCGCTGGAGCAGGTCAGCGGCGCGCAGCTGGTGCCGCTGATCAGTCCGCGCGGCTGGGGCGGCTGGGGGTACCGCTGGCGGCCCGAGAAGGGCACGGCGGTCGTCGTCCGGCGCGGTCCCGGCCTGGTGATCTACCTGGTGGGCGGGCAGCACAGGTTCACGGTGACGGTGGACGACGCGGAGGGCGCGGTGCAGGCGATCCGCGACCTGCTCCTGCTGCGCGCGCCGCACGCCGGCCTGGCGTGAGGACCCCGCCGCACTGACGCGGGACGCCGGCGCTCAGCGGGGCTCGCCGGCGAGCGGATCGTCGGCGAGCGGGCGCGCGGCGGCGGCCCCGGCGAGGAATCCGGTGGCGGCCGTGACGGCGGTGTGGCTGAGGACCGGCGCGAGGGCGGCGAGAAGCGCGAGGGCGGTGAGGGCGGCCGCCGCGGTGAGCGCGACGGGCGTGGGACGCGGCGAGCGCCGCAGCGCGGTGAGCAGCCAGCCGTAGGACGCCGCGAGCAGCACGACGCCGGGGACGCCCTGCTCCGCGGCCAGCTGGAGCGGAGCCGAGCGGGGCGTTCCGGCGACGGAGGTGCCGGAGGCCCGGGTGTCGGAGTCGGCCGCGGCGGCCTCGTCGGCGAAGCGCTCGGGGCCGACGCCGCGCAGCGGATGGCGGTGCGCGAGGGTGGCCGCCTGGCGCCACAGCCCGACGCGCGGACCGCTCAGCCGCGCGGACACCGCGTGCGCGAGCCGGGGCGGTAAGGCGTCGGCGGCCAGCGCGAGGGAGCCGCCGACCGTGAGGGACGCGAACAGGGCCAGGGCGACGAGGACCGGCGCCCTGCGGCGCGGCAGGCCCGAAGCCGCCGAGCACAGCACGACGGCGGCGCCCGCCGCGGCCCCCGTGGCGGAGCCCAGCACCAGCGCCGCGGCGGTGGCGGCGAGCCCGAGCGCTCCGAGAGCCGCCCGCGCCGGCCGGCCGCGCGCCGACCAGGCCGCGCAGCAGGCCGCACCCGTGGCGATGACCAGCAGGGCCGCGTCGGAGTCGGCGTGGCCCGGGCGCGGGCGGTGGGTGGCGTGCGGGACGAGCACCAGGGCGAGGACCGCCACGGCAGCGGCCGCAGGAGCCAGCACGGGCAGCAGCGCGCCGAGAATCCGTCCGGCCGCGAATCCGGCGGTGACGGCGAGCAGCGCGAGCAGGGTGCCCTCCGGCCGGGCCGGCCGCCCGGCGGCGGCGATCAGCGTCCAGACCGCGCAGCAGACCAGCAGCGCGACCCCCGTCGCGTCGGTGGCCGCGCCGCGTGCGCCGGCGCCGGCGGCGGTGGTGCGCGCCGAGGCCGGCCGGCCGGACGGCGGACGCACGCCCGCACCCCGCACGCCCGCACCCCGCGCGTCCGGCGGTCCGCCGGCCGTGGTGTTCATCCCCCGGTACCCCCTGCCGCCACCCGGGCGGGACGGAGTGCCGTCACGCCCGCGTCCCCCGCGTGGGCGCGCTGTGTTCCGTCACCGTAACGGGTGAAGGGCCGGCTGTGGATATGCCGGACCGCACCGCCTCGCACCGTGTGGAATCTGGTGCGGATGGGGCGTCGCCCCTTCGTCTCGCAGGCGCCGGCGGCTCGCGGGCCCGTACGTCTCGTAGGCTCCCGGCATGGCGATTCCCGAGTTCATCCGGAACATCCGCGCGAAGGCAGGGGACGTCCTGCTGCTCATGCCGGGCGTGGTGATGGTGGTCTTCGACGAGCAGGGCCGGATCCTGCTCAACCAGCGCACGGACAGCGGCCGCTGGGCGCTGATCAGCGGCATCCCCGACCCGGGCGAGCAGCCCGCGCAGGCCGCGGTCCGCGAGATCCTTGAGGAGACCGGGGTGTCCGCGGTGGTGGAGCGGGTGCTGAGCGTCTTCAGCAACGAGCCGATCGTCTACCCCAACGGCGACCACGCCCAGTACCTCGACATCGTGCTGCGCTGCCGCGCCGTCGGCGGCGAGGCGCGGGTGAACGACGACGAGTCGCTGGACGTGCGCTGGTTCGCGCGGGACGAGCTGCCGCCGCTCGGCCCGATCGCGCTCAGCAGGATCGAGCTGGCGCTGACCGACCAGCCGACCTGGTTCGTGCCCGCGGACCCGCCCGCCGCGGGGTGAGCCCGGTCCCGCGGCGCGCCCCGCCGGTGAGCCCGGTCCCGCACTGAGCCCGGCCCCGCGGCGATGTCACACCTCCTCGGCCCGCGCGCCTCTTGGGTGCACGGAACGCTGACGAGTCCGTGCGCCCCGGCGGGGCGCACGGCGAGGAGGAATCGTGAACAAGTTGCGGGGCAACCCGTGGGTGACCCTTGCGGTGCTGTCCCTCGGGTTCTTCATGACGCTGCTCGACCTGACGATCGTCAACATCGCCATCCCCGACATGGTGGACCACCTCGACGCGTCGCTCGACCAGATCCTGTGGATCACCAACGCCTACACGCTCGCCCTGGCCGTGCTGATGATCACCTCGGGCCGGCTGGGCGACCTGATCGGCAAGAAGAACCTCTTCCTGTACGGGGTGGCGCTGTTCACGCTGGCGAGCCTGGCCTGCGGCCTGTCGCAGGACCCGGCCGAGCTGATCACCTTCAGAGCGGTGCAGGGGGTGGGCGCGGCGATGCTGCTGCCGCAGACCCTCTCGCTGGTCGTGGACGTCTTCCCGCCCGGCAGGCGCGGCGCGGCACTCGGCGTGTGGGGCGTCGTCGCGGGCGTGTCCGGCGCCGCGGGCCCGACGGTCGGGGGGCTGCTCGTCACCCGGCTTGACTGGCGGTGGATCTTCTTCGTCAACGTGCCGCTGGGCGTGCTGACGGTGGTCGGCGCGGCGCTGTGGCTGCCGCGGCCGGCCCGTAGCGTCAGGCACCGGTTCGACGCCACCGGCGTGGCGCTCTCCTCGGTCGCGCTGCTCCTGCTGGCCTTCGGGCTGATCGAGGGGGAGAAGTACGCCTGGAACGGCTGGATATGGACGGTGATCGGCGCCTCCGCGGTGGCGGCCGCCGTCTTCCTGGTGCAGCAGAGGTCCCGGCAGGGCGACGAACCCCTGGTGCCCTTCTCGCTGTTCAGGGACCGCAACTTCACCCTGATGAACGTCGTCGGCATCGCCATCTCGTTCGGCATCGTCGGACTCTTCCTGCCGATCACCGTCTACCTGCAGTCGGTGCTCGGTTACAGCGCGCAGAAGGCGGGGCTCGTGCTGCTGCCGCTGTCCGTCGGCACCTTCGTGACGGCCGGTCCCGCGGGCGTGCTCGCGGAGAGGCTCGGCGGCCGGTGGATCCTGATGGCCGGGCTGTCCTGCTTCGGCGGCGGCCTGGCCTGGGTGATGGCCGTCGCCGACGTGGGCAGGAGCTGGACCGGCGTCGCCGCGCCGCTCTTCCTGATGGGCATGGGCGCCGGGTGCACCTTCGCGCCGATGGCCGCCGAGGTGATGCGCAATGTGCCGCCCCGGCTCACCGGCGCCGCCTCGGGCGTCAACAACGCCCTGCGGCAGGTGGGTTCCGTGCTGGCCGGCGCCGTGGTGGGCGCGGTGCTCCAGGGACAGCTGGCCTCCTCGCTGGAGGAGCAGGCGGCACGCAGGGCCGGGTCGGTGCCTCCGGACTTCCGCGCCTCCTTCCTGCGCGGCTTCGACAGCGCGGGCAGGCACCTCGACGTCGCGGGGAACACCCCCGGGACGCGCCTTCCCGCGAGCGTGCCCGCACCCGAGGCGCACCGCGTCCAGGACGCGGCGGCCGCGGTGTTCGGCCACGGCTTCGTCGACGCGATGCGCCCGACGCTGCTGGTGTCGGTGGCGGTGATGGCAGCCGGCGCGCTGTGCTGCCTGTTCGTGAAGAAGTTCGACGGAGCCTCGGCGAACCCGCACGGGCTGCCGATGACCGAGGAGGAGATCGCCGCCGCGCAAGCCGCCGCCGAGGCCGACGCGGCTCCGGCCCGGAGGTGAGCGACGGCCGCGCGGGGCGCGGGGAGACATCTTCCGGCCACCTGTCATATCGGCTCTGGCCAGCGGACTTTGTCAGTGCTTGGCGGTAAAATCGAGAGTGTTCGAGAGGGTTGGCCGACGCCTCAGGAGGATGCCGATGGCCGTTGCCGCACTGCCCCTGCCCTTGTCCCTGCCCAAGAAGCCCCTGCCCGCCGGGCGGCCCCGTGAGTGGTACATCGCTCACAACCGGCGGCTGAAGACGATGCGCCTGGTGATAGCCCTGCTCGACTCGGGGGTCTACGAGCCGGCCCAGGCCGGCGACCGGCGGATCCGTGCGACCGCGGAGCGGATCGGCGTCCACCCGCCGTCCGACCTCACCTGCCGGATGGTGCGCGCCCTGATCGGGTACGGGCGCTGACCGCACGCTCCGACGGACAGCGGCCGCAGGGCCGTTGACCCCGGCCCCCCGCGCCGCAGCCGGCGGCGCGGGGGGCCGCACCCGTGCCCCCGGGCGGGGCCTCACCCGTCCTCGGCCGCGTCCTCGGCCGGGTCCCCGGCGCCCTGCCCGGCCAGCTGCTCGTACATCTTGCCAAGCGCGGACCTGAGATGGACCCGTTCCTGCTCGGTGAGGGTCGCCGTCACACGCTCCTCCAGCTCGCGCCGCGCCTGCTGGACCGGCTCGTGCACCGCCCGGCCGCGCTCGGTGAGGTAGAGCCGTACGAGCCGGGCGTCGTGCTCGTCGCGGCGCTTGGTGATGAGGCCGCCCGCCTCCATGCGGGCGGCGGACTTGACCACCGTCGGAGTGGCGACCCCCAGCGCCCTGGCGACCGCGCCGGGGGTCAGCCCGTCGTTCTCCCAGAGCAGTTCGAGCAGCACGTTCTGGCCGACGCGGACGCCGTGCCGGCTCATCGCCTCGTCGGAGGCGGCCCGCAGTCTCTTCTGGGTACGGGAGAACAGCCCCAGGATGTCGGTCATGGGGCGAGCGTAGCGGGGCCCGGCGTGCGGACCGCGCCGCGCTCAGAGCTTCCGGAAGTCGTACGCCTCCGCCGCGGCCGCGGCCACCGCGTCGAGGTCGGCGCCCGCGGAGGACGTGACGACCGCGGCCACCGCGCCCTCCAGGAACGGCGCGTCGACCAGGCGGGCGCCCGACGGCAGCTCGTCGTCGGCGATCAGCGCCTTGACGGTGAGCACCGCGCTGCCCAGGTCGGCGAGGACCGCCACGCCCGCGCCCTGGTCGACTTCCCGGGCCGCCGCGGCGATCAGGTCGGAGCTGGTGCCGAGGCCGCCGTCGGGGGCGCCGCCCGCGGGCGCCACCGGCACCTGCGCGCTGCCGCCGGTCAGGCCCTTGGCCAGCTCGGCGACCGCGGCGGCGACCGCCGCGCTGTGCGAGACGAGTACGATGCCCACCAGCGGCTTGTCCGTGGCGCTCATGCCGATGCCTCCCGTGCGGTGTCGGCGAGCGCGGTGACCAGCAGGGCCGCCGAGGTCGCTCCTGGATCCCGGTGGCCGACGCTGCGCTCGCCCAGATAGCTGGCCCTGCCCTTGCGGGCCCGCAGCGGCGTCGTCGCCTCGGCCCCCTCGTCGGCCGCGGTGGCCGCCGCGGCCAGCGCCTGCGCGGTGGAACCGCCCGCGTCCAGCGCCCCGGTGAGGGCGTCGAGCGCCGGCAGCAGCGCGTCCAGCATGGTCTTGTCGCCCGGTGCGGCGCCGCCGAGCTGGGCCACGCCGTCGACCCCGGCGCGCAGCGCGTCCCGCAGCCGGGCTGCGGTCACCACGGGTTCGTCCCCCAGCTCCTTGCCCGCACGGCGCAGCAGCGTGCCGTACAGCGGACCCGACGCGCCGCCCACCGTGGAGATGAGCTGCCGGCCGACCGCGACCAGCACCGCCCCCGGGGTGTCCGGCGGTTCCTGCTCGACTGCGGTGCGCGCGGCGAGGAACCCGCGGCGCATGTTGGCGCCGTGGTCGGCGTCGCCGATGGGGGAGTCCAGCTCGGTCAGATGGTCCGCCTCGCGGTCCACCGCCTGGGTGGCGGCGTCCAGCCAGCGGCGAAGGAACGCGCCGTCGATCGCCGGGCCTTCCTGGGGGAGCGCGTTCATTCGATGCCTTTCCGCAGGGTCCGAGGTCCGCGGGGTCCGGGCCGCGGCCGGGTGGGACGGATGGTCGCGGGGCGCCTGCCGGCGGTGCGCCGTCAGCAGCCCCAGCGCAGGGCTGGGGTCGACACCGGCGCGTCCCACAGCCGCAGCAGCTCCTCGTCGGCCTGACAGATCGTCACCGAGGAGCCCGCCATGTCGAGTGAGGTCACGTAGTTGCCGACGAGGGTACGGGCCACGGAGATCCGCCGCTCGGCGAGCGAGCGGTGCACCTCGGCGGCGAACCCGTACAGCTCCAGCAGCGGGGTGCCGCCCATGCCGTTGACCAGCAGCAGCACCGGCGCGTCCGGCTTCAGGTCCTCGACGACCGCCTCGACCGAGACGTCGGCGATCTCGCCCGAGGTCATCATGGCGCGCCGCTCGCGGCCCGGCTCGCCGTGGATGCCGACGCCCAACTCCAGCTCGCCCTCCGGCAGATCGAAGGTCGGGCCGCCCTTGGAGGGGGTGCTGCACGCGGTCAGCGCCACACCGAAGCTGCGGGACGCCTCGTTGACGCGGCGGGCCACGCCGGCGACGCGGTCGAGCGGTGCGCCCTCCTCCGCGGCCGCGCCCGCCAGCTTCTCCACGAAGAGCGTCGCGCCGGTGCCCCGGCGGCCCGCCGTGTAGGTGCTGTCGGTGACCGCCACGTCGTCGTCGACCACGACCTTGGCGACCTGCACGCCCTCGTCCTCGGCGAGTTCGGCCGCCATGTCGAAGTTCAGCACGTCGCCGGTGTAGTTCTTCACGATGAACAGCACGCCGGCGCCGCTGTCCACGGCGGCCGCAGCGCGCGACATCTGGTCGGGCACCGGGGAGGTGAACACCTCGCCGGGACAGGCCGCATCGAGCATGCCCCGGCCGACGAAGCCGCCGTGCAGCGGTTCGTGGCCCGAGCCGCCGCCCGACACCAGGCCGACCTTGCCCTCGTAGGGTGCGCCCTTGCGGACGATCACCCGGTGTTCGACGTCGACCGTCAGCTCGGGGTGCGCGGCCGCGATGCCGCGCAGGGCGTCGGCCACCACGGTCTCCGGGACGTTGATCAGCATCTTCATGGGTACCTCCTGGTGAGACAGCCGTGCACACCGGTCCCGCACACCGTCCAGTATCTGCCCGGCGGCCGATGCGCGTCACGGCGGCGGCGCGACGGCCGCCGCTCCCCGGGGCCCGGGGAAGGGGCCCGGCGGGGTCCGGTCGGCCGTGCTGGCCGCGCCGGGCCCTCGGCGGCGAGGCGCGGGCTGCCCGGCTAAGCTGGGGCCAGCGGCGGTCCCACCCGCCGCGCGGCGGTGGGGCCCGCCGTACCCGAACCGCGGCGACGCCGCCGCCAACGGTCCCTGCTTGCGACGTGCACGTCGTGCCATCAACCGTGCCTGCGAGTAGGAGACGTCTTCCCGTGGCAGAGACCCCCGCCCCGACGGTCCGCGGCGCCGCGGACCCCGGCGGACGGCCGCCGGCCCGCGCCGGTCGCCGCCGTCCCTGGCAGCGCGGCACCCCCTCGGTCCTCGCCGTGGTCGCGACCGGCGGCGCCATCGGCGCCTGCGCGCGCTACGGCGCCGCCCTCGCCTGGCCTACCCCGGCCGGCGGCTTTCCCTGGACGACCCTGTGCGTGAACGCGGCCGGCTGCGCCGTCATCGGCGTGTTCATGGTGCTCATCACCGACGTCTGGGCCGCGCACCGGCTGGTCAGGCCGTTCTTCGGCACCGGCGTGCTGGGCGGCTTCACCACCTTCTCGACCTACGCCACCGACGTGCAGCGGCTGGCCGACGGCGGCCATCCCCGTACCGCCCTGGCCTATCTGGCCCTGACGCTGCTGGCCGCGCTCGCCGCGGTCTGGGCGGCGGCCACCGCCACCCGCAGGACCGTCCAGTGGAGGCAGAAGTGACACCTACCGGTTCGGCCCTGCGGCTGACCGTCTACGTCGGCGAGAACGACACCTGGCACCACAAGCCGGTGTACGCCGAGATCGTGCACCGGGCGCACCGCGCCGGCCTGGCCGGCGCCTCGGTCTTCCGCGGCGTCGAGGGCTACGGCGCGTCCTCGCTGATCCACACCGCCCGGCTGCTCTCGCTCAGCGAGGACCTGCCGGTCGCCGTGGTCGTCGTGGACACCGAGGAGCGCGTCAGGGGCTTCCTGCCCCGGTTGGAGGAGCTGGTCGCCGACGGCCTGGTGACGCTCGACCGGTGCGAGGTGGTCCGCGTCGGCGCCGGCACGGGCGACACGAGCGGGAACGGCGGGGACGGCGCCGACACCGCCGGCACCGGCGGCGAAGCGGAGGCGCGGTGAACTGGCTGCTGGTGATCGTAGGGGCCGCGGTCGGGGCGCCGCTGCGCTACCTCGCCGACCGCGGTGTGCAGGCCCGGCACGACACCGTCTTCCCCTGGGGGACCTTCGCCGTCAACGTCGTCGGCTGCGCCGTCCTGGGCGTGCTGGCGGGCGCGGCCACCGCGGGCGCCGCCTCCTCGCACGTCCAGCTCCTGCTGGGCACCGGGCTGTGCGGGGCGCTGACCACGTACTCGACGTTCTCCTACGAGACGCTGCGGCTGGCCGAGGACGGCGCCCGGTTCTACGCCGTCGCCAACGTCGTCGGCAGCCTCGCGGCCGGGCTCGGCGCCGCCTTCACCGGGACGGCGATCGCCGAGGCGATCTGGGGCTGAGCGCCGGTCCGCAGGCAGGCGCGGCCCGGACCGGCGGCGGCGAACGCCGCCGCGTGGTCAGCCGCGCGCCGCGGCGCCCCCGCGCACGGCCGTACCGGTCGTCTCCGCGACCCACTCGTCGAAGGTCTGCCGGCCGCGCGGGCCGTCGGACGCGGGCAGCAGCGCGCCGCCCGCCATGCCCTTGCCCGCCGCCCCGGGCAGCGGCAGCGCCAGGACCGGGCGGCGGCTGCCGCGGGCCCGCAGCAGCCTGCGCGCCATGTCCGGCACCGACTCCACCCGCGGCCCCGCGAACTCCGGCGCGAGGCCGCGCGGCGGCCCCACCGCCAGCTCGGCGAGCGTCTCGGCCACCTCGCGGACGGCGACCGGCTGCGCCCGCATCCGCGGCACCAGGGCGACCGGCCCCGGCACCGTGCCGAGCATCTGGTCGGCGAAGTCGTGGAACTGCGTCGCGCGCAGCACCGTCCAGGCGGCGGCGCCCTCCTCGGCCAGCTCCTCCTGCCGGAGCTTGCCCTGGTAGTAGCCCCAGCCGACCCGGTCGATGCCGACGATGGAGAGCACCACGTGATGCCGTACGCCGGCGCGGCGGCCGGCCGCGACCAGATTGCGGCCCGCCCGCTCGAAGAAGTCGACCGCGGCCTTGCGGCTGACGGTCGTGACGTTGGACGCGTCGACCACCGTGTCGACGCCGGCCAGGGCCGCGTCCAGACCGTCGCCGCCGAGCAGGTCCACGCCGCGCGAGCGCGCGACGATCACCGGTTCGTGTCCGCGGGCGGTCAGCGCCGCCGCCACGTGCCGTCCTGCCAGTCCGGTCCCGCCTGCCACCGCTACGCGCATGGGCTCATGCTCCTCTGCCTCGGTACTGCCCGTCTTCCCCCGTGCCGGCCCCGTCCTCGCCGCCGTGCGCCTGGCCTTCCCGCCACGTCCCGCGGCCGGGGAACGCGCCCGTACGGCGACGTATGCCCCGATCCGGGCGGGGCCGGCAGCCGTCAGTGGGCCGAAAGGGGGACGGCGCGGCTCGCCGCGAAGGCCGCCGTCGGCGTCATCGCGACGCCGTGCAGGCGCACGGTGCGTTTCCTGGCCACCGCCACGCAGCCGGCCCGGCCCGCGGCGGTGCGTCCCGGCAGCGGGTCGTTCGGCGCGGGGTACGGGGCGGTGCCCGGTCCGGTGAGCGCGCCGAGGACCTGGGCCTGGCGGGCGTCCTCGAAGGTCTCGTCGTCCGGCGGACCCGCCGCCCGGACGACCGCGGGCCGCGCGACCGGCGGCGCCGCCGCCACGGCCCGCGGCGCGCCGGTCACGCGCAGCGGCAGGTCGGAGGCGATGACCGCGAAGAGCCGGTCGGCGGCCGGCGCGGGCACCAGCCGGTTGCGGTTCGCCGGGTCGGGGCTGGTCGGCATCGTGGTGAAGGCGAACCGCGCCGGCGGCACCTTGCGCACGTCGGCGGCGAGCCCGGTCAGCCGGCTGACCGCGGCCAGCCCGGGGTCCACGGTCAGCGCCTTCGTCGCCGCGTCGGCCAGCGACAGCAGCCCCGCCGGGTCGCCCAGCGAGCCGCTCCTGCGCATCCGCTGGGTGAGCGAGGCGAGGAACAGGTGCTGCGCGTCGGTGCGGCCGAGGTCGTCGCCGTCGCCGAAGGCGTGCCGTGAGCGCAGGAACTCCAGTGCACCCTGCCCCCTGAGCGAGTGCCGGCCGGCGGTCAGCCGCAGATGCGAGTACGGATCGTAGAGCGCGCGGTCCACGCACACCGGCACCCCGCCGGCCGCGTCCGACATGCGCACCACCCCGGCGAAGTCGGCCATCACGAAGTGGTCGATCGGGATGCCGGTGAGCGTGTGCACCGCGGCGACGGTGCAGCCGGGACCGTACTGGAGGGTGGAGTTGACCGCGCCGCGGTGGGCCGCGGAGATCCGGCCCCTGGACGCGCGGCAGGCCGGCAGGTCGGTGACGGTGTCGCGGGGGATGCTCAGCACCGATGCGTGCGAGCGGTCCGCGGCCAGGTGCAGCACCATCTCCACGTCGGCGTTCTGGCCGGGGCCGCAGTCGCCGCCCAGCCGGCAGTCGGCGCGGCCGGCGCGGGTGTCGGAGCCGATCACCAGCACGTTCACCGGGGTGCGGCCGAAGGCGTCGGGCCGCTCGGTGCCCGCGTCGCCGCCGATCCCGCCGAACAGCGGCAGATCGCGGATGTTGCCGTTCAGCCGCAGGTACACCAGCGCGCCGGCCGCCGCGGTGAGCAGCACCGCCGCGGACAGGCCGAGCGTCAGCCAGCGGAAGAGGCGCCGCCGCCCCGACCGGGGGGCGCCGCCGCCGTCCCCCGGCTCGCCCGGTCGGCCGCCCGACGGCTCGGCCGACGGGTGGTCCGGGGTGTCGTCCCCGCCGCGGGGCGCGAGCCGCCGCGGATCGCGCCAGCCGGTGTGACGGTGGGGGTCCTGCTGCCCGTCGGCCATGCGTGTGTCGTCCTCGCGTCCGTCCGCGAGCCGGCGGACAAGCCGCCCACCAGCGCCTTCGCAGTATCGCCCAGGACCGCGGCGAATCCCGGCGACCGGGCCGCGGGGTGTCGCCCGCGGACGGGTCCTGCGGCGCTGGGCCGTACGGGTGGCGGGCGCCGCCGGCCGGGTGACGTGCACCACCGGGCGATGCGGCCGGGGCGCCGGGTCGCGCCGAAGGCGCTGCCGCCGTCGGCAGACCCCTGCCGCCCGCGGGCCCCCGCGGTTACCGTGGGGTCACGAAGGAGGCGGCCATGCGCGACGCGGACCCGGGGCTCTTCGGACCGGAATCGGTGACCTGGCAGCTGCACGGCGACCCGGTCATGTGGATCGCCGGTGTGCGCGCCCTGTACCTCCAGGCCCTCCATCCGCGGGCGGTGCGCGGGGTCACCCAGAACTCCGACTTCCGCCGGGACGCCTGGGGCCGGCTGCTGCGCACCGCGTCCTTCGTCGGCGAGATCACCTACGGCACCACACCGGCGGCGGAACGCGCCGGGGCCCGCATCCGCGGCATCCACCGCAGGCTGTCCGCGACCGATCCGGCGACCGGCGAGACCTACCCCGTCGACGACCCCGAACTGCTGCTGTGGGTGCACTGCGCCGAGATCGACTCCTACCTGGAGGTCGCCCGCCGCTCCGGTTTCCCGCTCGACGACGCGCACGCCGACCGCTACGTCCACGAGCAGCGCGAGGCCGCCCGCCTGGTCGGCCTCGACCCGGCGGGCGTGCCCGCCGACACCGGCGAACTCGCCCGCTACTTCGAGAAGATCCGCCCCCAACTGGCCGCCACCGCCGAGGCGTACGAGGTGGTGCGGTTCCTCAAGGCGCCACCGGTGCCCCGCGCGCTGCTGCCGGTGCGGTTCGCGGTGTGGCGGTCGGTGGCCGGCGCCGCCTTCGCGGCGCTGCCACCGTACGCCCATGAGCTGTACGGCGGTTCGGCGCCCGGCGAGGCGGCCGCCGACCGCCGGCTGCGCGTCGCGGGCCGGCTGCTGCGCGCCGTGCCGGCCACGCTGCGCTGGAAGTTGCCGCCCGGCCACATACTCCGAGCGGTCGCCCGGCTCGGCCCCGGCTCCCGGCCCTCGGTCCTGCGGCTGCCTCCCGCCGGCTCCGTTCTGCCCTGATCCGCTGTCCCCGTGGCCGGTGCTCCCGGCCATACTGGGATCGGGGAAGCACCGAGAAGCACGGGGGCGGGCGGCACGCGATGGCGGCTGGACACCACGAAGGACACGAGGAAGCACACCACACGCCGGGCCCGGGGGCGGCCGGCGGCGCGGGCGCGCTCATCCAGGGCCGGTACCGGCTGCACGAACTCATCGGGCGCGGCGGCATGGGCGAGGTCTGGCGTGCGCTCGACGAGTCGCTGGGCCGCCGCGTCGCCGTCAAGTGCCTCAAACCGGTCGGCCATTCGAACGACGCCGGGTTCAACCGCGTCCTGCAGGAGCGCTTCCGGCGCGAGGCCCGCGTGGCCGCCGCGCTCCAGCACCGCGGCATCACCGTCGTGCACGACTTCGGCGAGCACGACGGCTTGCTCTTCCTGGTGATGGAGCTGCTCGACGGCCGCAACCTGCTGCAGGTGCTGGACGACGCCCGCCGCCATCCGCTGCCCGTCCCCGACATCACCGACGTCGCCGAGCAGGTCGCCTCCGCGCTCGCCTACACCCACGCCCAGGGGGTCGTCCACCGCGACCTGAAACCGGCCAACATCGTCCGGCTCACCGACGGCGCCGTGAAGATCTGCGACTTCGGAATCGCCCGGCTCGGCCACGACATCGGCTTCACCTCCCGCCTCACCGGCACCGGCATGGCCATGGGCACGCCGCACTACATGTCCCCCGAGCAGATCGACGCCGCCGAGGTCGACCACCGCAGCGACCTGTACTCGCTGGGCTGCGTGCTGTACGAACTGGCCACCGGAGCACCGCCGTTCGACCTCGGTGACGCCTGGTCGATCCTGGTCGGCCACCGCGACACCGAGCCGGAACCGCCGTCGGCGCGCCGCCCGGAGCTGCCCGCGGAGCTCGAACGCCTCATCCTCGACCTGCTCGCCAAGGACCCCGAGGCCCGCCCGCAGGACGCCGCGGACGTCGGCGGCCGGCTCAAGGCGATGCGGGCCGCGGCCGGCGCCGCCCCGGCCGCCCCTGAGCCCGTCACCGCGCTGCCCGCGTGGGCGGGGAGCCTCACCACCGGCGCCGCGGCCCGCTCCACCCGCGCCCACCGGATCGCCGGCGCCCCGCACGACGCGCTGACCGGCGCCTGGTCCACCCGCGCCGTGGTCGCCACCGCCGACCCCGGCTCGCTCGCCTCGCTCGACGCCCGCCAGGCCGAGGCGGGCGACCTCGCCCGGATCGGCAACTGGGCCCAGGCGTACGACCTGCACACCGCGGTCGCGGCGGACCGCGACCGCGCCCAGGGCGCGGAGCACCCCGACACGCTCACCAGCCGCCACGAGGCGGCGTACTGCCTGACCCGGCTCGGCCGCACCGAGGAGGCGCTGCGCCTCTACGCCTACGTGGCCGAGGTCCGCCGCCGGGTGCTCGGCCCCGACCACACGGACACGCTCGCCGCGCGGCACGAGGCCGCCTACGAACTCGGCCGCCTCGGCCGCCACCTGGAGGCGCACCGCGAGTACACGGCGGTGCTCGCGGGCCTGGAGCGCACCGCCGGCGCCGACCACCCGGACAGCTTGCAGTGCAAGCACAACCTCGCTTTCAACCTGGGGCAGTTGGGGCGCGACGCGGAGGCGTACACCACCGCCGTCGAGGTGGCGCAGGCCCGCGCCAGAGTGCTCGGGGCCGAGCACGCCGAGACCCTCACCACCCGCTTCGAGGTCGGCTACGCGCTCGGCCGCGCGGGACGCTGGGCCGAGGCGCTCGACGCCTACCGCGACGTGGCCGCCGCCCGTGCCCGGCTGCTGGGGCCCGACCACGCCGACACGCTCGCCGCCCGCTACGAGACCGGCATCTGCCTGGGCAGCCTCGGCCGCAGCGGCGAGGCGCTGGCCCTGTTCGAGGACCTGGTCGCCGCCCGCACCCGCACCGCGGGCTCCGCCGACGCCGAGACGCTGCGCGCCCGCCACGCGCTCGGCGTCAACCTGGGCCTGCTCGGCCACTGGGACCGCGCACTGGCCGAGGCGCGCGACGTCGCCGCCGTCAGGGAACGGGTGCTCGGCGCCGGCCACCCCGACACCCTGGTCAGCAAGCGCGAGATCGCCGTGTGCATGGGCTGGCTCGGCCGCTGGTCCGGGGCGCTCGTCGTCTACCACGAGGTCACCGCGGCGCGGGAGAGGGTCCTCGGGCCGGCCCACCCGGACACCTTGACCAGCCGCAACGACGAGGCCCGCTGCCTGGAGCACCTCGGCCGCACCGCCGAGGCGCAGGCGCTCTACCGCAAGGTCGCCGCCACGGCCGGCGAGGCGCCGGAGCGCCTCTGAGCCCGCCGGGCCCCCGGGCGGGCCCGGCGGCCGCATCCGCTCTGGGCGCAACCGGATCAGCCCTGGCTCCGGGTCCTCCGAAGGCGCCGGCGGATACGCTCGCAGGCATGGCAGAGGTGTCCGCGTACGAGGTCAACGGGGTCCTGCTGGTCTGCGAGGCGGACGGGCCGCCGGACGGCCCGCCGGTGCTGCTCCTGCACGCGCTGGGGGAGGACCGCGGGTCCTGGCGCGAGGTCGCCGCCGCGCTGGCGCGCGACGGCTGGCGGACGCTCGCCGTCGACCTGCGCGGCCACGGCGACAGCGGTCACCCCGGCTCCTACGCCTACGAGTCGATGCGCGACGACGTGCTGGCGCTCCTGGACGTGCTGCGGATCGACCAGGTGACCCTCGTCGCCCATTCGATGGGGACCGTCCCCGCGTCGCTGGTCGCCATGGACCGCCCCGGCGCGGTGCGCCGGCTGGTCCTGGAGGAGGGCCCGCTGCCCTTCCCCGCCGACCCGCCGCGACCGGTGCCGCAGGCTCCCGACGGTCCGACGCGGTACGACTGGCGGGTGGTGCCCGGCATCGCGGTGCAGCGCAACGCACCGCCCGCGCGCCACTGGGAGGGGCTCGCCGCGATCACCGCGCCGACCCTCGTGATCGCCGGCGGGCCGCGCAGCCACCTGCGGCAGGACCAGCTGGCCAAGGCCGCGGAACGCATTCCCGGCGCCCGGCTGACCACCATCGAGGCCGGGCACATGGTCCACGACGAGCGGCCGCGGGAGTTCCTCACCGTGCTGCGCGACTTCCTGGGCGCCCCACCGCTCCCCGACCGCGAACCGCCGCCCGCCTTCACACCGTTCGCCGTCACCGCGGCCCGACTGCGCGACGAGGCCGCCGCGTTCGCCGCCCTGCTGGGCGACAGCGTCGACTCGGGCGCCTCCGTCGGCTTCCACGGCCCCCTCGCCGCCGACGATGCCGTCGCCTGGTGGCAGGCGCTGGCTCCCCAGATCGCCGCGGGCCGCGCCGAGTTGTGGGCCGTGAAGGATGAGCGCGGAGCGGTCTGCGGGGCTGTCCGACTGCACCGCGCGCACGCACCCAACGGCGGGCACCGAGCGGAGATCGCCCAGCTCATGGTCCGCCGCGACGTGCGCGGCCGCGGTCTGGCCCGCACACTGCTGCGCGCCGCCGAGACCTCCGCCCGCGCCGCGGGGGTGCGGCTGCTGCTGCTCGACACGCAGACCGGCAGCGACGCCGAGCGGCTCTGCCGCGCCGAGGGCTGGACCGCCGTCGGCACCGTCCCCGACTACGCCGCGGACCCGCAGGGCACGCTGCGCCCCGCCACCTTCTTCTTCAAGTCCCTTGCCTGACCGGCACGGTGAACGGGTCCGGCACGGTGGACCGGACCGGACCGGACCGGCGATGGCGCGGTCCCGGGCGGACGGACGGCGCGTCAGGGGAGCGTGACGGGCGCGGAGGCCGTCGCCCTCGCCGCCACCGCGCTGCTGAGCGCGGGGAAGAAGGCGCGCGCGATCCGGGCGTAGCCCGCGTCGTTCGGGTGCAGGCTGTCCGCCATCTGCGCACGGCTGAGCCGCGGCGGCTCGACGTACCAGAAGGCGCGTCCGCGATGCCGCTCGATGCCCTGGAGCGCGGCGGCGCGCCTGTTGTACGCCACCGCCTGCGCCTGGAGGTGCGGTGTGGTCGGGATCAGGCCGAGCAGCACGACCGAGACGCCGGGCCGGTCGGCGTAGATCCGGTCGACCAGGGCGGCCAGCCGGTCGGGGGCGTGCGCCGGGTCGACGTGGCGGTGCAGGTCGTTGATCCCGATGTGCAGCAGCACGACGTCGGGCGCGGCCGCCGCCGTCCAGCGGTCGACGCCGGCCCTGATCCGGTCGACGGTGTAGCCGCTGTGCCCCTCGTTCTGCGGCTCGGGAAGCGTCCCCGACAGCTGCGAGCCGACGAACCTGACCGTGTACAGGCTCTGGCCCGCGACCAGCCGCCACAGCTCCGCGCGGTACGCCGAGTGGCTCGGACTGCCCTTGCCCCAGGTGATCGAGTCGCCGAGCGGCATCACCCGCACCGCGCGGGGCCGCGCCTCGCTGGCCGAGCCGCGTGGCGGCAGCAGGACCACCAGGGCGACCAGGACCGCGGTAACGAGCACGCAGACGGCGGCCGCGGCGCCTGCCCGGCGCGTCCGTCCCGCACGCATCCACGAGAACCCGGACCCCGCCATCCCGCCACCCCCTGCCCTCCGACCGGGGATCACTCTAACCGGGGGCCGGCGGCACCGGCGGCAGGCCCCCGCACGGCCGAGCCGCCGTGAACCGCCCGCTCAGGGGATCCAGTTGAACGTGTCCGGGTCGGGGCCGCTCCGCTCGCCGCGGTCCAGCGAGGTGATCGCGGCCATGTCCTGGCCGGTCAGTTCGAAGTCGAAGAGCCGGAAGTTCTCCTCGACGCGGGAGCGCGTCACCGACTTCGGGAAGACGATGTCGCCGCGCTGCAGGTGCCAGCGCAGGGTGACCTGCGCGGGCGTGCGGTCGAGCCGCTCGGCGATCGCGGTGATCACCGGGTCGTCCAGCACCTTGCCCTGCGCGATCGGCGACCAAGCCTCGGTGGCGATGCCGTGCTCGGCGTCGAAGGCCCGCAGGTCGTCCTGCGCGAGGTACGGGTGGATCTCGACCTGGTTCACCGCGGGCACCACGTCGGCCTCATGGAAGATCCGTTGCAGGTGGGAGGGCTGGAAGTTGGAGACGCCGACGGCCTTGGCCCGGCCGGAGCGGTAGATCTCCTCCATCGCCTTCCAGGTCTCGACGAAGTCGCCGACGCCCGGCAGCGGCCAGTGCACCAGGAAGAGGTCGAGGTAGTCCATGTCCAGGTCGTCCATGGTGCGCGCGAAGGCCGCGAGCGCGTCGTCGTAGGCGTGGTGGCCGTTGTTGAGCTTGCTGGTGACGAACACCTCCTCGCGCGGCACGCCGGAGTCGCGGACGGCCTCGCCGACCTGCTTCTCGTTGCCGTACATCTCGGCGGTGTCGATGTGCCGGTAGCCGGTCTCCAGCGCGGCGAGCACCGCGTCGCGGGTGTTCTCCGGCTCGATCTGGAACACCCCGAAGCCGAGCTGCGGGATCTCCACGCCGTTGTTGAGGGTGACGGTGGGCACTGAGGTCATGGGGGGTGACTTCCTTGCTCTGTTCGGCTGTTCTGCTCGGTCGGGCGGCGCCTGCGTGCGGCGGACCGCCGGGGCGGGCTGCCCGGGGCACCGTCCTCACGCTAGCCGCGGCGACCGTGCCCGGCCCGCCGACGTGCACCCGCCGCGGACCCGCCCGCACCTCCCGCCTGCCCAGCGCGGGCCGGCCGATGCCACACGCTGCGCCGGCCAGTCTCGGAGAGCGCTCTCTGAGAGCGCTCCAAACCGTTACTCTGGCCTCGGTCGCACCACCCGCGACGGCCGCCGCGCCGCGGAGCCGTCCGGTCCGCCGCGCCTCATGGGAGAACTCCGTTGTCCGACCCCGTCTCAGCGCCCCGCCCGACGCTTGAGGCCGTCGCCGCCCGTGCCGGGGTGTCGAGAGCGACCGCCTCACGCGTGGTGAACGGGGGGGCCGGGGTCAGAGGCCCGCTGGTGGAGCGGGTCAGGCAGGCGGTCGACGAGCTGGGGTACATCCCCAACCAGGCCGCCCGCACCCTGGTGACCCGGCGCAACGACGCCATCGCGGTGATCGTCGCCGAGCCCGAGACCCGGGTCTTCACCGACCCCTTCTTCGCCCAGCAGGTCCGCGGCATCAGCCGTGAGCTGACCGGCCACGACAACCAGCTCGTGCTGCTGCTCAGCGACGGCGCGTCCGACGACGGCAGGCTCGGCCGCTACCTGGCCGGCGGCCATGTCGACGGCGCGCTGATCCTGTCCCTGCACGCCGACGACTCGCTGACCGGCCTGGCCAGGGGCGCGGGCGTGCCGGTCGTCATCGGCGGCCGGCCCACCTGGAGCGAGGAGCACACCGGGCGCGGCACCCTCTACGTCGACTGCGACAACCGCGGCGGCGCCCGGGACGCGGTACGCCATCTGGCCGGACTCGGCCGCCGCCGGATCGCCCACATCACCGGCCCGCTGGACCAGCCGGCTTCGGTGGACCGTCTGGACGGCTTCCGGGACGTGCTGCCCGACACCCCGGCCGAGCTGATCGTGGAGGGCGACTTCACCCCCGACGGCGGGGCCCGTGCGATGCGCCTGCTGCTGGAGCGCTCTCCGGATCTCGACGGGGTCTTCGCCGCATCCGACGTGATGGCCTCGGGCGCGCTGCGGGTGCTGCGGGAGCGGGGCCGGCGGGTTCCGGAGGACGTCGCGGTGGTCGGCTTCGACGACATGGTGTCGGTGGCCGAGTGGACCGATCCGCCGCTCACCACGGTCCGCCAGGACATCGAGGAGATGGGGCGGCTGATGGCCCGGCTGCTGCTGCGCTCGCTGGCCCACGCGACGGCCCCCGGCTCCGGCGACCTCCAGCCGCCCTTGCTGTCCTCGATCGTCACCCCGACCCGGCTGGTGGTCCGCGCCTCGGCGTGACCCGGTCGGAACGGCGCCGGCCGGCCCGGCGCGGCACCGCTCGGCGCGCCCGAGAGGGCGTGCCGAGCGATGATCGGAGGATGACGCGGATCGGCGGCACCGCAGGCGTCCCGGAACTCGAACCGGAGGTGTTCGACGACGCCATCGTGGCCGTCTCGCTCACCGCGGGCCCCGACCACCGCCTGGTGTACCTCAACGACGCCTTCCGCAAGCTCTTCGGCCCCCGCGACATCGGCGCCCGCGCCGCCGACGCCTTCACCGAGCCGAACGCCGCCCCGTTCATCGTGATGCTCGACCAGGTCTACGCCGACCGCATCGCCCGCCAGGTCACCTCGCCGCGCACCACCGAGGGCACCGCGCCGGGCGCCCCGGGACGCCGGCACTTCATGTACAGCGCCTCACCTGTCGTGTCCCGCTACGGTGCCGGCGTGCTGGCCGTCGCCGTCGACACCACCGCGCAGGTCGACGCGACCGAGCGGGCCGAGGAGCTGTCGGAGGAGCGCCACCGGGCGCTGCGCCGCTACGAGGCGCTGATGTCCGCGGTCACCCAGATCGTCTGGCTGATGAAGCCGAACGGCGAGATCAGCGAGCTGGTCGGCGGGTTCGAGGAGTTCACCGGCCGTCCGTGGCGGCCGATGATCGACACGGACTGGCTGGAGGGCGTCCATCCGCACGACCGCGGCCACCTGCTGCGGGCGTGGGAGGAGGCGGCCGCCGACCCCCCCTCGTTCTTCGTCTGCACCTTCCGGCTGCACACCGCCTCGGGCGAGTACCGGCACGTCCAGTCCCGGGCGGTGCCCATCGTGCGCGGCGGCGTGGCCGTCGAGTGGATCGGCGCCACCGCCGACATCGAGGACCAGTGGCGCAACCGGCTGCGCGAGCGGCTGCTCGCCCGGGTCGCCACCGTCACGGCGGCCGACGACGTCCCCGAGGCGTTCGCGGCGGTCGCCGCCGCCGTCGTGCCCGAGCTGACCGACGCCTGCGCGGTCTTCCTGCTGCCGGTGCCCGGGCCGTCCGGCGGCGGCGGACCGCTCACCGCGACCCGCGTGGCCGCCGTCGCCCGGCCCGGGCTGCCGGAACTGCCGCCGCTGGCGAACCAGACCCACACCGTCGGCCTGATCGCCCAGCAGGTCATCGAGAGCCGGCGGCCCAGGCTGCTGGTCTTCCCCAGCGGCCGGCCGCCCGCCGGCGTGGTGCCCGAGGTGTCGCTGTCGTGGCTGCGCACAGCGCGCGCCACCAGCCTCACGCTGGTGCCGATCGTGATCGACTCGGCGGTCGTGGCGTTCGCCTGCGCCGCCGGATGCGCCGACAGCCCGCCGCCCGGCCCGGCCGACCAGGAGCTGCTCGGCGAGGTGCTGCACGAGGTCCGCGAGCCGCTGCGGCAGGCCCTGGAGCTCCAGCGCACCCGGCACACCGCGCTCACCTTGCAGCGCGCCCTGCTCACGCCGACGCCGCGCGTCCCGGGCGCCGAACTGGCCGCGCACTACCAGCCGGCGAGCAGGACCGCCGAGATCGGCGGCGACTGGTACGACGCGCTGCTGCTGCCCGACGGCTCGGTCACCCTGAGCATCGGCGACATCGCGGGGCACGACCTGGACGCCGCCACCTCGATGAGCCAGCTGCGCAGCATGCTGCGGGTCATCGCCTTCGACCAGTCCATGCCGCACACCCCGGCCGAGAGCCTGGCGCAGCTGGACCGGGTCGCCGACGGCCTGGCCATCGCGCCGCTGGTCACCGCCGTCCACGCCAGCCTGACGCCGGGACGTGGCGGGAGGTGGCACGCGGCGTGGGCGAACGCCGGGCACCCGCCGCCGCTGCTGCTGCCGGTCGGCGGCCCGCCGCGGTTCCTGGAGGGCACCGCCGCCGAGCTGCCGCTGTGCGTGGCGCCCACGACGGTCCGTACGACCTGGCACCACGACCTGCACACCGGCGACACGCTGCTGCTCTACACCGACGGCCTGATCGAGGTGCCCGGCACCGATCTGGCCGACGGCATGCGGCGGCTGGCGCTGCGCGCGGAGGCGGGCAGGACGGCGGGCATGTCGCTCACCGAGCTGTGCGCGCAGCTGCTGGCGGCGGTCGAGGACCGCCGCGACGACGCGGCCGTGATCGGGTTCCGGCCGACCGCCGTCGCCGGCGTGTGGCCGGCCGGCTGGACCTGATCCCCGTCGGCCGGGGGGTGGTGGACCGGTTCGCGCTGATCCATGGCGCCCGGGTGCGGCCGGCCGGCTGGAGCTGGGCTGCGGCGGCCGGAAGCGGCCGGCGCTCGGCGCTGCTCAGGCCCGCAGCGCCATCAGCACGCCGAGGGTGATCATCGTGCAGGCGATGACCGCGTCCAGCACCCGCCAGGAGCCGGGCCGGGCGAACGGCCTGCGCAGCAGCCGGGCGCCGAAGCCCAGCCCGCCGAACCACAGCACGCTGCCGGCGGCCGCCCCGACGCCGAACGGCCAGCGCGCCCCGCCGTAGCCGTTGGCCACCGAGCCGAGCAGCAGCACCGTGTCGAGGTAGACGTGCGGATTGAGCCAGGTCATCGCCAGGCAGGTCAGCACGGCGGCGCGCAGCGAGCCGCCGCGCTGACCCGGCCGGCCGCCGGAGGGGGAGGAGCCGAGGGTGTCCTGCACGGTCAGCGCCGACACCGGGCGGGTCGCCCTGCGGGCGGCGAGCAGCCCGTATCCGACGAGGAACGCCGCGCCGACCCAGGCCGTCGCGGTCAGCACCGCAGGCCACTGCTTGATCACGCCGCCTATGCCGCTGACGCCGATCGCGATCAGCACGGCGTCGGAGAGCGCGCAGATCGTCACGATCGGGGCCACGTGCTGGCGGCGCAGGCCCTGGCGCAGGACGAAGGCGTTCTGCGCGCCGATCGCCACGATCAGCGACAGACCGGTGCCCAGACCCGCGAGGGCCGCGATGAATGCCGTGTGCATGGTCCGAGGCTAGAAGCCCACGGCCTCATCAGACCAGCTAATGATTCTTAGGTAGCATGAGAAATCGTGATGACCGACATACCCCTGGACCAGGTCCGTACACTGCTCGCCGCGGTGGACGAGGGCACCTTCGAGGCGGCCGCCGAGACGCTGCACGTCACGCCGTCCGCGGTCAGCCAGCGGATCAAGGCGCTGGAGCAGCGCACCGGACGGGTGCTGCTGCTGCGCACCAAGCCGGTCCGGCCGACCGCGTCGGGGGAGGTCGTGGTCCGCTTCGGCCGCCAGCTCGCCCGGCTGGAACGCGACGCGGGCGCGGAGCTGGGGCTCACCGCGGCCGCGGGTCCTTCCCCGCTGCCGGTGGCCGTCAACTCGGACTCGCTCGCCACCTGGTTCCTGCCCGCGCTCGCCCAGGTCGCCGAGCATCTCGACGTCACCTTCGACCTGCACCGCGACGACCAGGACCACACCACGCGGCTGCTGCGCGAGGGCCGGGTGATGGCGGCCGTCACCTCCTCGCCCGAGCCGGTCCAGGGCTGCTCGGTACGGGCGCTGGGCCGGATGCGCTACCGGGCGATGGCCACGGCCGAGTTCGCCGGGCGCCGGCTGGCCGGCGGCCCGCTCGCCGAGACGCTGCCGGCGGCGCCGGTCGTCGTCTTCGACCGCAAGGACGACCTGCAGGATCGTTTCGTTCGCGAGCTGACGTCGGCCCCCGCCGGCGCGGGCGGGGGCGCCGGTCCGCGCCGTCACCATGTGCCGTCCTCCGAGGGCTTCGTGGAGGCGGTCGCCGCCGGACTCGGCTGGGGCATGATCCCCGACGCCCAGGGAGCCGCGCACCTGGACACCGGCACCCTGGTCGACCTCGCCCCCGGCCGGCATGTGGACGTCCCGCTGCACTGGCAGCAGTGGAAGCTCGACTCGCCCCCGCTGGCCGCGCTCGCCGACGCCGTCGCCGCGGCCGCGGCCAGGGCGCTCAAGCCGCCGCGGCCCGGGACGCCCTGAGCCGCCGCCGCCCGGTCAGGGCGTGGGGGACTCGTGCGCTTCGCAGGCCCGCCCGTCCTGGTCCCGGTCCAGGTGCGGCGCGTAGGCGGGGTCGCCGCGCGGGATGTCGTAGCGGACGTCGTCATGCGCCTGGGAGCAGTTCTCGTACCGCCCGCCGCGGGCCGGCCGGGACGGCTGCGGGCCGCCCACCGCGTGCACGCTCGCGCCGACGACGACCCCGTCGCGCACCGTGTACGTACCGGCGTAGCTGCTGACCGAGCCGTCGGTCTGCCTGGCGTCCAGGGTGATCGAGACGGTGTCCCCCGAGGAGCCCGTGATGCGGAGGGTGTCGCGCGCGGTGCCGGCGAAGCCCTGCACGAAGGAGGCGTGGGAGCCGCCGAGGTTCTTGCCGCCGAGGTCCCAGGCCGCGCGATAGTCGTGCGCGTCGATCGCGGAGAAGTAGGCGCCGACGGTCCTCGGCGCGTCCTGAGGGGCGTGGGTGCTCGGCCTGGGCGCCGGCGGCCGGCTGGTGGTGTGCTGCGTCGGTGCTCCGGACGCGGGAGGCGTCGCCGCGGGCCGCGAGGGGCTCGACGTCACGGTCACCGTCGGCGTCGAGGACGGTGGCGCGCCGCCGGAGGACGACCCGCACGCCGCCGTGGTGGCGAGGGCGGCCGCGGCCAGGAGCAGCGCTGCGGGGAACCGGCGGATCGTGCCCGTCGGAGTGTCACCTCACCGTCCCCCCCGTCCGGCGTCCCCCCGCCCGCCCCGGCTCGCGCGGCGAGCGGGGGCGGGCGGAGTGTCTCAGGCGACCAGCCGGCCGCCGTCGACGGGGAGGTTCGCGCCGGTGACGTAGCCGGCGCGCGGCGAGGCCAGGAAGACCACCGCGCCGGCGATCTCCTCGACCCCGGCGTGCCGGCGGAGCAGGGTGGTCTCGCCGAGCGGCCCGACCATCTCGACGGAGGCGCCCGAGGTGAGCGTCGGGCCGGGGGAGACGGTGTTCACCCGGACCCCCGATTCGCCGAACTCGGCGGCCCAGGTGCGGGTCAGCGAGTTCACGGCGGCCTTCGTCGCGCTGTAGACGGACGCGCCGGCCAGGCCGATCTCGGAGGCCATGGTGCTGATGTTGACGATGCTGCCCCTGCCGCGCTCGACCATCCGCGGCGCGATCGACGCGGTGAGGAAGTACGGCGCGCGGACGTTGACCTGGAACATGGCGTCGTAGGACGGGACCGTCTGCTCCCCGGTCGGAGCGAACTCGAAGACGCCCGCGTTGTTGACCAGCACGTCGACGTCCGCGGCGGCCTCGGCGAGCCGGCCCACCGAGTCGAGGTCGGCCAGGTCCACCGCGACGAAGCGCGCCTTGCCGCCCTCGGCCTCGATCGCGGCGACGGTCTCCGCGCCGCGTTCCTCGCTGCGCCCGCTGACGATCACCTCGGCTCCGGCGCGGGCGAGCTGCAGCGCGACCTCCCGGCCGATGCCGGAGGTCGAACCGGTGACCAGTGCTGTGCTGCCTGAGAGTTCCATGGTGTGCCGCCTGGCTTTCTGTAGGAAGGCGCTCGCGATCCGTCCGGTGGAACAAATTGGAGCGATGGCTCCATTCTTTGTCCGTCAAGTCTGGAGTGTCAACTCCAGAAACGCGCGGGGGGCGGTACGGTGGTCCTATGAGCAGCAGTCCGGGAGCGCGGCAGCCGGCGGGGCGGGCGGGGGGTCCGGTCGTGGCGTCGGAGGCGGGGCCGGAAGCGGGGTCCGGCGCGACGGCAGCGACCGGCTCGCCGTCAGCGGTGGCCGAGCCGCGGCTCACCCGCAAGGGGCAGGCCACCCGGGCCCGGATCGTGGCGGCGGCCTCGGCCCTGGTGTTCGAACGCGGCGTCGCCGGCACCAGCACGGACGACGTGCGGGCCGCGGCGGGCGTGAGCACCTCGCAGATCTACCACTACTTCGCGGACAAGTCCGCACTGGTCAGAGCGGTGATCGCGCACCAGACCGAGGCGGTGCTCGACGCCCAGCGCCCGCTGCTCGGCCGGCTGGACAGCATGGAGGCGCTGCGGGCCTGGCGGGATCTGGTCGTGGGGCTCCAGCGCGAGCGGCAGTGCGAGGGCGGCTGCCCGATCGGCTCGCTCGCCGGCGAACTGGCCGAGATCGACCCCGAGGCCCGCGCCGAACTGGCCGCGGGGTTCGCCCGCTGGGAGGACGGCATCCGCAGCGGGCTGCGCGCCATGCGCGACCGCGGCGAGCTGCGCCCCGGCGCCGACCCCGACCGCCTGTCGCTGGCGATCCTCGCCGCGCTGCAGGGCGGGCTGCTGCTGACGCAGACGCGGCGCGAGACCGCGCCGCTGGAGGCGGCCCTGGACACGATGCTCGCCCACGTGGCCGACTGCCTGGAGGACGGGGCCGCCGCGCCCGCCGGATGAGGCGGAATGAACGCGGGTCCGACGTGGTTGTCGACCCTGCACGACGTGAGCCCACCGGCCGAGTCCGGCGGGCGGGCCGTGCCGAGGCAAGTGGCATCCAGCAGAAAGGCGCCCCGATGAAGGTACGCAACTCGCTGCGTTCGCTGAAGAACCGGCCGGGCGCGCAGATCGTCCGCCGCCGCGGGAAGGTCTACGTGATCAACCGCAAGGACCCGCGCTCCAAGGCCCGCCAGGGCTGACCCGGCGGACCGGCCCCGCCGGGCCGACCCGACAGACGGACGGCGCCCGACCCCTACGGGGTCGGGCGCCGCGCTGTCTACGGGACTTTCCGCCGCGTTCCGGGGCGCCGCGCCGGCATGTGGCGCCGGCGCGGCACCGCTACGGCCCCCTGTCCGCCGCTGACCGGAAGGCGCCGGGTGTTCGGCGCTCCGCGGCCGGCGGCGGGGGCGTCCGGGACCGCGGTCCGCAGGTCCCGTCGCCTCGAACTATGCCGTGTCGACCCCGCTGGGGTCTAGACCAATCGGTGGGAATGTTGAGGTTGCTGGGACATGACGCCCCGTCAGGGGGAGTCCGGCGGCCGAGGCGTCGACGTAGCGCGGATGGCTCCGCGCCGGGGCCGGAGCTGTCCGGCGGGGTGTCAGGTGCAGGACGCCGAGCCGTCGTCCGTGCCGCCGCTGATCTGCCCCAGCTGCTGCCGGGTGACCGCGGGTCCCGAATCCGTCGGCGCCGAGCAGCGCAGCCCGGAGAACTGGATGTCCACGTACCGCTGCCACGCCTCGGGCGCGACCTCGCCTGCCGTCTCGACCACTCCGCGCAGCCCCCAGGTCAGGGCCATCACGTCGCCGAGTTCGATGCCGGGGGCGACCCGGCCCGCCCTCTTCGCCTGCACGAGCAGCTCGCCCATCAGGTCGCGCAGCTGCTCGACGCACGCCGCCCGGGAGTGGCCGATCAGCTTGTGCGCGTAGCCGCGGTGCGCGACCAGGGACCGGCCGATCACCCGGACGAACGCCTCAAGGCCGGTGCCGCCGGGCAGCGCCAGCGAGGCGCGCGCCTCGCCGACGAGCTCGCCGAGCATCTGCGCGGCGATCTCGTCGACGAGGGCCTCCTTGTTCGGGAACCGGCGGTAGACGGTGCCCACCCCGACGCCCGCGCGGGAGGCGATCAGCTCCATGCTGGCGTCGGTGCCGAACTCGGACAGCACGTCGCGGGCGGCCGCGACCACCAGCTGGTGGTTGCGCACGGCATCGCGCCGCAGCGGCTTGGGGTGCGTGTCCTGCGCCTGCACTGCCATGGTCACTCCCGCTCGGTGCTGTGCCCGTCCCTTGAGCCTCTTACCCCGTGTCGCCGCCCTACGGTGCCTGCTCGCCGACGACCTGGGCGGACCCGCCGAGGACCTGGGCCTGCTCGCCCACGACCGTACCGCCGGGAGCCACCGCCGGCTCCTGCCCCGCGCCGCCGCCCTGCGTCACGACGCTGCTGCGCCGGGTCACCGGGATGAGCGTCGCCGCGAAGGCGGCGATCAGCAGGGCGCCGCCGAGCATCGCGAAGCCGTTGGTGTACCCCGACTCGCGCGGCAGCCCGTCGGCGGCCGGGCTCGCGGTCACCACGCTGGCCATCAGCGCGGCGCCGATCGAACCGCCGATGGTGCGGATGTTGGCGTTCATGCCGCTGGCCACGCCGGTCTGCTCCGGCGGCACCGCGCTCACGATCAGGCTGGACATGGCCGCGAAGGCCAGGCCGAAGCCGGCGCCCATCACACCGGTCGCCACGTACAGCTCCCAGGTGTGGGTGTGCGCGTAGGCGAGCAGCGCCATCGAGCCGGTGCCGACCAGCGAGCCGATCAGCACCACCGTCTTGCCGCCCAGGCGGGCGGCCATCCGGTTGGAGAACAGGCCCACCACGAACATCGCCACGCTCATCGGCAGCAGGATCAGGCCGGACTGCGTGATGCTCGCGCCGAAGCCGTACCCGGTGGACTTCGGGCTCTGCACGAACTCCGGCAGGAAGGCGAAGACCGCGTACATGCCGACGCCGAAGAGCAGGGCCACCAGGTTGTTGGTCCACACCGCGGGGCGGCGCATCATCGCCATGTCGATCAGCGGCATCGACGCCCTGCGCTCGATCTCGACCCAGCCCACGGCCAGCACCGCCGCGGCGACGAACAGGCCGATCACCTTGCCGGAGCCCCAGCCCCAGACCGGCGCCTGGCTGAGGGCGACCAGCAGCGCGACCAGCCACGCGGACAGCAGCAGCGCCGGCGCCCAGCTGATCCGCCCCGGGGTGCGCACCGGGGACTTCGGGACGAACACGAAGGCCGCGATGCCCGCCACGATGGTGAGGATCATCGGCATCCAGAAGAGCCAGTGGTAGTTCAGCGCGTTGACGATCGGGCCGGCGAGCACGATGCCGAGGCCGGCGCCGACCGCGATGAGCGAGGCGATCGCGCTGACCGCTCCGCTGAGCTTCTCCGACGGGAACTCGTCGCGGATGATGCCGAAGGTCAGCGGCAGCACACCGCCGCCGATGCCCTGGATCACCCGGGCGACGATCATCACCGTCACGTTGGTGGCGAGCGCCGCGAGCAGCGAGCCTGCGGCCAGTGCGGCGAGCGTCACCACGAAGACGCGTTCCTTGCCGATCATGTCGCCGATGCGGCCCATGATCGGGGTGAATATGGACGCCGACAGCAGGTACGCGGTCAGCACCCAGGTCACGGTGTTCTGGTTGGTGTGCAGGTCCTCCTGGATCGTCGGCAACACCGGGGTGACCAGGGACTGCAGCAGCGCGTAGGCCATCACGCTCGCCGCCAGCACCGCGAACGTCACCTGGTGGTGCGTGCGCCGGGTCTCGGACGCCATGGAACTCCTTCACAGCGAAGTCTGAAGCGGAATTGTCGTTCCGTTAGGGCTTCAGAATAGCGCATCAGGAATGACCATTCCGTTTCGTTCCGGTGAGGTCTTGCCCACAGTCGAGGTGCGCGGCGGTCCAGCGCGAGCCGGGGCACGCCTGGCGCGGGCCGCGCGCAACGGGCGCCGCACCCGGCGCAGACCGTGAGCTGCCTGCCGGGGCCGGTCCGGCGGGCAGGCGGGACCGCGGCGCGCGGCCGACCGGACGGCGGCCCGCCTGGCATACGCTGACCGGGTGTTCTCCCCTCAGGGCCCGACCCTGCGCGAACTGGCCGTCCAGGCACTGTCGTCCGTGGACCGCGGCTACGACCTGCTGGCGCCGAAGTTCGACCGGACGCCGTTCCGCACCCCGGACCGCTTCCTCGACGCGGTCGCCGAAGCCCTCGCCCCAATGGGGCCGTTCGGACAGGGCCTCGACGTCTGCTGCGGCACCGGCGCGGGCCTTCGGGCGCTGCGGCCGGTGTGCCGCGAGGCGATCACCGGGGTGGACTTCAGCGCCGGGATGCTGGCCGCCGCCCGCGCCGCCGACACCACCGGGCAGGCGCGCTGGGTGCGGGCGGACGTGCGGGCGATGCCCTTCGACTCCGCGTTCGATCTCGCGGTCAGCTTCGGCGCGTTCGGGCACTTCCTGCCCGCCGAGCGGCCGCGGCTCTTCGCACAGGTGCGGCGGGCGCTGCGCCCCGGCGGCCTGTTCGCCTTCCCGATCGGCGCGCCGCCCCCCGTCACCTCGCCCTGGCACTGGGCCTTCGCGGGCTTCGACGCGGCGCTGCGGGTGCGCAACGCGCTGTGGCGGCCGCCCTTCGTGATGTACTACCGCACCTTCCCGCTGGCCGCGGTCCGCGCCGACCTGCGGCGCGCCGGGTTCGACGTCGGACTCGCACCGCTGGAGGAGTTCGGCCGCCGCGCCGACGGCAGCCCGCGCTGCCGACTGGTGCTGGCCCGGCGGCCGTGAGTCCGTGCTCGCGGCTGGTAGCTGGAGCAGACGGTGCCGAGGACGTACGCGCCGGTGGCGCCGCACTGCTCGGCCGCGGAAGCCGGGTCGACCGCGAGGCCGTGTCGCATGCCGGAGATCGTGTACAGCTCCGCGGCGGGCCTGCCCGCGGAGTCGGCGTAGACGCTCAGCGTGGTGCTGCCGGGCAGCGACTGGGTGCTGGTGGCGCTCTGCCCGACCAAGGACGAACTGCACCTGCACGTCCACACGGTGGTGCAGCGCCTGGACCGCATCCAGACGCTGCCCGGCGCCGGCCGGAACGACCCGGAGCGCGCGCTGGAACTCCGACTCGCGCTCCGGCTGCACCTGTTGTCCGGCAGCGCGTCCACCGTCGCCCCGCTGCCGCCTGCCGCCTGCCGCCTGCCGCCTGCCGCCTGCCGCCTGCCGCCTGCCGCCTGCCGCCTGCCACCGCGCGGGAGCGCAGGCCGTAGCCCGGCCGACCGGTCCCGGCGTCAGCCGCCCGACGGCGCGTCCGTCGGCAGCTCACTGGCGTCCGAGGGCATGGAGACGTCCGGCGTGGAGACCTCCGGCGCGCCCGGCGAGCTGCCGGAGCCGCCGTCGGAGGGTGGGACGTACGGGGTGTCGGTCGCAAGTCCGGTGAAGGGGTCGCTGGGGGACGCGGTCGGGGAGTACGTCGGGGAGGCGGAGCCCTCGCAGCGGCCGACGCCGGCCCCGCCGACCGCGGCGCCGTCGTCCAGCCGCGCCGCCGCCAGGTATCCGGTGCTGCCGAGGATGTCGGCGTGCGCCCACAGCTCGTCACCGTCCGCCGGGCCGTCCGCCGTCACGCAGTCCACCCGGCCCAGCGTGCCCGGCGGCACGTCGCGCAGCACCTGGTCGCCGGTGGACGGGCCGGAGCGCAGCGCCGCCGTCGCCCCGGCGTCGACCGCGGCCAGCCGGCCGCTGCCGCCCACCATGCCGTCCTGCAGGCCACGGCACACGTTCACCGAGGAGCCGAGCCACAGCAGGGAGTAGCCCTGGCCGCCCCGCGAGGCGCTCGCGGTGCCGAAGCACGGAGGCGTCGCGAGGGCGTCCCGGTCCTGGCCGCCTTCGCGCAGCGCGTCGCCCAGCAGCGGCACCTGGGCGATCAGACAGCAGCCGGCGACCGCGGCGACCGCCCCGACCCGGCCGCGCACCACCGCGGCGACACCGAGCGCCCAGGGGTGCTCCCTGCTCTGGTACCCGCAGGCCCGACAGCAGCTCGGAGACCGCGCCTGAGGCGGCCAGGTCGCCGAGCCGCTGGCCGGCCCAGGTGTACACGACGCCGCCGACCAGCGGCCCACCAGCGCGAGCCCGAGCCGCCCCAGGCCGCTGCCCGCGACGCCGTGCACGGCCAGGACCACCCCCGCGCCCGGCACGCCCGGCCAGCGCCGCACCGCCAGGTGCCCGCCCGGCACGTCGGCACCCGTGTCCTCGTACGCCCGCATCCCCGCGCCCGCCTTCCCGCCGTCCCGTACGGCCGGAGCAGGATGGGGAGGCCGCGCGCCGCCGGTCGTGGATGCGGCCCACACCACGCGGCCGCCGCGGATGTGCGAGGGCCTTCCCCGCCCGGAGGGCGGCGCCGGCCGTCACCGCCCCGGAGTTCGGCCGGCCGGCGGGTCCGCGAGGGCGCCGAACCCGGCGGTGTGCCAGGTCCTGCCGCCCGCGGTCACCGCGAACGCCTCGGTGCCGGGTTCGGCGGCGAGCCAGCCGCGGGCCCGCGCGCCCATCGCGTACGCCGCGGTCGCCGCCACGTCCGCCTCGGTGAGCGTGCGCGAGACGACCGTCAGCGAGGCGAGGGCGTCGCGCGGCGGACGCCCGGTGTGCGGGTCGAGCACGTGGCCGCCGCGCTCGGCGGGCCCCGACGTGGCCACCGCGAGGCCGTCGCCGTGCGCCGTTCCGCCCGCGCCCTCGCCGGCGCGCACCACCGCGGCGACCGCACCGGGCCGCAGCGGGTCCGCCACGCCGATCCGCCACGGGCCGCCGAAGGTCTGCACGTCGCCGCCGCCGTTGACGCACACCGCGTCGGCGCCCGCGGACCGCAGCATCTCGGCGGCGCGCTCCACCGCCCACCCCTTCACCAGCCCGGTCGGGTCGAAGCCGCCCGCGTACGCCGCGCTGAACCAGCCGCCGGTGCGCCGCCTCGCGTCCTCGCACAGCCGGTGCACCTCGCGCACCTCGGCGGAGCACCGCGCGAGGGTGAGCCCGCCCGCGGCCAGCCGGCTGATCTGGCTGCCGGGCCGGTACGTGGAGAACACCTCGTCGACGTGGCGCAGCCACGCCGCCGCGCCCTCGACGGCCGCCGCGATCCGGTCCGGCGCGCCGCCGCGCACGTCCAGCGAGAACACGGTGCCCATGGTGTGCTCGACCCGCCGCACCCGCGCGGGACCGGCCGCCCGCAGCGAAGTGGCCTGCGGCGCACGCCAGTCGGCGGGACCCGCCGCTCGCTCAGCCACCGGCCTTGTCCAATGCGCTCTGCAGGGACCGGAGATAGCCCTCGCTGGTGTAGGTCGCCCCGGAGACCGTGTCCACCCGGGCGCTCTGCGCGGCCAGCACCTCCTGGGTGAGCTGCGGCACCGCGAAGGAGGAGATCTCCTCGTCGCGCGGGTTGGACTGCGGCAGTTGGACCGCGGTCACGGCGGTGAGCCTCCCGCCGGTCACCGTGACGCGCAGTTGCACCGGGCCGTACCGGGTCTGCACCGCGTCGCCGTCCACGGTGCGGGTGCCGGACGTCGAGCCGCCACCGGTGGGCGGTGCGGTGGCGGCGCCCGAGGAGCCGGCCGGCCCCGAGGAGGTCGCCGTCGGCGCGGGAGCAGTGGTGAGCGGCGCCGCACCCGCCGTGCTGTGCGGCTTCAGGGACAGCAGCAGCAGACCGCCGGCCACCGTCGAGACGCTGGTGATCACGACGCGTCGCAGCGGCCGCGACGGAAGGGCACTCATGACACGCTCCCAGGGGTGGGCGGGACGGCGGACGGGCACGCGGCCGGCGACGGGGTCAGACGCACGGCCGGCTCACAGCTCGAAGGACTCGTGGTGGATGCGGCCGGCCGGCACGCCCGCGGCGCGCAGCGCCTCGTACGACTCGCGCAGCAGGCCGGGCGGCCCGCACACGTACACGTCGTGCTGGGCGATGTCCGGCAGGGCGGCCCGCAGCCCCTCCACGGAGAGCCGGGGCCGCCGTCCGTCGGGGGAGTTCACCGCCAGGTGCAGCCGCGCGCCGCGGGCGTGCGCGATCGACTCCAGCTCGCCGCGCAGCGCGAGGTCGGCGGCGGACCGGGCCCGGTAGATCAGCGTCAGATCGCCGGGCCGGGCGGGCAGCGCCTCGAAGAGCGCCCGCAGCGGCGTCACCCCGACACCACCGGCCAGCAGCAGTACCTTCTGCCGGGTCCGCCGGTCCGCGGTCAGCGCACCGTACGGACCCTCCGCCCAGATCCTGGTGCCGGGCGCGAGGCGGGCCAGCGCCGCGCTGTGCCCGCCGACCGCCTTCACGGTGATCCGCAGCAGGTCGGGCCGGGGCGCCGCGGACAGCGAGTACGGACTCGACGTCCACCACAGGCCGGGCGTGAGGAACCGCCAGCGAAGGAACTGGCCGGGGCGCGCCGCCAGTTCAGGCAGCCGCCGCCCGCCGATCACCACCGACACCACGCCCGGCGCCTCCTGGACCACCGCCCGCACCCGCAGCCCGTGGCGCAGGTTCGTCCGCAGCGGCACCAGCAGCCTGAACCAGAGCACGGCCGCGGCGGCCGACCCGTAGAGCCCGTACCAGTAGGCCCGGCCCGCGCCGCCGCCGCGGAGGTCGGCTCCGAGCGCGAGCTGGTGCCAGAAGGCGAGGAAGACCGCGAGGTAGGTGAGCAGGTGCAGGTGGTACCAGGTCTCGTAGCCGATCCGGCGGCGCACCGCGCGCACCGACAGCACGCCCACGGTGAGCAGCAGCAGCCCGCCCACCGTGCCCTTCAGCATGTCCGGGTACGTCGTCGCGACCGTCCAGCTCTCCCCGACCACCGGGGTGTGCGCCTGCACCGCGTACCCCCACAGGATCAGCACGGCGTGCGCGGTGAGCAGGCAGATCGTGTAACGCCCGGCCATCGCGTGCCAGCGGGCCACCCGGTCGCTGCCGACACCCGCCTCCAGCGCCGGTATCCGGGCCATCAGGCCGATCAGCAGGGCGCAGCTGTAGCCGGTCAGCAGCCCGGCGATCCGGCCGCCGCCGATCAGCCAGCCGGCCGGGCCGACGACCGGGCCGGTGTCCTTCCACCACAGCGCGACCACCGCGGCGGCACCCGCCCAGCACAGGGCGAGCACCGCCGCGGCGGGGGAGCGGCGGCCTGGACGGGCCGCCGCCGAGTGCCGGGCGGCCGCGGGACGAGGGGGAGTCGTGACGGTCACAGGGGGTTCCTTCCTGCCGCGGCGGCGGACGCCGGGGTCCGCCGCCGTCGCCAGCTTGCGGGGGAAACCTCTGAACCGGCTCTGAGCGGGCGCCGCCGGTCATGATTCACAGCCGATCCAGAGGAACCCGGCGCCCGCGCCCGCGGCCCGCCGCGCGATGCTGGACGGACCATGAACACCACCGCGCATCCGCTCGCCCATCCCGACGGCACACCCGTGCGCGTCCTCGTCGTCGACGACGAGCCCGACCTCGCCGAGGTGCTGGCCGGCGTCCTGGCCTACGAGGGGTGGGAGGTGCGCACCGCGGGGGACGTCGCCGCCGCCGTCGCCGAGGCCCGCGCCTTCCGGCCGGACGCGGTCGTGCTCGACGTGATGCTGCCGGACGGCGACGGCCTCGCCGTGCTGCGGCAGCTGCGCGCCGGGCAGCCGGAGGTCTGCGTGCTCTTCCTGACCGCCCGCGACGCCGTCGAGGACCGCATCGCCGGCCTCACCGCGGGCGGCGACGACTACGTCACCAAGCCGTTCAGCCTGGAGGAGCTGCTCGCCCGGCTGCGCGGGCTGCTGCGCAGGGCCGGCATGACCCGGGCGCGCGACGAGGCCGCGGTGCTGGCCGTCGGCGATCTGCTGATGGACGAGGACGCCCGCGAGGTGACCCGCGGCGGTCAGGTCGTCGAACTGTCCCCGACGGAGTTCGAGCTGCTGCGCTACCTGATGCGCAACCCGCGCCGGGTGCTGAGCAAGGCGCAGATCCTCGACCGCGTGTGGTCGTACGACTTCGGCGGCCAGGCGCACGTCGTGGAGCTGTACATCTCCTACCTGCGGCGCAAGATCGACGCGGGGCGCGAGCCGATGATCCACACCGTCCGGGGCGCCGGCTACCTGCTCAAGGCGGCACAGAGGTGACCGGTCCGGCGGCCGGCCCGGCGGCTCCGCGCGGGCCGCGAGCGCGGCCGCGGAGCCTGTGGCCCCGAACGCTGCGGCCCCGCGCCCTGCTGCCCCGGACCCTGCGCGCCCGGCTGACCTGCGGGCTCGTGGTGCTGCTCGCGGTGAGCTGCGCGGCCGTCGGCATCGCGGCGGTGGTCGGCCTGCGGTCGTTCCTCACCGGTCAGCTCGACCGGCAGCTCGCCGCCGCGGGCGGCCGCTTCCCCGCCAGCCTGGAGCACCCCGCCGGCCCGGACCAGCCCGGCGGCTCCGCGCATCCCGCGGGCAAGGAGCCCGACGCCGACAACCTGTACGCCGACACCCGCCGCCAGGCGCCCGGCACCTTCGGCGCCCGGCTGCTCGACGGCGAGGTCACCGCGGCGGGCGTGGTCCGCTCCGGCGCCGACACCTCCGTGCGGCTGACCGCGGGCGACCGGTCGGCGATCGCCGCGATCCCCGCCGACGGGCACTGCCACGGCCTGGAGCTGTCCGCGCTCGGCGACTACCGGGTCACCGCGATGCCCGGCGACGACGGCGACGTCCTGGTCACCGGCATGTCCCTGCGCAGCGTGCGGGACGCCGCGCAGCGGCTGATCGTGATCGAGGCCGCGGTCTTCGGCGGGGCGCTGGTCGTCGCGGGCGCGGCCGGCGCGTTCTGGGTGCGGTGGTCGCTGCGCCCGCTCAGCCGGGTCGCGTCGACGGCGGCCGCGGTGACCGCGCTGCCGCTGGACAGCGGCGAGGTCGTGCTGCCCGACCGGGTACCGGACACCGACCCCGGCACCGAGGTCGGCCGGGTCGGCGCGGCCTTCAACCGGATGCTCGGCCATGTGGAGAGCGCGCTGGGCAAGCGGCACGCCAGCGAGGAGCGGCTGCGCAGCTTCGCCGCCGACGCCAGCCACGAACTGCGCACCCCGGTCGCCTCGATCCGCGGCCACGCGGAGCTGGCCCTGCGCCACCCGGAGCCGGTGCCCGAGGGCGTGGCGCGGTCCCTGGCGCGGATCGCCGCGGAGTCCGCGCGGATGGGCGGCATGGTCGACGACCTGATGCTGCTGGCCCGCCTCGACGCCGGAAGGCCGCTGGCCCGCGAACCGGTGGACCTGACCCGGCTGGTGCTGGACGTGGTCGACGACGCGCGCGCCGCCGGGCCGGGCCACCGCTGGAACCTCGACCTGCCGGAGGAGCCGGTCACCGTCACCGGCGACGCCCACCGCCTCCACCAGCTCGCCGCGAACCTGCTGGCCAACGCCCGCGTGCACACGCCGTCAGGCACCCGCGTCACCGTACGGCTGCGCCAGTCGCGCGACGCCACCACGCTCGTCGTGCACGACGACGGTCCCGGCATCCCCGAGCAGCTGCGCGCCACCGTCTTCCAGCGCTTCACGCGGGCCCCGCAGCGCCACCCGCAGTCCGGCGCCGGCCTGGGCCTCTCCATCGTCACGGCGGTGGCCGCCGCCCACGACGGCGCGGCCGACGTGGCCAGCCGCCCCGGCGCCACCACCTTCACGGTGACGCTGCCGCGCGAGTCCGGCGAAGCCGCGTCGGACACCGCCTAGCGAGGCGGGCCGCCCCCGGTCCTCACGGGGTACGGGAGCGGCCCGCGCCGGTCAGCTGGGCTGGGTGTAGCTGAAGTGCGGGGTGTCGTACTGCGGGCCGCTCTTCTCGTAGGTGAACCAGTAGGTGAGCACGGTCCCCGCGGCCAGGCCGCCGACGTTCTGCGTCCAGGTCCCGGCGCTGTTGGTCATCCGGAGGTTCTGCTGGCCGCCGCCGTTGACCAGGTAGTGCACGTCCACGTAGGCCGCGGGCGTGGTCGGGGTGAAGGTGATCCTCGCCTGGCCGGCGCCGGTGGCCACCGCGTTGGCCGTGTAGTCGGGCGAGGTGGTGCCGCCGGTGGTGGCTCCGGTGGTCGAGCCGCCGGTGGTGGTCCCGGCCGTGGTTCCGGTGGTCGAGCCGCCGGTGGTGGTGCTGCCGGTGGTCGAGCCCGTCGTGCTGCCGGTGGTCCCGCCGGTCGTGCCGCTGCCGCCGGCGGTCTGGTAGACCGCCATCCAGTCGACGCTCATGCCGGCGCCGGAGCTGATGTCCGCCGACGGCGAGGTGCAGCCGCACACCTTGTTCGGGTACGAACCGCCGATCGCCACGTCGAAGATGGCGAAGAAGCCGTGGTCCACGGCGGCCTGCCAGGTGGCGGTGGACACCTGGTTCTCGTTGACCGTGAAGGTCAGCGTGCTGTCGAGGTAGAACCGCAGCTGCTCGGCCGCGGTGTTGGTGCGGTCCACGATCACCGAGTACGTGTGGTAGCCCGTCTGGCAGCCGGCGCACGCCTGCAGGCCGCTGCTGATGCCGTCCGGGTCGTGGCACTCACCGGCCCACGCCCCGCAGTGGAAGGTCGTCGAGTGCTGGCTGAGCGCGTTGACGTCCTCGAAGATGTCCAGCTCGCCGATGCTCGGCCAGTTGGTCGCGCCGACCGGCCGGGCGGCCGCGCCCATCGCCCAGAACGCCGGCCAGTAGCCCAGTCCGTGCTGGGGGTTGGGCTGCTGGATGGAGGCGCTGATCTTCAGCTGGCCGCCCGCGGGCGCGGCGAAGTCGGTGCGCTGGGTCTCGACGCGGCCGGACGTCCAGTGTCCGGACGCGTCCTTGACCGGCTTGATCACCAGGTGCCCGGAGCCGTCCTGGTAGACGTTGGCCGTCGAGTCGGTCGCCGACTCCAGCTCACCCGTGCCCCAGTTGCCGGCGGCTCCCGGATAGGCGTATCCGGTGCCGAGGTCGTACAGCCAGTTCGCGCGGTTCAGCCCGCTGCCGGAAGCGCCGCTGAAGTCGTCGCTGAAGACGGTGCTCCAGCCTGCCGGCGGCCCCGGCACCGCGGCCGCGGCCGAACCTCCGGTCACCGCGAGCCCCGCCACCGCGGACAGGACGAGGAGGAGCGCACCGAAGAGGACGAGCGGCAGCCGGCGCATCCGCCGGCCGCCGCGCCGGCTGCCCGGACCCCGGTCCGGACCTGCATAAGTGCTCATAAGGCGTCATGACCTTTCCGCCGCCCGAGGGGAAGGAGAAGAAGCTGCGGACCCTCGGTCTGAGAGCGCTCTCAGTCGTGGGGCCGAGCTGGAGTCTCGGGCGGTGACGCGGCCACGTCAAGCACTTGCGCACGATCCGGGTCCGGGGCGCGGTGCGCGCCGGCTCAGGAGGCGGCGTCCCCGCCGTCCGCCCCGGCCCGCGCCGGACGCGCCGCCCGGCCGGCCGCGGAGACCGGCGAGCCGGCCGGGGCGGGCGCGGCGGTCCTCGCCAGCTGGACGCCGAGGAGCGCGGTGACCAGGCTCAGTCCCGCGCCGATCGCCCAGGCCAGCCGGAAGTCCGACACCGACCCCGCGGTGACCTGCGAGCCGAGGATGGTGACCAGGACGGCCACGCCGACGGTTGAGGAGATCTGCCGCACGGAGTTGACCAGCGCGGAGCCGGTCGCGGCCCGGTCGCCGGGCAGCGACTGCACCCCGGCGGCGACCAGCGTCCCGAGCGCCAGCCCGACGCCCGCGCCGCCGAGCAGCATGTTCGGCAGCAGGTCGCCGGGGTAGTCGGGGGCGACGGACACGAAGACAGCCCGCCAGGTCAGGCCGGCCGCGAAGAGCAGCGCGCCGGCCGCGATCAGCGGCCCGTGCCCGAAGCGGTGCGCGGCCCGCGCGGTGAGGACGGTGACGACCGGCACCAGGGCGGGTCCCGGCACCAGGGCCAGGCCGGTGCGCAGCGCGCTCCAGTGCCAGACGTCCTGGCACCACAGCACGTTGGACAGCAGCATGATGGCGAACGCGGTGCCGTAGATGAAGGTCCCGGCGTTGGCGACCCCGAAGCGCGGCAGCCGCAGCAGGTGCAGCTCCAGCAGCGGCGCCCGGTGGTGCGCCGAGCGCCGCAGGAACCACGCCCCCGCGGCCACGGCCACCGCGAGCAGTACGAGCGTGCGCGGCGCGGTCCAGCCCCAGTCGGGAGCCTGCACCAGCGTGCCGGAGAGCGCGGCCACCGCGGCGGTGACGAGGGCGGCGCCCCACACGTCGGGGAAGGGGCCGGTCTCGCGGGCGGCGGGCCGGGGCAGCGCGGCCAGTCCCGCGGCGAAGGTGGCGGCCCCGATGGGGACGTTCACCACGAAGACCCAGCGCCAGTCGACCTGGACCAGCAGTCCGCCGAAGACCGGCCCCGCGGCCGCGGCCAGCCCGCCCACCGCGGCCCAGCCGCGGGTGGCGCGGGTGCGGCGCCCGGCCGGGACCGTGGCCAGCAGCAGCGCGAGCGAGGTGGGCAGCTGGGCGGCGGCGCCGACCGCCTGCACGATCCTGGCCACGACCAGCACCCACAGCGACGGCGCCACCGCGCAGCCGACCGAGGCCAGCGTGAAGACGGCGACCCCGGCCAGGAACACCGGCCGCTGGCCGATCCGGTCGCCGATCCGGCCGAGCACGACCAGCAGGGCGGCGAGCGTGATCGCGTAGGCGTTCAGCACCCAGGACAGGCTGCCCAGCGAGGCGGCGTGCCCGCCGCTGGTGAAGCTGTGCCCCATCGCGGGGAGCGCCACGTTGACGATCCACAGGTCCAGGTTGGTCATGAAGACCGCGAGGACCACGACGACGGAGGCGACCCGTTCGCGCTGCGGGAAGCTGTGCTTTGAGAATCCAAGTGCTGAGGGCATGGGCCCAGCCAAGCACGGCGGACTTTGGAAATCAAACCCCGGTGTGCCACCGTGGAGGAATGACAGACCTCCGTATCGACCCCGCCACGCTGCCCGGCCGGCCGTGCTCGGCCGCCTCGGCGCTGCAGCTCGTGGGCGACCGGTGGGCGCTGCTGGCGATCCGCGAAGTGAGCTTCGGCAACCACCAGTTCGGGCAGATCGCGCGCAACACCGGAGCGCCCACCGACCGGCTGGCGGCGCGGCTGAAGGACCTGGTCGCGGCCGGCGTCCTGGAGCGCAGGCCCAGCCCCGGCAACTCCCGCTACCAGGGCTACCACCTCACCCAGGCCGGCCGGGACCTGGGACCGGTCATCCGGGAGCTGGTGCGCTGGGGCGACCGGTGGGTGGTGACCGAACCGCCCCAGCGGTTCTGGCACACCGACCCGGACAGCGGCGAGCGGCACGAACTGCGCAGCGAGGTCGTCTGCACGGTGTGCGGCCGGCAGGTCGAGGGCCGCGACCTGCACCGCGAGACCGTCGCCGCGCACTGGGACCAGGCCGGACCGACCGAGGCCGGCTGACCCGCCGAGGCCGGCTGCCCCGCGGCGCGCCCGCCGGGTGCCGCCCGCCGGGTGCCGCCCGCCGGGCCGCCGCCCGGCGGGAAGAACGGGCGGCACGCCGAGCCGGGTCGCGGTGGCCCGGCCGCGCCGCCCGTAGGGTGGCCGCCAGGTCCGGCCGGCGGACCCGGTCCGCGCAGAGAGGGACAGGTGGTCATGGCGGCATCGGTCGACCCAGAACGGTCCGAGTGGGATGTCATCGTCGTGGGCGGCGCCGCCGCGGGCGAGAACGCCGCCCAGTACGCCGGCCAGTTCTCCGGTCTGGACACGGTCCTGGTGGAGGCGGCCCTGCTCGGCGGCGAGTGCTCCTACTGGGCCTGCATGCCCAGCAAGGGCCTGCTCCGGCCGGTCGAGATCATGAACACCGCCCGCCACCTCCCCGGCGTCGCCTCCGTGGTCGAGGGCGCCTCGATCGACGTCGCCGCGGCCCTGGCCCGCCGCGACGCGATCGTCAACCACCTCAGCGACGACAGCCAGATCTCCTGGGCGCTCGGCGCCGGCATCGACGTGGTCCGCGGCTACGGGCGGCTGACCGGGGAGCGCACGGTCGCCGTCACCGGGCCGGACGGCGCCGTCCGCACGCTGACCGCACGGCACGCCGTCGTCATCGACACCGGCTCCTCGCCGCTGGTCCCCGGCCTGCCGGGGCTGCGCGAGGCGCTGCCCTGGACGTCGCGGGACGTGACCAACCTGCACGAGGTGCCCCGCCGGGTGGCGGTCCTCGGCGGCGGCGTGGTGGGCTGCGAGTCGGCGACCTGGCTGCGCGGCCTGGGAGCGGCCGAGGTGAGCGTGATCCACCGCGACGCCGCCCTCCTGACGCGTCAGGAGCCCTTCGCCGGCGAGATGGTCGCCGCCGGGCTGCGCGAGAGCGGCGTGGACCTGCTGCTCGGCCGCAGCGTGACCGCGGTGCGGCGGCAGGACGCCCGCGACACCGGCGTCGGGCACGTGCACGGCGGAGAGGTGACGCTGACCCTCGACGACGGCTCGGAGCGGACCGTGGACGAGATCGTCGTCGCCACCGGCCGGGCCCCCAACACCGCCGACATCGGGCTGTCCAGCGTGGGACTCGCCGAGAGCGAGGGCCGGTACCTCGACGTCGACGACCAGCAGACCGTCAGGGGCGTCGACGGGCAGTGGCTCTACGCCATCGGGGACGCCTGCGGCCGGGCGCTGCTCACCCACATGGGCAAGTACCAGGCCCGGGTGGCCGGAGAGGTGATCGCGGCGCGGGCGCTCGGACGGATGCCGGCCGGCGCGCCGCAGGGGCGGTTCAGCGCCGCAGAGGGCCACCGGGCCCTGCCGCAGGTGACCTTCACCGACCCCGAGATCGGCTCCGTCGGCCTGACCGAGCGCGACGCCCGGCAGGCCGGCGTCGACGTGGAGACGGTCGAGTACGACATGGCCCAGCTGGCCGGCACCTACGTGCAGCGCGAGGACTACACGGGGCGCGCCAAGCTGGTCGTCGACCGCGGCGGCGACACCCTGGTCGGCGCGACCTTCGTCGGCAGCGGCGTCGCCGACCTGGTGCACTCCGCCACGGTGGCGGTGGTCGGCCGGGTGCCGCTCGACCTGCTCTGGCACGCCGTGCCCAGCTACCCGACGCCGAGCGAGGTCTGGCTGCGGCTGCTGGAGACCCTGGACCGGCAGCGGCGCGGGTGAGCGGGCGGCCCGCCGCCGCGACGCGGCGGCGGGCCGCACCCGGGACGGATCGGCGTCCCGGGCGGGGGGTCAGCGGTGCCCGTCCGACCGCTTCCTGTGCAGCGTGAACCGCTCGAAGACCGACAGGTCGCCGTTCGGCTTGTTCACGTTGTAGTACGTGACGTGCAGCCGGGTGGTGTCGCCGGGGAACCGGCCAGGGTCCACGGTGAAGGCCGCGAAGCCGTAGGGGTGGTCCAGGTCGCGGACGCCGCTCCAGACCGCCTGCTCCCTGACGTAGGTGGCGGCGCGCTTGCCGCCCTCGGGCCGGGTGTCGGCGACCGCGGTGATGACCTTGGCGGTGCCGTCCTTGAAGAAGGCCTGGTTGGTCGTGCCGGACACGCCGCCGCCGCCGAGCACCATGTGCACGGTGCCGAGGCCGGTGTCGATGTCGTCGGTGCGGGTCGAGGCCGGGTTCGGCGTCAGCGTCTCGCTGCCGCTGACCACGCCCCGCACCGCGAGCGACCGCTCGTAGTTGTGCTCGTGGCCGCAGACCACCAGGTCCACCCCGTAACGGTCGAACAGCGGACCGTACTTGGCGCGCAGCCCGAGGTCGGCGCCGTTGGCGTCGGAGGAGCTGATCATCACCTGGTGCATGGCGACGACCACCCAGTCGACCTCGCGGTCGGACCTGGCGGCCTTCAACTCCCGCTCCAGGAAGGCCATCTGGCGCCCGCCGGAGTAGCCGTTGACGTAGAGGTCGCCGCCGTCCTGGAGGCAGTTGTCGTCGTTCTGCAGCACGATCACCCGCACCGAGCCGGCGGTGAACGCGTAGTACAGACCGGCCAGTTCGGCGTCCGTCTCGGTGGACGGCAGATCGAAGTAGGTCTGGTAGGCGCCGAGGCCGACCGGGCCGTTGCCGCTCTCGATCTCGTGGTTGCCGGCGGCCGGCATCCACGGCCGGAACCGGGCCGAACGCGTGTTGTTGGTGAAGAAGTTGTTCCAGGTCCGCACCCGGTCGACGTCCAGGTTGGCGTAGCACAGGTCGCCGTTGAGCAGGTGGAAGAGCGGCGCCACCGACTCCACGCCGGTCACGATGTCCTTGGTGGCGGGCGTCGAGTTGGCGTCCAGTGTCGCCACCCCGGCGGCCGACCAGGTCACCTGCGGCGCCGACTGGTCGCCGAAGCTGGTGAAGGTCAGCGGGCGGCGGCCGCGCGGCGCCGTCCTGAAGGTGCCGCTGTCCGGCGTGGCGCCGTCGTGCGAGACCAGGTAGAGGTAGTCGGTCTCCGGCCGCAGCCGGGTCAGCGGCGCGTGGTGCACGTAGACGGTGCGCCCCGACTTGCCGTCGGTGTACGTCCTGGTGCGCGCGGACGCGCCCGAGCCCAGGCCGTGGCCCAGCGTGCCGTACAGCACGCGCGGGCGCCTGACCGGGCCGTCGGTGATCCAGGAGACCACCATCTGGCTGGACGGGTCGGCGCCGAAGGTCAGGTGCAGGCCCTGCACCGGCGGCGCGCCGCCGACGTCGGGGGAGGGGTGGAAGGCCGGCGCGCCGGCCGGCTCGGCCGCCGCGGGCCCGGCCGTCAGCAGCGGGGCGGCGACGGCGCCGACGCCCGCGGTGCCGAGCAGCCCGACCGCGGTGCGGCGGGTGACGCGGCCGGCGGACCGGTCGGCCGCACCGGCGGCCGGCCCGGAGGTGGCGCCGGACGTCTCACTGCCGTCACCGGACGGCGTCGACGAGTCCAACTGTGCAACCATGGTTGCTCCTTGGTGCCTGGACGGGGAACCCGTGAAGACTCGCGCCCGGCGGCGACGCCCAGTTGAACGCCGCCTTGCGGGACGGCGTCGGAACGCGCTGTGACGAGGCGACCGCGCAGCCGTTCACCCTTCCGCCCCAGCCATCCCGTCCGTCCCGCCGCCCCGCGCGGGCCAGGCTGTTCGTGCCGCGTACCGGGCGCCGTCACGCGTGCGACACCGCCCCTTCGCCTGCGCTCGCTGACCTTGGTGGAACCTCACGATCCCCCTCCCACCCGAAGAGGTCCTCGCAGCCATGACCGAACTCAACCGGCGGCGCTTCCTCCAGGTCGCCGGCGCCACCGCGGGCTTCACCGCCCTGTCCGGCAGCATCACCCGCGCTGCCGCCATCCCCGCCGCCCGCAGGACCGGCACGCTGAAGGACGTCGAGCACATCGTCGTCCTGATGCAGGAGAACCGGTCCTTCGACCACTACTTCGGCTCGCTCCGCGGCGTGCGCGGCTTCGGGGACCCGCGCCCCGTGACGCTGCCGAGCGGCAGGTCGGTGTGGCACCAGCCGGACGGCGACCGCGAGGTGCTGCCGTACCGCCCGGACGCCGAGGACCTGGGGCTGCAGTTCATCGAGGGCCTCAACCACGAGTGGACCGGCAGCCACGCGGCCTTCGCCGACGGCCGCTACGACCGCTGGATCGCCGCCAAGTCGGCCGGCACCATGGCGTATCTGACCCGCGACGACATCCCGTTCCACTACGCGCTCGCCGACGCCTTCACCGTCTGCGACGCCTACCACTGCTCGTTCATCGGCGGCACCGACCCCAACCGCTACTACATGTGGTCCGGTCACACCGGCAACGACGGCAAGGGCGGCGGCCCGGTCCTCGACAACTCCGAGGCCGGCTACTCCTGGACCACCTACCCGGAGCGGCTGGAGGAGCGCGGGGTGTCCTGGAAGGTCTACCAGGACGTCGGCGACGGCCTGGACGCCGAGCACTCCTGGGGCTGGATCGAGGACGCCTACCGCGGCAACTACGGCGACAACTCGCTGCTGTACTTCGACCAGTACCGCAACGCCCAGCCTGGCGACGCGCTCTACGAGAAGGCCCGCACCGGCACCGACGCCAAGGCGGGCGACGGCTTCTTCGACGTGCTGCGCGCCGACGTCCAGGCCGGCCGGCTGCCGCAGGTCTCCTGGATCGCCGCCCCCGAGGCGTTCTCCGAGCACCCCAACTGGCCCGCCAACTACGGCGCCTGGTACGTCTCGCAGGTCCTGGACGCGCTCACCTCCAACCCCGAGGTGTGGAGCAGGACCGCGCTGTTCATCACCTACGACGAGAACGACGGCTACTTCGACCACGTCGTGCCGCCGTTCGCACCGCCCGCGGCCGGCCGCGGCGCCTCCACGGTGAGCACCGAGGGCGAGGTGTACCAGGGCGGCGGCACCTACGCCGCGGGCCCCTACGGGCTCGGCCAGCGGGTGCCCATGCTCGTCGTCTCGCCCTGGAGCACCGGCGGTTACGTGTGCTCCGAGGTCTTCGACCACACCTCGATCATCCGCTTCATGGAGCGCCGCTTCGGCGTCCACGAGCCCAACATCTCGCCGTGGCGGCGCGCGGTGTGCGGCGACCTCACCTCCGCCTTCGACTTCTCCCTCGGGCACGACCGCCCCGCCGACCTGCCGGGCACCGACGGCTACCGGCCCACCGACGGCCGGCGGCACGACAGCTACGTCCCGGTGCCGCCGGCCACCGCGGTGCTGCCCAAGCAGGAGCGGGGCGCCCGGCCCACCCGCCCGCTCGCGTACGCGCCGCTCGCCGACGCGGCCGTCACCGCGGCCACCGGCCGGGCGACGCTGACCTTCGGCGGCGGCGCCGCGGCCGGCGTGTGCTTCCACGTCACGGCCGCCGACCGCGCCGACGGCCCCTGGACGTACACCGCCGAGGCCGGCAAGAAGATCTCCGGCAGCTGGGACACCTCCGCGGCGCAGGGCGGGTACGACCTCACCGTGCACGGCCCGAACGGCTTCCTGCGCGGCTTCCAGGGCACGGCGCACACCGCCGGTCCCGAGGTGACAGCCCGTCATGAGGCGGCGAGCGGACGGGTCGAGCTGACCCTGGCCAACCCCGGCCGGCACGACGTCCGGCTCACCGTCCGCAACGCCTACGACGGCCGGCACCGCACCGTCGTGGTACGCGCGGGGCACAGCGAGAGGTACACGGCCGACCTCGCGCGCAGCGGGCGCTGGTACGACCTCACGGTGGTGAGCGACCACGACGCGGCCTTCTCCCGGCGCTTCGCCGGGCACGTCGAGACCGGCAGGCCCGGCGTCAGCGACCCGGCGATCATCACGCACTGACCCACGGGTGCCCGGTGGCCCGGAGCCCGGCGGCGGCGCCCTCAGCGGCGCCGCCCCCCCCCGCCCCACCG